>JAEYPE010000137.1 GCA_023411035.1 Pseudomonadota bacterium
CCCATGACCGCCGGCCCCTTCGGCGGGGCGGTGCTGATGCACATCGACGTGACCGAGATCAAGTCGATGGAAGCGGCGCTGCGCAAGCTGGTGGGACAGAAATCCACCCTGCTGCGCGAAGTGAACCACCGGGTGAAGAACAGCCTTCAGCTCGTCTCCAGCTTGCTGACGCTCCAGACCATGAGCCTGCCGAGCGCCGCCGAGCGCGTCCATTTCCAGGACGCCCGCAGCCGCATCGACGCCATCGCGCGGGTGCACAGCCGGCTGTACCAGACCGAGCAGTTCCAGACCATCGAGTTCGGCGGCTACCTGAACGAGCTGTGCGGCGACCTGTCCCGCGCATCGGGCGGCGACACGCTGGGCTCCATCGAGATCCGGGCGGAGCGCATCGACCTGCCCATCGATCAGGCGGCCCCGCTGGGGCTGATCGCCAACGAGCTGATCACCAACGCCATCAAGCACCGCGGGCCGTTGCCCGCCAACGTCCTGGTGGCGTTGGACCGGGACGGCGGCACGCTGGCGCTCACCGTGACCGACCAGGGGCCCGGCCTCCCCGCCGGGTTCGACATGCACCGGTCGCGCAGCCTCGGCATGCGGCTCATCACCGGCCTGACCGGACAGATCGGCGCGACGGTCACGCTGGCGCCGGTGGAACGCGGGACGTCCTTCCGCATCGCGCTGAGCATGCCGGAAGCGCGCGGCCCCATCCTGGAAGACAGCGCGGCGGAGTGGAACGGATGAAGATCCTTCTCGTCGAGGACGAAGTGCTGATCGCCATGGAGCAGAGCTTCTACCTGGAATCCGCCGGGCACGAGGTTCATGGACCGGCCTCCACCAGCGAAAAGGCGCTGCTCCTGGCGCGGGAGGTGAAGCCGGATCTGGCGCTGGTGGACATTCATCTGGCCCAGGGGTCCAGCGGCATCGACGCGGCCCGCCGGATGACCGCGCTGGGCATCCCCTGCCTGTTCGTCACATCCTACCGGGAGGAGGTCGAACCGACGCGCGAATACGGCGTCGGCTGTCTGCCGAAGCCCTTCTCGCAGTCCTCGCTGGTGTCCGCGGTCGAGGCGGTCGGCGCCATCCTGTCCGGCCGGACGCCCACCAAGGTCCCCGACACGATGGAGCTGTTTTCCTGAAGGTCGGCGGTTACCGGAACAGGCGCGGGTCGAAGGGAACGTCCAGCACCGGCATCACCCAGCCCTTCAGGAAGGCGTCCTCCGGCGGCACCGCGACGGGCGTTCGCGCTGCCAACAGCACTTGCAACAGCGCGGTGTGCAGAGCCGTGCAGCCGCCAAGGTCCAGCCGGGGTTCCTCCGCAGTCCCCAGCCATTCGGCAAGCGGGATCGCCTCCTCCACCGTGCAGGCGCCGTCGAAACGGGCGGTGCGGCCCTCGAAACGGATGGGCATCACAGAAGCTCCCGCAGGTTGAGGGCGAGCAGCAGGCGCCCGTCGCCGAGCACCGCCGTGCCGGCATAGCCGCGCAGCCGGGCGAGCACCCCGGCCATCGGCTTCAGCACCACGTCGGCGCGCTCCCGGAAGGCATCCACCACCAGCGCGACCGGCTGCCCGCCGAGGTCCACCAGCAGCACCGCCTCGCCCTTCCGCTCCCGCTCGTCCTCCGGCAGGTTGAGCAGGCGGCGCAGCCGCAGCAGCGGCACCACCGCGTCCTGAACGACGACGCTTTCCGCGTGCTTCACACGGCGGATCGCTTCGTGGGGAATGCGCTGCATGCCGG
Source organism: Pseudomonadota bacterium (assembly GCA_023411035.1). Lineage (GTDB taxonomy): Bacteria > Pseudomonadota > Alphaproteobacteria > Azospirillales > Azospirillaceae > Azospirillum. Next base: position 1,736 of record JAEYPE010000137.1, read on the forward strand.
TGACCAACGTGACCGGAAAGCCGTAGAGCGTGCCAGCCGTCTCCACCGTCACCAGCCGCGTGACCATCATGGTGAGCGGCAGGACCAGACGGAAGCGCGTCCCGGCGCCGGGCGCCGAGGCAACCTCCACCCGTCCCCCCGCCTGCTCCACCGCGCCGCGCACCGCGTCCATCCCCACGCCGCGGCCCGACAGGTCCGACACGGTGTCCGATGTGCTGACCCCCGGCAGGAAGATCAGGCGCAGCGCGTCCGCGTCGGACAGGGACGCCGCCTGCTCCGCGGTCAGGGCGCCCTTCGCCACCGCCTTGCGGCGCACGGCCTCCGCATCGATGCCGGCGCCGTCGTCGGAAACCTCCACGACCACGCCGCTGCTGTCCTGGAAAGCCTGCACGCGGATCGTCCCCACCTCCGGCTTACCGGCGGCGCGGCGGCGTTCCGGCGGTTCGACGCCGTGGTCCAGCCCGTTGCGGACGAGGTGCAGCAGCGGTTCGCCCAGAATGTCGAGGATGTCCTTGTCGGCCTCCGTCTCGCCGCCGGACAGGTGAAGCTCCACCGGCTTGCCGAGCCGCCGCGCGGTGTCACGGACCAGCCGGGGCAGCGGGTCGAAGACGCGCGACAGGGGCAGCACGCGCAGCCGCAGCACCGCGTCCTGCAATTCGCCCACGATGGCGTCTATGCGGCCATGGGCTTCCTTGATCCCCTGGGCCAGCGCGTCGGCTCTCCGCCCCTCCTGCGCTTCGCGCGCGAGGTAGGGCAGGCTTCCCTTGGCGACGACCAGTTCGCCGACCAGCGCCATCAGCCGGTCCATGCGCTCCGCATCCACGCGCAGCGCGCGCCGGGCCGGGGACACCGGAGCGGTGGACGGCGCGCCGGGCACCGCGGCCGGCCCGTCCGCCAGGGATTCGATGCGGCGGATGAGCGCGTCCGCCGGGCCATCGGCGGCGCGGTCCAGCGCCGGCCGTTCGGCGTCCCGCCCCTCGGCGGTCAGGATGTTGCGCACCGCCCGCAGCACCGCCGCACGGCGGGCCGCTGTCTCCTCCGCGCTGCCGGGCAGGCCGAGGATGCGCGCCTGCTCCCGCAGCATGGCGGCAGCGAGGCTGGGAGGCGGCGCGGGCTCGGTCTGGGCGGGAATCGCGACCGTGGCGAATGTCACCTGATCGGGAACACTGCGGAACAGGCGCGTCAGGTCTTCCTTCGAAGCACCGCTCAGCGCGCGGAAGCGCAGGGCGCAGCGGTAAGGGTCCAGTTCGGCCAGCGGCGGCCACGGCCCGGCGGCCTCGACACGCAACAGCAGCAGGTCGGGGATGCGGCGGCACAGGTCCAGCGGATCGTCCCCGGCGAAGAAGCAGTCCTCCGCGGGATCGTAGGCGATGGCGGTGACCGTGCGGCCCGTGGCCTTCGCCCGCTCCGCCTCCGGCAACGCGTCCACCCAGGCGAAACCGGCGGGCGTGCCGTCGTCCGCGGTCGCCGCCGGTCTGCCGAGTGCCGTGCGCAGCCGCGCCTCCCAAGCCAGCGCGTGGGCGTCCGCATCGCCGGGCAGGGTCTGCGAGTTCTCCAGCCCATCGACCCAGGCGGCTCCGGTGTCCAGCAGGTCCAGCAGCCGGTCGGCCAGATCGCCGGACATGGCGGCATGTCCGTCGCGCACGGCCATCAGCGCGTCCTCCCCTGCATGGACCATGCGGGTGAAGGGGGCCATGTCGAACAGGGCGGTGGCGCCCTTCAGCGTGTGCAGCGCGCGGAACAGGTCGTTGACCGCCGCCTTGTCCGCCGGATCGCGCTCCAGCCGCAGCAGCGCGGCCCCCGCGGCCTCCAGCAACTCCCGCGATTCCAGGACGAACTGGTCGAACAGCGCGCTCATGACCGTCCCTCGCACCATCCCGTCAACAGGCGTGCGGCGGCGGTCAGGTCGCCGGGGCGCACCGGCTTGACGAAATACCAGTTGGCCCCGGCCAGAAGCGCCTGTTCGCGGTCGCTGTCCTTGGATTCGGTGCTGATCATGATGGCCGGCACGTCCTGCAAGGCGGGTTCCTGCCGCAACCGGCGCAGCATGGTGTAGCCGTCCATCTTCTGCATGTTGATGTCCACGATCAGCAGGTCCGGCGCGACGGCGAGCGCGTGTTCCAGCCCGTCGATCCCGTTCACCGCCTCGTCCACCGTGAAGCCATCGGCCTCCAGCACCTGCCGGGTGTAGGCCCGCACCGTCACGGCATCGTCCACCACGAGGACGCGGGGCTGTGGGATGGGTTTGTCGGTCACCGGGCGGCCTCCTTAACTCTGGGGCTTCTGATAGAGGATGGCGTCAGCGAAACGGCGCGGCTCGAAGAGGGAGGACATCCGGCTCATGCTCTCCGAATGGCCGAGGCAGATGAATCCGCGGGGCGACAGCGCGTCGTAGAACATCGACGCCGCTTCCCGCCGTCCCAGGTCGTCGAAATAGATCAACAGATTGCGGCAGAAAATCACGTCCATGCCACGGAAATTCGCCATCTGCTGCGGATCGGCGATGTTCACCAGAGAGAAGTCGATGGAGTCCCGCAACTCCTCCATGATCTGCCAGCGCTGCCCGTCCAGGCGGGTGAAGTATTTGGCGACGAGCGCCCGCGGCAGTGCCTGGAGCGACCGTTCCTCGTAAATGCCTTCCCGCGCGCGGGCCAGCACATGGCTGTCGATGTCGGAGGCGTACAGCTCGATCTCGAAATCGTCCACCCGGCTCCACCGTTCCAGCAGCGTGATGGCGATGGAATAGGGTTCCTCCCCCGTGGCGCAGCCGGCGGACCAGATGCGCACCCGGCTGCCCGGCTCGCGCCCGCGCACCACCTCGTCCAGCGCGGCGTTCACGAGGCAGTCGAGTTGGTACATCTCGCGGAAGAAATAGGTCTCGTTCACCGTCATGCGGTTGACGAGAAGCTGCAACTCCTCCCCCGACGCCTGGAATCGCAGCAGATCCAAGTACTGGCGAACACTTCCCATCCCGACCGCCGCCATCCGCTCGGACACGCGGCGGTCCACGAAGTAGCGTTTGGCCTCGGTGAAGGACAGGCCGGTGCGTTCCCGCAGGAACCGGCAGAAGGCGTCGTAATCCGCCGCGCTCAAGCCTGCGTCGTCACCCTTGTCCGAAGGCGGCGTCATTCAGGCTCCGGAAAACAGGCGGCGCGCCGCATCGACGGAAAAGGCGACGAAGGGATCGTCCGGGAAACGCGCGGCCAGCCGCTCCACGACCGGCAGGGCGGCGGGATCGCCGCTTTCCATCAGCGCTTCCACCGCGGAGAGGCAGACGTTCACATGCGGGTCGCGGTCGATCACCCCGGCCAGCAGGCCCAGCCGGTCCGGATGGGGCAGCTTTCCGACGAGTTGGGCCGCGAAGATCCGCAGATCGGAATCTGCCGCCTCCAGCAGCGGGGCGACCTCCGGCATCACCACGGCGGCGGGCATTTGCTGAAGGCTTTCGATCACGCCGTTGCGCAGCCCGACATCCTCGCTCGCCAGATAGGGCACCAGCGCAGAGGCGGCCGCCCCGGTGCCGGCGCGGACCAAAGCGGTGAGAAGGACTTCACGGACGCTCGGGTCCTCCTCCCGCGCCAGCCTTGCGGACAGGGCCGGGACGACATCGGGACGTTCACCCAAGGCATGGGCGTCAAGGGCATGAGCGGCCCGGCGGCGCTGTGCCGGGTCGGCGTCGTCCAGCCGCGCCGGCGGATCGCCGCTCTCCGCAGCGCCCGCGGGTGCCGCCGTTCCCATCTTCCGGGCTTTCACCAGGGCCATGCCGCCTCCTCCCTCATCCTGTCAGCCCTTCACCCACCGCATCACCTGCTGGGCCACCCGTTCGGACGGCAGCACCATGTCGGCGCCGCCGCGACGGATCAGTTCCTGCGGCATGCCGAACACCACGGCGCTGTCCTCCGCTTCCGCGATGGTCCGTCCACCCTGCCGCCGCAACTCCGTCATGGACGACGCCCCGTCCGACCCCATGCCCGTCAGAAGAACACCGATCAGCCGCGACGGTGCCACCGCGCGCAGAGCGCTTTCGACCAGCCGGTCCACGTTCGGGTGCCAGTTCCGCGCCTCGTCCGCCGGGAAGGGCTGCGCGAACAGCCGCCCGCCGCGCCGGACGAGTTGAAGATCGGCGCCGCCGCGCGCGATGCAGGCCATTCCCGGCTGGAGGAGGGTCGCCGCCGCGGCCTCCACCACGCTCAGGGCTGAAATGGCGTCCAGGCGGCGGGCCAGCGGGCCGGTGAAGCTGGCGGGCATGTGCTGGACCACCACCACCGGCCAGGGGAAATCCGCAGGCAGAAACGGCAGTATGTCCTCCAGCGTGCGCGGCCCGCCCGTGGACACGCCGATCAGCACCAGCCCTTCGCCCTGCTCCGCGTCACCGCCGGCCTCGTTCCGCGGTTTGGAAGGGGCATCGTCGTCGGCCAGGAAGTCCGCCCCGGCGATGCGCTCCCGCGCCCGGCGCAGCCGCTCCCGCAATCCCTGCACCCGCCTGGGGCGGGACCCGGCGGCGGCGCGCACGGTATCCACAAGCTCCTCTGCGATGCCGGCGACGGCGCCCACGCCGGTGGGTTTCCGCACGGCCTCCACCGCCCCCAGCCGCAGCGCTTCCAGCGTGACCTCCGCCCCCTCCGCGGTCAGGGCGGAGACCATGACCACCGGCTTCGGATGCTCGACCATGATGCGCTTCAGGCAGGAAAGCCCGTCCATGCCGGGCATCGTGACGTCCAGGGTCACCACATCCGGGTCGAATTCAGGCAGTCGCTCCAGCGCCTTCGCCCCATCGGCGGCGGTTTCCACCTCGAAACCGGCGGACGAGAGGATGTCCCCGATGCGCCGCCGCATCAGCGCCGAATCATCGACCACCAGAACCTTCACCATGAACCGGCCCATCTTCGGATCAGACCGCGGCCAGAAGGTCGGCAAGCTGGTCCATGTCCAGCAGTCCCGCCGGGTCCATCAGCAGGATCATCCGCCGCTCTCCCGCGCTTTCCAGCGTGCCGATCCGGCGGATCAGGCGGTGCTGGGCCTGCGACACGACGGGGGCCGGCTCGATGGCGCCGTCCGGAATGCGGACGATGCCGGCCATGCCGTCCACCAGCAGCCCGGCGCGCGCCGTTCCCTCGGCGATCACCACCACGCGCCCCCGTTCTCCGGAATTCCCACGCCCTTCCGGCAGGCGCAGCAGGCGGCGCAGGGCGACCAGCGGCAGGACGGCGCCGCGCAGGGTCGTCACACCGCTTACGAAGTCCGGCGCGTTGGGAAGCGGGGTCACGGCGTCGGGCTGGCGCAGCACCTCCCTCACCGCCGCCACCGGCAAACCGTATTCCGCCCCGGACAGCCGGAACACCACGAAGGCGTCCGCCCGCTCCGCCGCCGCTCCCGTCGTCACAGCCGCCTCCCCTTCACGGTCCCCGGCATCGCTCGCGCCATGCCCAGCCCCATGACGGAACAGCCGTTCCGCCGACAGAACCGGGATCAGACGGGCGCCGCCCTCCAGCCGCGCGATGCCGTCCATGTCCTCGAACTCCGCCTCCCGCGCCATCAACGGCGGCACCGGGTCGATGCGCCCGCGGGGCACGCGCAGGATTTCCCGCACGCCCTCCACCACCACACCCACAGGACCTTCCGCCGTGCGCAGGACGGCCACCTTTCCGCGTCCACCCTCCTCCGCGGCGTCCAGCCCGAACAGCTCCCGCAGACCGACCAGAGGGAGCAGCGCGTCGCGCAGCGTCATCACGCCCAGCAGATGGGTCCGGGCACGGGGAACGCGGGTCACCGCGTCCGGAACCGGAACGACCTCCCGCACCGCCGCCACCGGCAGCGAAAACTCCTGCCCCCCAACGGCGAGCACGACGAGTTGTTCCTCATCCCGCACCGCCGCCGTGGTCGCGGCCTTCGGCTGGGGCGCGGCACCGGAATCCGCCTTCCCCGCCGCTCCGCCGGCCCGGCCCAGATCGGCGAACTGGCGTTCGATCATCGGGCCGGGGTCGAGGATCAGGGCGCCGTCCCTCTCCTCCCCGGCCAGGATCGCACCGGCCAGAAGCTCCGCGTCGATGGACGGGCCGGTGGACGCATCGGGCGCAGTGCCCACGTCGGCGATGCGGTCCTCCCCCACGCCGGACAGGCCGGACACGCGGTCCACCAGCAGGCCGACCGGCTGGCCGTTGTGGCGGACGATCAACAGCCGCGCGCCCTTGCTCTCACCACGGTCGGTCCCGGCGAGCCCCAGCACACGGCGCAGGCCGATGACCGGCAGCACGGCCCCGCGCCGCCGGGCCAGCCCTTCCAGGCTGGGCGGCCCCAGCGGGATGGGCACCAGCGCGGGCGGGCGCAGGATTTCCAGCACGCCCTCCAGCGGCAGGGCCAACGCCATGCCACCGACCGTGAAGAGGACGAAGGAACGCACGCCGTCGCGGTGGGTGATCGCGGCCATGGGTCGTCTCCTCCAGCCCGGCCGGTCAGCCGGCCCCTTGCAGTTCGTCGGCCATGGCGGCGATCTCCTCGATGGCGGCGGCCAGTTCCTCGGCCCCCTTCGCCTGCTCCCGCGCGGCTTTGGCCGCTTCGGCGGCGGAGCGGTTGGCCTGGTTGGCCGCGTCGGCGATCTGCTCCACGCCCTTTTGCGCCTCCGCCACGGCGCGCTGCACCTCGCCCGCGCTCTCCACGATCTCGCGGCTGTCGGAGGTCACCGTGCGCAGGTCCGCGACGGCGGCGGCGAGGCTGCCGGCGAACTCCTGGTGGCGGGCGGCCTGACGCGCCGTTTCCGTGCCGATGTCCTCGATGTCGCGGCGGACGCGCCCGATCTGGTCCTGGATGGCGAAAACGATGTCCTTCACCCGCTCTACATTCTCCGAGCTGTCGCGGGCGAGGTTGCGGATGTCGTTGCTGACGACGGTGAAGCCGCGCCCGAACTCCCCGGCCCGCGCCGCTTCGATGGAGCCGCTGACCGCCAGCATCCCGGTCTGGATGGCGATGATGGAGATGGCGTCCACCACCTTGTCGATGCGCCGCCCCACCTGCTCCATGGCGCCGATCCGCTCCACCGTGCGGCGGCTGGCGGCCACCGCCTCCCCCACCCCGGCGGTCAGGGCCCCGACCATGCCCTGCGTCTCGGACAGCAGCGCCTCCAGCCCGACGCAGCGCTGAAGCGCCTCTTCCGCACGGGTGCGGCCGAGCCGGGCGCTGGCCTCGATCTCCGCGATGGCGCTGCCGGACTGGTGGGTCGCCGCACCCTGGGCCTGGGCGCCGCGGGATATCTGGGTGATCGCCGCCATGATCTGGGCGGCGGCGCGGTTGATCTCCTCGATGGCGGCGGACAACTGCTCGGCGGCGGAGCCCAGATCCCCGGCGGCGCGGTGGATGTCCGTGCTGCCGCTCAACTCGTCCGCCAGATCGGAAAGCTGGCCCGCGGCCTGCTCGCTCTGGGCCAGGGCCTTCGCCTGCTCGCCGACTGTCTTCAGCGCCTCCTCGCTGGCCGCCGCCTGCTCCTCCGCGGCGGAGGCCACGCTTTCGGCGCCGCGCTGCGCCTCCCGCCCGGCGGCGTCGGCCTCCAGGGCGGCCTTGATGGTGTCCTGCGCGCCGCGGGCGATGTCCCCCATGCCGTCGCGCACCCGGTCGAGCTGGGCGGCGATCCGGCGGCCCCGCTCGACCTCCGTCTTGGACGCATCGGCGGCGGTCACGATGCCCTCCACGATGGCGCCCACCGCCTCCTGGATTTGGGCGACCATACGGTTGATGTCGTTGGCGGAGCGTTCGGACCGCTCGGCCAGGGCCTGCACCTCGTCGGCCACCACGGCGAAGCCGCGCCCGGCGTCGCCCGCGCGTGCGGCCTCGATGGCGGCGTTCAGCGCCAGCAGGTTGGTCTGGTCCGCCATGACCGCCACGCCGTCCACAATGGTGCCGATCTCCGCCGCCTGCCGTTCCAGGTCGCGGACCAGGGCGACGGTGGCTTCCTGCCGCTCCGCGGCGCGGACCAGCCCATCGACGGAGGCGAGGATCTGGCCGCTGACGTCCTTCATCAGGGATTGCAACGCCTCGATGCGTGTCAGCGACGATTCGGCGTTGCTGCGGGCGCGCCCGATCAGCCCGGCGCTGCGGTCGATCATCCGCTGCGACTGCTGGGTGGCGCTTGCCGCCTCTTCCGCTCCAGCGGCCACCTGCTCCATGGCCTTGCGCAATTCCTCGGCGGCGGCGGCGGCCTGGGTCACGCCGCTGGCGAGTTCGTTGGCCGCGGCGGCGATGCCCTCCGCAGCCTTGCGCCGCCGGTTGCCGGCACGGGCACGGCGCCGCACCTCCGCCGCGCGGCGGGTCGAAAGCGTGTTGTCGGGCTGGCCGGACGGACCGTGGCCAGACGGACCTTGGTCGGGCAGGTCCGTTTCCCCGGTCGGCAGAACCGCGTCCTCCCCGCTGTCCGCGTTCCGGGAGGCGCGCGCCGTGTCGATCCGCTTCTTTTTGACCAATGCCATGATCCGAACCCCTTGCCCCGAGAGCCCCCAGTTTTCATCGGTGGCTCTTGTTGGTTGATTCCAATGGTCTTTTCAGCCCAGCATCCGACCGATGCAGCGCCCGATGGCCGCCCGCAGCTCCGCCGCGGAACCGGCGTCCAGCGCCAGGACGATGGTCCCCTCCACATCGTGGGACGACGCCCGGAAGGTGACGTGGAACAGGATCGCCTGGGCGTCCGCCGTCAGGGCGACCCCGCAACGGGCCAGCAGGTCTTCCCCCACACCGTGCAGAACCTGCGGCAAGGTGGTGCCGACCGTGACGCCCAACAGGTTTCCCATGGAGGACAGGCAACCGTTCAGCACGATGTTGCCGACCTCGGACAGCGCCTCCTCCAGCAGCTCCGCCGCGTCCTCCTTCGGGATGCCGGGCGGCAGGGCGGCGCTGGCCAGCGGCAGGCCGCTCCGTTCCGGCATCAGCAGGATGGCCGAGCCGAGGAAGGCTCCGGACAGGCATTCCGCCACCGCGATCAGCGATCCCGGCAGCGACGGCCGAAGCAGGCCGACCACCCGGTCGCCGGGAACGAGGCTGACCATCGGCACGGAGATTTCCACCGGCCCGCCGATCACGCGGCTGAGCGCCGTGGACGCCTGGCCGACGCCGACGTTCCCCAGCTCCGTCAGCGCGTCGCGTTCCAGCTCGTCCAGCTCAAGCCCCATCGGAGCCGGGTCCATCGGCGCGCCCCCGCCGGGCCGGGCCGGTCACCCCGCCTCCCCGCCAATCGCCGCAGGACGGCGCGGCAGGCTGGCGGCGGTCAGGAAGCGGACCATCTGCTCCTCCTCCAGCGGCTTGGGCATGAAGGCGGCCCCCAGCGCGCGGATGCCGGAAACCACCGAATCCTGGGCATTGGCCGTGATGATGGCCACGCGGATGTCCGGCTTGGCTTCCAACAGGCGGGCGGCGGCCTCCAGGCCATTGTCGCCCGGCATGTTGAAATCAATTATGGCGATATGGATATCACTTTCGGCGTGTTTCTCGTAGAGTTCCGCGCTGTTCGCCGCCTCGATGACCGTCCAATCCGGCTTGTTCCGAAGTATTATGCCGCGAACATGCATGCGGGAAAGCTTGCTGTCGTCCACGACGATTACGGTCTTGCTCAAAGCCTGCGCTCCGGGAGGGGAGAAAATTTGAATTGTGAGACGAATATAGTCTCCGGAACGCCATGCGCCAGCATGGATTGCATGCCGCAATCGCCGTTTTCCTCGTCTGCCCCTTGGCCGCACCCTTGGCCGACCGCCGTGGCTTTGGTAACAGAGGAGCGGCAAACAGGGTCTCGCAGTCCGGGGTTCCGACCGTGGAAGATTTCATCAGCGCGCTTGTGGTGTTTCTGGTCGTGGTCGATCCGATCGGGCTGGTCCCGATCTATCTCGGCCTGACGCGCGGCTTCGACAGCCGGCGCAAGCGCACCATCGCCCTGCGCGGCCCGCTCATCAGCTTCGCCATCATCGTCTTCTTCGCCTATTTCGGCGAGTTGGTGCTGAACGCCCTGTCCATCGGCATGCCGGCCTTCCGGATCGCGGGCGGCGCGCTGCTGTTCTGGATCGCCTTCGAAATGCTGTTCCAGCGCCGGGCCGAGCGCAAGGAGCGCACCGCCGACGACGCCCGGACGGTGGAGGAGGCCCAAGACCTCGCCGTCTTCCCGCTGGCGATTCCGCTGATCGCCGGGCCGGGGGCCATCACCTCGACCCTGCTGCTGATGGACCGTTTCGGCTCGACCATCGCCGGTCAGGGGCTGGTGCTGGGCGCCGCCGCGGTCGCGGTGGGCAGCGTCATGGTGCTTCTGGTCATCGGGGACGTGGTGAACAAGCTGCTCGGCCGCACGGTGATCCACACGGTCAGCCGGGTGCTCGGCATCGTCCTGGCGGCGCTGGCCGCACAGACGATCATCGAAGGCATCACCGCCATCTATCCGCCTCACTGATGTGAACAGAGGACTGCATCCATGGACCGGCACACGCTCAGCAACGGGCGCCTCGGCGCCGCGATCAAGGCCGACGGGGCGGAACTCTGCTCCCTGACCGTCGATGGACGGGAACTGCTCTGGCAGGCCGGTCCGGAGTGGCCGCGCCACGCGCCGGTGCTGTTCCCCATCGTCGGACGGCTGAAGGACGACACGCTGCGCCACCGGGGCCAAAGCTTCCGCATGACCCAGCACGGCTTCGCCCGCGACCGCCGCTTCGCCTGGGAGGAGCACACCCCCACCCTCTGCCGCCTGTCGCTGAGCGACGATGACGCGACCCGCGCGCTCTACCCCTTCGCCTTCCGGCTGGAACTGATCTTCGACCTGGATGCGGAGGGGCTGACCATCCGGCATCGCCTGACCAATCCGGGTAAGGAGGTGCTGCCCGCCTCGCTCGGGGTGCATCCGGCCTTCCTCTGGCCGTTGCAGGAGGACGTTCCGAAGGACGCGCACGAACTTCTGTTCGAAACGGACGAACCCGCCCCGATCCGCCGCGTCGATGGCGGTCTCCTCTCCCCGCAGCCGGAGCCGACTCCCATCGAGGGGCGCCGCCTGCCGCTGAACGAGGGGCTGTTCGCGCGGGACGCGGTGATCCTCTACCAGCCGGCCAGCCGCTCCGTCCGCTACGGCGCCCCTGGTGCGCCAGCCCTCACCGTCTCCTGGGAGGGCTTCCGCGAGTTGGGCATCTGGTCGAAGCCGTCCGGCGCGCCCTTCCTGTGCATCGAGCCCTGGCACGGCCATGCCTCCCCGGCGGACTTCGACGGGGAGTTCATGGACAAGCCGGGGCTGCTGCATCTCCCCCCCGGCGCGATGCGGGAGCTGAGCTACCGCATCGCCGTGGGGTAAAGAGAAGGCGATCCGTCAGCCGCGCTTGTTCAGCGGAACGAAAGCGCGGCCCGGATTGCCGATGTAGAGCTGGCGGGGGCGCCCGATCTTCTGCTGCGGGTCCTCGATCATCTCCTGCCACTGGGAAATCCAGCCGACGGTACGGGCCAGCGCGAACAGAACGGTGAACATGCTGGTCGGGAAGCCCATCGCCTTCAGGATGATGCCGGAATAGAAGTCCACGTTCGGGTACAGCTTCCTCTCGACGAAATAGCCGTCCTCCAGCGCGATCTTCTCCAGTTCCATGGCGATGGCGAGGTGCGGCTCGTCCTTGATGCCCAGAACATCCAGAACCTCGTAACAGGTCTGGCGCATGATCTTGGCGCGCGGGTCGTAATTCTTGTAGACCCGGTGGCCGAAGCCCATCAGGCGGAAGGGATCGTTCTTGTCCTTGGCGCGCTTGATGAATTCGGGGATGCGCTCGACCGACCCGATCTGCTCCAGCATCAGCAGCACGGCCTCGTTCGCGCCGCCATGGGCCGGCCCCCAGAGCGCAGCGATGCCCGAGGCGATGCAGGCGAAGGGGTTGGCGTGCGACGAACCGGCCAGCCGCACCGTGGAGGTGGAGGCGTTCTGCTCGTGGTCGGCATGCAGGATGAAGATCTTGTCCATGGCGCGGGCCAGGACCGGATCGACTTTGTACGGCTCGCAGGGCGTGCCGAAGGTCATGTAGAGGAAGTTTTCCGCGTAGGTGAGGTCGTTGCGCGGATACATGAAGGGCTGGCCGACCGAGTATTTGTAGGCCATGGCGGCCATGGTCGGCATCTTGGCGATCAGCCGGTGCGCGGCGATCATCCGCTGCCTCGGATCAAAAATATCCGTCGAGTCGTGGTAGAAGGCCGACAGCGCCCCGGTCACGCCGCACATCACCGCCATGGGGTGCGCGTCGCGGCGGAACCCGCTGTAGAAGCGGCTCAACTGCTCATGCACCATGGTGTGGTAGGTGATGGTGCGCTCGAACTCCTCCTTTTGCTGCGGGTTGGGCAGTTCGCCGCGCAGCAGCAGATGGCAGACCTCCAGATAGTCGCAATGCTCCGCCAGATCCTGGATGGCGTAGCCACGGTGCAGCAGAATGCCCTCGTCGCCGTCGATGTAGGTGATGGCCGACTCACAGCTCGCCGTGGAGGTGAAGCCGGGGTCGAAGGTGAAGTAGCCGGTTTCCGCGTAGAGCTTGCGCACGTCGATGGCGCGCGGCCCGGTCTCGCCTTCCAGAAGCGGCAGCTTGACGGTTTTTCCGGTCGTGTCGTCGGTGACCGTGATGGTCCCGACCTGCTTGACCTCGCCGCGCCAGACCGGCCGGCCCTTGCTGCTCTCCATCGGCTCCTCCTTATACGCGCGCCATCGGGCGTGGCGCTGTTTCGTTCCACGTAGGAGACTGTATGAAGGGGGGGTGCCGTCAATAGCACTCCCGATAGATGACGCCCGGCCGGGCATAGGCCCCCGGAAAATGAAAGATCAGAAGATTCCGGCCTCCAGCCCGGCGGCCATCAGCAGCCCCAATTCCTCGCAGGAGGCGGCGAAGTCTTCGCGGAAGGGGCCACGGCAGACCAGCGGCTCCCGCACCGCGCGCCAGCGCAGCCCCGTCGCGATGGAGGCGACGGCGCGGCAGGTGCCTGTCCCGTCATGGCCCGCCCGCACGAACAGGGCGTAGGGCAGGCCCTGGGTGCGCTCCAGGCAGGGGTAATAGCTGCGGTCGAAGAAGTCCTTCAGCGCGCCGCTCATGTATCCCAGATTCTCCGGCGTGCCGAGGATGACGCCCTGTGCGGCCAGCAGATCGTCCGGCCCGGCTTCCAGCGGCGCCTTCGCCACCACCTCCACACCCTGCACGTCGGGCGACCGCGCGCCGCGCAGCACGGCGTCCAGCAGCGCCCGCGTGTTGGGCGACGGGCAATGGGCGACGACGAGAAGGCGCTTCACGATCACTCCTCAGGCCATCAACTGGCCGCCGTTCACCTCGATCACCTGACCGGTGATGTAGCCGCTGAGCCCGTCCGACGCCAGGAACAGATAGGCGCCCACGCAGTCCTCCGCGGTGCCCAGCCGGCCCAGCGGGATGCGCGCCGCCGTCGCCGCCAGCTTTTCCGGCGAGGAATAGCGCTGGTGGAAATCGGTGTCGATGGTGCCCGGCGACACGGCGTTGACGCGGATGCGGTCGGGCGCCAGTTCCGCCGCCAGGGAGCGGGTGAAGGTGGACACGAACGCCTTCGACGCGCTGTAGATGGAGGAGCCGGGGCTGCCTCCGGTGCGGGCGGAGATGGAGACGGTGTTCACGATGGCCCCGCCCCCCGCAGCCCGCAGGGCCGGCAAGGCGCGGCGGCAGGCCACGACGACGGAGCGCAGGTTCAGGTCGATCACCTCGTCCAGGAAATCGTCGCCGATCCGCTCCAGCGGCACCCGCCCCACCATGGTGCCCGCGTTGTTGATGAGGATGTCCAACCCGCCCAGCGCCTGCACCGCCGCGTCCACCGCCGCTTCCACGGCGCGCGGCTTGCGGAAGTCGCCGTTGACGGCGAAGACCTCCGTCCCGCCCGCCGACAGGGCGAGCGCAAGCTTGGCCGCGGCGTCGCCGTTGCCCGACCCGTGAAGCGCCACCCGCGCCCCCAGGCTGGCGAAGGCCGTGCCCACCGCCGCCCCGATGCCCCGGCTGCTTCCGGTCACCAGCACGCGCTTGCCGCGCAGATCCTCACCCAACAGAGACATGGCCCTCATCCCTCAGCGTTCGCGGCGCACGCGCCGCACGGCGTCCAGCCAGCCTTCATAAAGGCGGGCGCGCTTACCCGGCTCCATGCGCGGCTCGAAGCGGCGGTCGCACCGCCACGCCCCGGCCAGCGCCGCCTGCCCCCTGTAGACTCCCGCCTTCAGCCCGGCCAGCCCGGCGGCACCCAGCGCGGTCGTTTCGATCACCGCCGGGCGCTCCACCGGCAGGTCCAGCATATCGGCCAGGAACTGGCACAGCCAGTCGTTCGCCGCCATGCCGCCGTCCACCCGCAGCGCGTCGGAGGACGCCTTATCGGCGGCGGACCAATCCGAAACCATGGCGTCGCGCAGGTCGCGCGTCTGATAGGCCACGGCCTCCAGCGCGGCACGGGCGATGTGCGCCGGTCCGGCGTCCAGCGTCAGGCCGAAGACCGCGGCGCGGGCCTGCGGGTCCCAATGCGGCGCCCCCAGCCCGACGAAGGCCGGCACCAGATAGACGCCGTGGCTGTCCGGAACGCGGGTCGCCATGTCGTCGGTCTGCGAGGCGTGGGTGATGATCCCCAGCCCGTCGCGCAGCCATTTCACCGCCGCCCCGGCGATGAAGATGGAGCCCTCCAGCGCGTAGGTCGTCTTGCCGTCCAGCCGGTAGGCCACCGTGGTCAGCATGTTGGAGCGCGACTCCACCGGCGTGCCGCCGGTGTTCAGCAGGGCGAAGCAGCCGGTGCCGTAGGTGGACTTGACCATCCCCGGCTCGAAGCAGGCTTGCCCGAAGGTCGCGGCCTGTTGGTCCCCCGCGATGCCGGTGATCGGGACGGGGCGGCCCAGCAGGTCCGGCTCCGTCGCGCCGAACTCCGCGCTGCTGTCCAACACCTCGGGCATCATGGCGCAGGGGATGCCGAACAGGGCGAGAAGCTCCTCGTCCCACTCCTGCCGGTGGATGTCGAAGACCATGGTGCGCGAGGCGTTGGTCGCGTCGGTGGCGTGCACCCGCCCGCCGGTCAGCCGGTGCAGGAGGAAACTGTCGATGGTGCCGAAGCACAGCTCGCCCCGCTCCGCCCGCTCCCGCGCGCCCGGCACATGGTCGAGAATCCAGGCGATCTTGGTGGCCGAGAAGTAGGCGTCGATCAGCAGCCCGGTCTTGCGCCGCACCAGCGGCCCGCAGCCGTCCTCGACCAGCTTGCGGCAGAGATCGGCGGTGCGGCGGTCCTGCCAGACGATGGCGCGGTGCACCGGCTCGCCCGTGCGGCGGTCCCAGACGACGGTGGTTTCGCGCTGGTTGGTGATGCCGATGGCGGCGATGTCCGCCGCATTCAGCCCGGCCTCCGCCACGGCGCCGCGCATCACCGCCACGGTGTCGCGCCAGATGTCCTCCGGATCGTGCTCGACCCAGCCGTCGGCGGGATAGTGCTGCGCGAACTCGCGCCGGGCCACCCCGGCGGGAACGCCCTGCCGGTCGAAGACGATGGCGCGGGTGGAGGTGGTGCCCTGGTCGATGGCAAGGACGTGGCCGGCTTCGGGCAT
>JAEYPE010000257.1 GCA_023411035.1 Pseudomonadota bacterium
AGCTTGTAGCCCGTGCGGAAAATCCACCACACCACGGCGAGGCAGATCACCAGGAACAGGGCGGTCATGCCCAGGCTCATGGCCACCGGCACGTCGGCGGTGCCGTAGAAGCTCCAACGGAAGCCGCTGACGAGGTAGTCGACCGGGTTGAACAGCGTGACCTTCTGCCTGAACGGCGGCAGCATGCTGATCGAATAGAAGCTGCCGCCCAGGAAGGCCAGCGGCGTGATGATCAGGATCGGCACGATCTGGAGCTTCTCCCAGCCGTCCGCCCAGATGCCCAGGATGAAGCCCAGCAGGCTGAAGGTGACGGAGGTCAGCACCAGGAAGGCCACCATCCAGAACGGGTGCTGGATCGAATAATCCACGAACAGCCGCGCCGTCAGCAGGATCAGCGCGCCCAGGATGATCGACTTGGTGGCCGCCGCCCCGACATAGCCGACCACCGTCTCGAAGGCGGAGATCGGGGCCGACAGCACCTCGTAGATCGTGCCGGAATAGCGCGGCATGTAGATGCCGAAGGAGGCGTTGGACACGCTTTCCGTCAGCACCGACATCATGACGAGGCCGGGCACCAGGAAGGCGCCGTAGGTCACCCCGTCCACCGCCGTGAAGCGCCCGCCGATGGCCGCCCCGAAGACGATGAAATAGAGCGAGGTGGAGATGACCGGCGCCGCGATGCTCTGGAACAGCGTGCGCCAGGTGCGGGCCAGCTCGAACAGGTAGATGGCCTTGACCGCATGAAGGTTGATGGGGGAGGTCATGCCCGCTCCTTCACAAGGCTGACGAAGATCTCCTCGAGGGAGCTTTCCTCGGTGTGCAGGTTCGTGAAATCGATGCCGTGGTCGCCCAGCTTGCGCAGAAGCCCGGCGATGCCGGTGTGCTCCTCCTGCGTGTCGAAGCTGTAGACCAGCTCCCGCCCGTCGCCGGACAGGGTCAGGGGATAGCCGGCCAGCTCCGCCGGGATGATCTCCAGCGGGTTCTGGAGTTGCAGGGTCAGCAGCCGCTTGCCCAGCTTGCGCATCAGCGCAGCCTTGTCCTCCACCAGCACGATGCGGCCGTTGGAGATGACGCCGATGCTGTCGGCCATCTCCTCCGCCTCCTCGATGTAATGGGTGGTCAGGATGATGGTCACGCCGCTGTCGCGCAGGCGCCCGATCATCTCCCACATGCCGCGGCGCAGTTCCACGTCCACCCCGGCGGTCGGCTCGTCCAGGAAGAGGATGCGCGGCTCGTGCGACAGGGCCTTGGCGATCATGACGCGGCGCTTCATGCCGCCCGACAGCGCCATGACCTTGCTGTCCTTCTTGTTCCAGAGGGACAGGTCCTTCAGCACCTTTTCGATGTGGGCGGGATCGGGCGGCTTGCCGAACAGCCCGCGGCTGAAGCTGACGGTCGCCCAGACGCTTTCGAACGCCTCGGTCGTCAGTTCCTGCGGGACGAGGCCGATCAGCGACCGCGCGGCGCGCCAGTCGCGCACGATGTCGTGCCCGTCCACCGTCACGCTGCCGCCGGTGGCCCGGACGATGCCGCAGATGATGCTGATGAGGGTGGTCTTGCCCGCCCCGTTCGGTCCCAGCAGAGCGAAGATCTCGCCGCGGCGGATGTCGAGATCGACCCCTTTCAGCGCCTGGAAGCCGGTGGCGTAGGTCTTTTCCAGCCCGCGCACCTGAATGATCGGCTGCATGTCTCCCCTCTGCCTGTCGGTCGGCCCGTTCCGGGCGGGCGTCACCTTAACGGCGGTACGGCCCGCGGTCACCGGGCATTCGGCGTGGAGCAACCATTCCGGATAAGGTCCGCCTGATTTCGGGCTCCCGATTGGGGAATGGAAAGTCCGCTCACAAATGATCGCGGGACATAGGCCCCCACAATCCCCATGTCATGTAAAAAGCACTGAAGAGGACGAGCGCTCATGCCAAAAGATGTTGTGCTCGGCGATGTCGCCGTTTGGGAAAACTCCATCACCACATGGCTGCGTTCCAACGCGGCGGAGGACCCAGCGCACGATGTCGACCATCTTCTTCGTGTCTGGCGCACCGCCAAGGCTCTGGCCGCGGCGGAGGCCGAACGGGACGGCGGGCCGCCGCCCGACATGCTGGTCGTGCTGGCCGCCGCCCTGCTGCACGACATCGTGAACGTGCCCAAGGACCATCCGGACCGCAGCCGCGCCTCCCGTCTGTCGGCGGACCGGGCGGAGGAAATCCTGCGCGGCATGGGCTTTCCGGAGGCGCTGATCCCCGCCACCCGCCACGCCATCGAGGCGCACAGCTATTCCGCCGGCATCCAGCCGCTGACCATGGAGGCGAAGCTGGTCCAGGACGCCGACCGCCTGGAAAGCCTGGGGGCCATCGGCATCGCGCGCTGCTTCGCCACCTCCGGCCTGATGAAGCGGGCGCTGTTCCATGGCGAGGACCCGCTGGCCGAAGGGCGTCCGCTGGACGACCTGCAATACGCGCTGGACCATTTCAAGGCGAAGCTGCTGCTGCTCCCCAACACCATGCAGACCCCGGCGGGGCGGGAACGGGCGCGGGAGAGGGCTGACTTTCTGCTGTCCTTCCAGGTGCAGCTTCTCGCGGAGATTGATGGAAGCGCATAATTCAATGCTTCAAACCGGCCATCCAAGTCCGCCGATCCCGTTGTTCAGCCGCCGGAACTGGAGAGCGGCTACGCGGAGGCGGTGGCGCGGATGCTCCATTGGGCCAACGACCGCGGCGAACTCAGGAACCTGCGGGCCGGACTGCGCGCGGACCGCGACGGCAGCCCGCTGTTCGACATGAACGCCTACACGCGCTCGCTGGAACGGGCGCTTCTGACGATGCTGGAGCGGCAGCGCCACGGCAAGTCCCCGGCGACCTTCACGGTTGCCGAATAGAACGATCCCGTTCCGGATGGCCGAAAAGGAAAAAGGACCGCTCCGGGGGAGTCGGTCCTTTTTTCTGGCCCGGATGGGCGGGGCGCCGTGTCGAGGGGCCGGGTGGCCCTGACGCGGGTCATTCGCGCATCAGCGTCGGCAGGTCGAGCGTCGAGGTGCTGGCCGGCGGGGTATAGGTGCCGGACGACACGATCTGGTATACGATATACAGTGGAGTGGCCGAGAACCAGGCGCTGGCGAATTCCACAACATCCTTGGCGATCTGCGACAGATGGCCGTCATGGTGGCTGTGATGGGCGGAAGCGTAGGCCATGATGTGTCTCCTCATTGCTGATGGAGAGAGTATGTAGTGGTATACCCGATACCAGAAGCGCAAAGCCAGCAGAGCAGCAAGACTGAAAAATTACAGCAACATCAAGAGTTTATGACTGCAACAGTCAGCATTGCTGATCAATCGGCGGGCGCTCCAGCAGGATGCCTCTTCTCATGATTGCGTGTGCGTTCGCGTATGAATCGCGTATTCTCCCCATCATTACCCCAGGTGATAATCTGGAGAGCCGTCCGTGCCGATGTATGAATGGCCGCAGATCGTCCGCGCCTTGAGAAGCCTGCACGGGCTGACCTCCGCGCAGTTCGCCGTCATGCTGGACACCACCGAAGAGACCGTCACCCGCTGGGAAGCCGGCGTCGCCCTACCCGGTCCGCGGGAACAGGCGTTGCTGCGCGATGTGCTGACCGGCCATTTCCGGCACCACCCCACCTTTCTCGGCCTGAAGGCGATGGTGCGGAACATGGGGGAGAAATGCACCCTCTATACCCCCGGCCTGATCGCGCAGGCCGTGTCGCCGCCGCTGGCGCGCTGGATCGAGGAGCACCGCTTCGACATCGTCGGTTCCTCTCTCCTGCCCCGCATCGACGGGCTGACCGCGGAGATGATGGAGCGCTACGCCCTGCCCATGCTGGAGGGAACGAACGACGTCCTGTCGGTCACCTACAACGACCGGGCCGTGGCCTTCCGCAACGCCGTCATCAACCGGCGGCTGAGCGTCGTGCCGGTGGACGGCGTGCGCGTCCTGGTGCTGGTGGACCGTGTGCTCTATCTGGATGACGGGCGTGACATGCCGGAGTTGAACCTCCACGTGCTGACCGCCGACGATCTGATGGACGGCTGACCGGTCTTTCCAAGGGTCCGGCCCAAAGGTCCGGCTTGCCTTCGGCGGCGTTGTCTGCTCCATGGAGGCCGGTACGGAGGGGAGCCAGAACCTTGAGCACAGGACTGATCGCACTGCTGGACGACGTGGCCGGGCTGGCGAAGGTCGCCGCCGCCTCGCTGGACGATGCCGCGGGACAGGCGGCACGGGCGGGGGCCAAGGCCGCCGGGGTGGTGGTGGACGACGCCGCGGTGACGCCGCGTTATGTGGTCGGCTTCACCGCCGACCGCGAACTGCCGATCATCGGCAAGATCGCGCTGGGCTCGCTGAAGAACAAGCTGGTGTTCCTGCTGCCGGCGGCGCTGGCGCTCAGCCTTGTGGCGCCCTGGGCGATCACGCCGCTGCTGATGCTGGGCGGCGGCTTCCTCTGCTACGAGGGGGCGGAGAAGGTGTGGGAGGCGCTCCGGCCCCACGCCGGGCATCACGGCGACGGCGGAGCGGAAGCCGTGGGGCAGGATGCCGCCCAGTTCGAGCGGGAGAAGGTCAACAGCGCCATCAAGACGGACCTGATCCTGTCGGCGGAGATCATGGCCATCGTCCTGTCCACGGTCGCCGCCGAAACCTCCTCTTTCTGGATGCAGGCCGCCGTTCTCGCGGTCGTCGGGGCGGGCATCACCGGTCTGGTCTATGGCGCGGTGGCGCTGATCGTGAAGGCGGATGACGTGGGGCTGTCGCTGGCGCAGAACGGGCGTCCGGCGGCGAGTCTTCTTGGGCTGCGCAGGCTGCCTCCAGGTGCGCCGGGCGGGGCCGACCGGGCGCTCGCCCCGGTGACGCAGGCGATCGGGCGCGGGCTGGTCAAGGGGATGCCGGTCTTCCTGAAGCTGCTGGCCCTGGTGGGCACCGCCGCGATGCTGTGGGTCGGCGGGGGCATCGTCGTCCATGGGCTGGAAGGCTTCGGCCTGACGGCGGTCGGGCACGCGATCCATGGGGCCGCCGTGGCGGCGGGACAGGCGGTTCCGGCGGCGCAGGCCACGGTGGAATGGCTGGTCGGGGCGGCGGGATCGGGCCTGTTCGGGCTGTTGCTGGGCGCCCTGCTGATCCCGCTGGTTCACATGGTGATCGAGCCGGTCTGGGGCATGGCGACCGGAAAATAATGCGGTCGGAAAACGATGCGGAAGGGCGGGGCGGCCCTGCCCGGTCCGCCCCTTGATGTCGCCCTTTGAACGCGGCCCTGCCCCGTTTCCACAATGACATGGACGCTCCATGGACGGGACTTGGTGTGCCCGGACCGGCCGTGGGTCCGCCGAGAGATCGGAGCGTCGTATATTAGTGTATCAGCACTTTACTCAGAGGCAAGCCCCCTTCCCTCACATCAGCATGTTCGGCAGGAACAGCACCAGCCCCGGCCACAGCGTCAGCACGGCGACGAGCAGGACGATGGTGCCGACGAAGGGCAGCGATTCGACCACATATTCCTCAACCGGGCAGTCCAGCAGGCTGCACACCGTGTACATGGCGACCCCCACCGGCGGCGTCATGGAACCCAGCGTGACGATGGTCATCATCAGGATGCCGAAATGCACCGGATCGACGCCCAGCGGCGTCACGATGGGCAGGAAGATCGGCGTCAGCAGCAGCACCAGCACCGTGCTTTCCACGAACAGCCCGGCGATGAACAGGAAGATCAGGATCAGTGCCACCACCAGCAGCGGGTTGGTGGTGAGCTGGGTCATCGCCTCCGCGATGGTCTGGGGCGCCTGTTCGAAGATGATGGCGTAGCCGACCATGCCCGAGAACAGGATGATGAGCATGATCAGGCCGGTGTCCACCACCGCTTCCTGAAGCGCCTCGGCCACGCCGGCCCAGGTCAGTTCACGGTGCAGCAGGAAGCCGACCACCGCGGCGTAGACGACGGCGAAGGCGCCGACCTCCGACGGGGTGAACAGGCCGCCGCGGATGGCGAACAGCAGGGCCACCGGGAACAGCAGCGCCCATTTCGCGTCGGCCACCGCCCGCCACACGGAGCGCAGGGTCGGGCGTTCCGCCATTTCCGGGCGATAGCCGCGGCGCCGCGCGATCAGCCACACGGTCAGCATCAGCCCGGCCATCATCATGAAGCCCGGAATGACCCCGGCCAGAAACAGCCGCCCGATCGACACGTTACCGACGAAGCCGTAGAGGATCAGGCCCAGGCTTGGCGGAATGGTCGCGGTGATGAGCGAGCCGACCGCGATGGCGGCGGCGGTGAAGCCCTTCGAATAGCCGCGGGCGATCAGGCTGGGGCCGAGGATGCGCGCCTCCATCGCCGCGTCGGCCACCGCGGAGCCGGAGACGCCGCCCATCAGGGTGGACAGCACGATGCACACCTGCGCCAGCCCGCCGGACATCCAGGACACCAGCACGTTGGAGCAGTTGATCAGGCGGCTGGTGATGCCGGTGCGGTTCATCATGTGCCCGGCCAGCACGAAGAAGGGCACGGCCAGCAGCGGGAAGCTCTGCGAGGCGGAGGCGACCTGCTGCACCCCGATGGACATCGGGATGATCTCGTTCGTGGCGAAGAAGGAGAAGCCGGCGATGCCGATGGCGAAGGCGATGGGCAGCCCGAACGCCATCAGCGCGAAGAAGGTGACGGCAAGCAGGGTCATGGCACGACCTCCTCGATGTCGCCGGATTTGGGGGCCGGCGCGAAGACCGGCTTGGGGTGGCGGCGCAACTCGCGCAGCGTGTCCAGGATCTGCGCGGTCAGCGTGATGGCCAGAAGCAGGCAGCCCACCGGCACCGCCGCGGTCACGAAGGCGTAGCTGATGCCGCTGTCGCCGAACTGGCGCTCCAGGTTCAGCATGGTCAGCCGGTAGCCCATCACCGCCATGGTGACGAGGAAGGCCAGGACCAGCACGCCCAGCACGAGATCCAGCACGGCGCGGGTCGAGTCCGGAAGGCGCTTGACCAGATAGTCGATGCCGATGTGGGCGCGCTTGCGCAGCGCCATGTCGGCGCCGAGGAAGGCGACCCAGACGAACAGAAGCTGCGCCACGTCCACCGACCAGACCAGGGGATGGCCGAACCAGCGCATGACGCCGGCGGCGAAGACGAGCAGCACGATGGCAGCGAGGAGAAGCATCGCCAGGAACGCTTCCCCTTTTTGGAACCAGGACGACATGGTGGCAGTCCCTCGATGGCGGGCGAAAGTGGCGGCAGTCCCCTCCCCTGCGAAGCGGGGGAGGGTTAGGGTGGGGGCAAAGTCAGCGCCGCCCGAACGCCGCGTCAGTTTTGCAGCATCCGCTCCACCTCCTTGTGGAGTTCGGCGTAGCCCAGCTTCTCGTAGACCGGCGCGGTCGCGGTGCGGAACGGGGTCACGTCGATCTCATCGATCGTCACGCCCTTCTCCTTCATCTGCCTTTCGAAGTCGGCGAGCGACGCCTGGGTGGCGCGCGACGCGCTGTCGCCAGCCTTCAACGCCTCTTCCTTGAGGATCTTCTGCTGTTCGGGCGGCAGCTTGTCGAACCAGGCGGCGCTGGTGACGATGCCGGTTATCAGGTTGATGTGGCCGGTCTTGGTGACGCGGTTGGTCACCTCGTACAGGCGGGAACCGAAGCTGGCCGGGTGCTGCGCCTCCACACCGTCGATCACCTTCTGCTGAAGGCCGGTGTAGACCTCCGACCAGCCCATCGGGGTCGGGGTGGCGCCCATGGCGCGGATGGTCTCCATCCACACCGGTGCGCCCGGCGTGCGCATGCGGATGCCGGCGAGGTCCGCCGGACCCTTCACCGGCTTGTTGGTCAGCAGGTGCCGTTCGCCCTGCCACCAGTTGAAGGACAGCACCTGATGCCCCGACGCCTTGCGCAGCTTGTCCGCCCACTGGTCGAACATGGGGGAGGTCACGACCTTGCGGATGCCGTCGTAGCCCTGTGCGAGGTAGGGGCCGCCCAGCACGCCGAATTCCTTCACGAAGACGGCCAGACGCCCGCCGTCCACCACCACCGCGACGCCGGCCCCGGCGCGCGCCTGCTCCAGCACGTCCTCGTCCTTGCCGAGCTGCGAGCCGGGGAACAGGCGGACGGCCACCTTGCCGCCGGACCGTGCCTCGACGTTTTTCTTGAACTCCTCCAGCCCTTTGTAGAGCGGGTCCTGCTGGGCCAGCGCCGTGTTCACGCTGAGCGTGTAGTCGGCGGCGAACGCGCCGCCGGCGACCGTGGCCAGCGCAAGGCCGAGAGCGGCGGCGCGCCATGTGCGGGTGATGATGCTCATGTCTCCTCCCCCTTTGAGGAAAGTCCCTTGGTTCAATCAGGAAATCGTTTGTCCAACAACTGGTATGGTAGTATACAAGAATGGTGTTGTCCATGGGCTTGCGAAGGGTGCAGGATGAATCCGCCGTCTGGTGTTGTCCGGACTGCTGTTATCCGGACAGGGACCGGCACCGAGGATGGATGGGGGGAGCATGTTGAGGAGGATCGAACCGGATTCGGCGGAGCCCGTGGCGCGCCGCGTCTTCCGGGAACTGCGCCACGCCATCGTGAGGATGGAGTTCCGGCCCGGCCAGCCGCTGTCCGAACAGGAGGTCGCCGGTCAGTTGGGCGTCAGCCGCCAACCGGTGCGCGAAGCCTTCATCAAGCTGAGCGAGTCCGGGTTGGTCATCATCCGTCCGCAGCGCGGCACCTTCGTGGTGAAGATCTCGGCCAAGCAGGTGATGGATGCCCGCTTCGTCCGCGAGGCGGTGGAACTGGCCGTGGCGCGCAAGGCCGGCGAAGGGCTGCCGGCCCGCGTCGTGCGGGAGTTGGAGGCCAGTCTGAAGGCGCAGCGGGAGGCGGCCAAGAGCACCAACCCGGCGGCCTTCCTGGAACTGGACGAAGCCTTTCACCGCACCATCGCGCTGGGGGTGGACTGCGAATACGCCTGGAGGGTGGTGGAGGAAACCAAGGCCCAGATGGACCGCGTGCGCTACCTCAGCCTGCCGCAGGCGACCCCGCTGGACCTGCTGATCGCCCAGCACGAGCAGATCGTGGAGGGCATCCGGGCGCGCTGTCCCGACGCCGCGGAGGCCGCCATGCGCCTGCACCTGCGCGAAATCCTGAACTCCCTGCCCGAACTGGCCCGGCGCTTCCCCGACCTGTTCGACAGCGACTCCGCTCCCGCCGAACCGCTGCCCGAATCCGCATGAACGCCGGAATGACAGTGCTCCGGAAAGGCAGCCCCCTCGCGCACAACGACGTGGGGGGCCCGGACCACTTTCACCATCGACACCAGTGGGTGCCCTATACTTTATAAAGCAACAGAATGCCCTCTAAAGTAACAGAAAAGTCCCGATCGAATTTGCACAACAAAGGCCACGCTTCACCATAAGCCATATCCCGGCAGTTTAGTCTGCGCTGTCGCAACCAACTTGGGCAGTTTTTGTTGGTTGGGTGGCCACTCGTCGGAAGGTTCGGCGTTGGAAGGTTCGGCTGTGAGCGGATGCGCTCTCCCCTGCTCGTAACGTCAACAGCGATCTTTGCTGGTTTATGGAGTTGGGTGTGGGCGCAGTCTGCGGTCGAGCTGTTAATCGCGGACGTGGCGACGGTGACCAAGGGCTGTTTGGCTCGTGCGTTTACCGGTTGATGCGCGGCCGGGAAGGATGGGGAACCCTCTGAAGCCATTGGTGGTCTTCTCATCTTGGCAACGAGGAAAAACCGATCACACTGCGGAGTAAATATCATGCCTGATATGATCTGCATTGCCTTTAAAGACAAAGACACGGCGGACCGCGCTCTCAACGAGCTGCGGGAGATGCAGCGTGAGTACCTCATTGATCTTGAGGATGCCTGCGTAGCCGTTCGCGAGTTGGACGGCAAGGTCCGCCTGAAGCAGTCGGTTGACTTGATGTCGCTGGGTGCGGCGAGTTCAGGGCTCTCCGGCATGCTGTGGGGCGGCCTCGTGGGGCTTTTGTTCCTCAATCCGCTTGCCGGTATGGCGCTCGGCGGCGCCGTTGGCATGGGGGCCGGCGCACTCGCCGGCCGGATGTCGGATTACGGAATTCCGGACGACTACATCCGCAAGATCGCCGAGACGATCGAGCCGGGGACATCCGCGCTTTTCGTGCTGGTGCGCAAGGTCAACCCAGATAAGGTGCTGCCCGAACTCGCCAAGTACCACGGGACATTGCTGCGCACCTCTTTGACCTCCGAGCAGGAAAGGCGCCTGCAGGAGGCTCTGAGCGGAGTTGCATCGCAGACGGCGTCGGGCGCTGATCAGGCGGTGAGAACGGCCGCAGCGGACATAGGCGCAGCGAATGCCGCCGGGCAGGGGATGGCCGGCAGCCAACAACAGGCCACCCAACAGAGGACCGAGACGGGCACCGGAGCAACGTCCCCAACCAAGTGATGCGTCCATCGCAAACAGGCGGAGTCCTCACGCCGCTCGGGGAAATGGTCGGCGGCGTAGGGCTCGGCGGTGCCGTGTTCCGGGGCCGGGCGGCCGGTTCGCGATCCTGTCGATGATGCCGGCCCCGGTTTTGCCGCCTGTGCCGGCGGGTCCGCTCCGATGCCAAAAGCACGGCCAAAAGCATGGTGGCTTCAATACCGTGCCGTTAAGCGCTGTCGTGGATCGCAGATCCCGACCTGCGGAGGACGGTGGTAAGACGCGGCTGATGATCTACCATCCGCAATCATGCATAAAGGTTGGCGGGTATGAGGCAATGCCTTGATCGAACATAGGATTTTGCTGGCATAGGATTCTGCTGGCCAGACCAAAAGATGCCCGATTTTGAAGCGCCCACCCGTCAACCTCGGTGCGCAATCCCGGCCAACCGGGCGGGGGCCAACCGGGCGGGGGAGTTCGTCGATGCCGTCGTCAATTTTTTACGTCATCACTTTCGCAACAGGGCTCGTCATGACGTTCGGATCGGCATCCGGGGCTACGGTCCCATCGGCAACGCTCTCGGCAAAGGAATCCGACCCCAAGACAATGGGGTGGATGGAAGGCTTTCCGCCACCGGAAGACAAAATCATCACCCAGCCGGACTCCGTCTATTTCAGCTTTCCGAAGTTGCGCTGGTCGGTTTGTCACATGCGTGAATTCCTTCCGACGGAGGAGATCAGCCGTGGCCTCGGCGCGCCTGTCGCACTCGAGTACCCGCCGCCGTATGAATTCGCGGACGAGCGGCAAGCGATCGACGCCCTGACCTTCATGCCGATCGGCGGCGACAAGGAA
Organism: Pseudomonadota bacterium; assembly: GCA_023411035.1. GTDB lineage: Bacteria > Pseudomonadota > Alphaproteobacteria > Azospirillales > Azospirillaceae > Azospirillum. Next base: position 11,209 of record JAEYPE010000257.1, read on the forward strand.
ATGACATGGGAGGAGTCGCTCTACGCCAACTATACCGATGGAATGCTGATCCTGCACAAGGGCCGGGTCGTCTATGAGCGCTACTTCGGTTGCCTCAACCCGGACGGCAAGCACGCGTCGATGTCGATGACCAAATCGCTGACCGGTCTCCTGGCGGAAATCCTGGTCGTGGAAGGGAAACTCAACGACGCGGCCCTCGTCTCCGACATCATCCCCGAGATCAAAGGCAGCGCCTTTGCCTCCGCGACCGTACGGCAGGTGATGGACATGACCACGGGCCTTCGGTACTCGGAAGACTACGCCGATCCTGATGCGGACATCTGGAGCTACTCGGCTGCTGCCAGCCCTCTTCCTAAGCCGGAGGGCTACAAGGGCCCCAACGGCTATTGGGAGTATCTCCAGAGCGTGCAACCCGAGGGCAAGCACGGTGAGGCGTTTCACTACAAGACCGTCAACGCGGATATGCTGGGTTGGATCGTCTCGCGCATCTCCGGGATGGCGGTGACGGATCTCGCCTCCGAATTGCTGTGGCGCAGGATGGGGGCCGAACAGGACGCCTACATGACCGTTGACGGCAAGGGCGTGCCCTACGCCGGGGGTGGTCTCAGCGCGGGCCTGCGTGATCTCGGCCGGCTCGGTTTGCTGGTGCTGAACGAAGGTGCCTTCAACGGGAAACGACTGTTCCCGGCCGAAGTCGTGCGGAAAATCCGTGCAGGTGGCGACCCGGCGAAGTTCGGAACCGCTTACCCTGCGCTGGTGGGCGGCAGCTATACGAGCATGTGGTGGGTCTACCCTGGCAATGACGGCATCATCGCCGCCCGCGGCGTGCACGGGCAGACGATCTACGTGGATCCGGCTGCGCAGATGGTGCTGGTGCGTTTCGCATCGTTCCCCAAGGCGCAGAACCCGCTGATCGATCCCACGTCGCTTCCGGCGTTTCAAGCTGTGGCGACATACTTGAAATCGAAGTGAGCAACAGCGCTGCTTCCGGATGGAGGCCGACGCTATGTCGCATATCGGGTCGCATATCGGAAGGTAGGAAAAACAATGGGGGCGCGGCCTTGTTCGGCGCCGCGCCCCCTTTCCGTTAATCCAGGGAACGGAAACTTAGAATTGGCTCTCCGCGACTTTCTTTATCAGGAAGTCGCGGAACACCGCGATGCGCTTGGAATGGCGCAGTTCCTCCGGATAGACGAAGAAGGCGTCCACCTTCGACCCGGATTGCTCGGGCAGCACCCGAACGATATCGCCGAGGCCGGCGACCAGATAATCGGGCAGCGAGCCGATGCCCAGCCCGCTTTCCACCGCGCGGTAGATTGCGTACAGGTTGTTGACCTGAAGAACCGTGCGGTCGCGGGCGACCGGCTCGGTGACCAGATCGCGCAGCCAGTGGGTGTTGGCGAAGGGCGGGCGCATTTCCTGCGGGAAGGTCACCAGATCGTGGGAGGCGAGATCGGCCACCGTCTGCGGCTCCCCCCGCCGGTCCAGATAGCGCCGGTGCGCGTAGAGGTGGGAGCGGAAGGTCATCAGGTGCCGCTGAATCAAGTCCGGCTGGCGCGGCGGGCTGACGCGGATCGCCACGTCGGCCTCGCGCATGCCGAGATCCAGCTCCGTGTCGGTGATCAGCAGGGTGAGCTGGATGTCCGGGTAGAGCGCCAGGAATTCCCCGATGCGCGGGGTTAGCCATGTGGAACCGAAGGCCGTCGTGGCCGTCACCTTCAGCGGGCCTTTCGCGGCGTCCTTGCTCTCGCCCAGCATCGCCTGGGTCATCGACAGCTTCGCGAAGATGTCGCGCGCCGCGTGGTTCAGCAGTTCGCCCTGCTCGGTCAGGATCAGGCCTCGGGCGTGCCGGTGGAACAGCGGAACGCCGAGGCTGTCCTCCAGCGCGCTGATCTGCCGGCTGACCGCCGATTGGCTGAGGTTGAGAGCCTCGCCCGCGTGGGTGAAGCTGCCGGCCTCGGCCACAGCGTGGAACACCCGCAACTTGTCCCAGTCCATCATCCCGTCCTGCTTCCCGATGCTTTGCCTGTTGGTGGGGACTTGTCAGCGGAAGGATTCGCCGCGCGCCCCTTTTCCAATACTGTTTATGGCAAAATGCGCCCCAGGTCTTCCATTTCAAACGTCATCCGCGGTCGGGATGACGGGATGCCGAACGGTTTGGGGCCGGGAATGCGGGCGCTTCCAAAGCGGACCGTGACGCCTCGCGCCGCGGATCACCACATAAGGATCGAGCCTACATCGTTCACAGCGCGAGGCGAGGTCGGGATGAGCTGGTCGATCCCCATCGGCACCGTGAAGGGCACGGTGATCCGCATCCACATCACCTTCTTCCTGTTCCTCCTGTGGATCGGCGCCGCTTACCACGCGCAGGGCGGCTGGCCGGCGGCGCTGGAGGGGGTGGTCTTTCTCTCGCTGCTGTTCCTGTGCGTCCTGCTGCACGAGTTCGGGCACGTCTTCGCCGCCCGGCGCTACGGCGTGCGCACGCCGGACATCACCCTGCTGCCCATCGGCGGGGTGGCCCGTCTGGAACGGTTGCCGGAGAAGCCGTCGCAGGAGCTGGTGGTGGCGCTGGCCGGGCCGGCGGTCAATCTGGTGATCGCGGCCCTGCTCTACGCGGCGTTGGGCGGCTTCGTGCCGGCGGGGGCGGCGGAGGTGCAGAACGCCGGCATCGACGTGCTGTCCCGGCTGGCCGTGGTGAACCTGTTCCTGGCCCTGTTCAACCTGATCCCGGCCTTTCCCATGGACGGCGGGCGCGTGCTGCGGGCGGTGCTGGCGAGCCGGATGGGCTATGTCCGCGGCACGCAGGTGGCGGCCTCGGTCGGACAGGCGGCGGCCATCGGTCTGGGGCTGCTGGGGCTGTTCGGCAACCCGCTGCTCCTGTTCATCGCCCTGTTCGTCTATCTGGGTGCGGCGTCGGAGGCGCATGCGGTGCAGATGCGCGAGATCACCCACGGCGTCGTGGTGTCGGACGCAATGGTCACCCGCTTCGAAACCCTGCCGCCGTCCGGCGTGCTGGAGGATGCGGTGCAGTGCCTTCTGCGCACGACGCAGCATGAGTTTCCGGTGGTGGACGGGGCCGGGAAGCTGCGCGGCGTGCTGACCCGCGACGACCTGATCCGCGCCCTGCGCGACCGCGGCCCGGACGCCCCGGTGCTGGATGTGATGCGTCCCGACATCCCCGTGGTCCACCGGGGCGGCAAACTGGAGGAGGCGTTGCGCCTGATGCAGGAGAAGAGCCTGCCCGCGGTCGGCGTCGATGACGGGAACGGGCGGCTGGTCGGTCTGGTGACTCCGGAGAATGTGGGGGAGATGATGATGGTCCAGGCCGCGAAACACGCGGTCCGGCGGTAAGGCCCCCCTCTTCCGTTGCGGCGCCTCTCCCTTCGGGAGCAAGCGGCGGGCGGGGGCATTGTGTTAGGACAGCGGATGCCCCCGCACCAGTTGGGAGGATGACATGGCGATGCTTTCCACGCGCCGGGCGATGCTGGCCCTGGCCGGCTTCGCAGGCATGACCGCCACCCTGGTGGGGCGGAAGGCCGGGGGGGACCAGCCCGTCGTCCACCGCGTCGCCATCCAGGTCAGCACCAACGACCCGGCGCTCATGAACATGGCGCTGAACAACGTCAAGAACATCATCGAACACTACAAGAACAGCGGCGAAACGGTGGAGGTGGAACTGGTGACCTTCGGCCCCGGCCTGCACATGCTGCGCGCCGACCGCTCCCCGGTGAAGGACCGGCTGACGTCCCTGAAGGGAAGCCTGCCGACGCTGACCTATTCCGCCTGCGAGAACACCCGCAACGGGATGATCCGCGTGGAGCAGGGCGAGGTTCCGATGGTGCCTGAAGCGAAGCTGGTGCCCTCCGGCGTCGTCCGGCTGATGCAGCTTCAGGAGGAAGGCTGGTCCTACATCCGCCCGTAAGGCGGCGGGCTACTCGGCTTCGGCGTCCCGCAGCAGCGCGGCGGTCACCGGCCCCACGGTTCCGGCGCCGATGGCCTGCCCGTCCACGCGCAGCAGCGGGCGCAGGCCCAGGCTGTTGGTGAGGAAGGCTTCCTCGGCCTCCAGCAGATCGGCGACGGTGAGGGGCGTCTCCCCGGCCTCGCCCCGTTGCAAAATCAGCGCGCGGCGGATGCCCGGCAGGGCGCCCTCTTCCACCGGCGGGGTCAGCGGGCGCCCGTCGCGGACGATGAACAGATTCGCCACGCTGGCCTCGGCCAACCGCCCCGCGCTGTTGAGCAGAAGCGCCTCCCCCGCGCCGCGCGCCGCGGCCTCCTGCCGGGCGAGGATGGAATCCAGATAGTTCAGCGACTTCAGGCGCGACAGCGGCGAATGCTCGTTGCGCCGGGTGACGCGGGCGATGACCGCCTCCACCGGCCCGGCGGGCGGCGGAGCGGGCGCCAGGGTCATCAGCAGGGTGGGCACCGCGTCCGCCGGAGGCAGCACGCCGCGCGCCCCGGTGCCCCGCGTCAGCGTCAGCCGCAGCACGCCGTCCGTTCGGCCCTGCGCCGCGATCAGCGCCGCGGCGGCCTCGGCCAGTGACGCGGCGCTGTGGGGAAGCGGCAGGCCGAGCAGCGCCGCCCCCTCCTCCAGCCGGGCGAGATGCCGGCCCAGATGGCGGGTGGTCCCGCCGGTCACCCGGATCGTCTCGAACAGCCCGTCGCCCAGCGTGAAGCCGCGGTCCGCCGGGTCGATCCGTGCGTCCTCCGCCGGCAGCAGGCGCCCGTTCAGCCAGAGAACGCTCATCCCCGGACCTCCTCCAGCGCGCGAAGCTGGGCGCGGATCTTGACCATCATCTCCTCATGCTCCCCCGCCGGGTCGGAATCGGCGACGATGCCGCCGCCGGCCTGGGCGATCACCGCTTCCGGCGTGATGGACAGGGTGCGGATGACGATGCTGCTGTCCATCGCGCCGTCGAAGCCGATCCAGGCCACCGACCCGCAATAGGCGCCGCGCCGCGCCACCTCCAACTCGTCGATGATCTGCATGGCGCGGATCTTGGGCGCCCCGGTGATCGAGCCGCCGGGAAGCGCCGCCCGCAGCAGGTCCACCGCCCCCAGGCCGGGTCGCAGCCGTGCCGTGACGACCGAGACGAGGTGGTGCACGCTGGCGAAGCTCTCCAGCCCGTAGAGGACCGGGACCCGGACGCTGCCCACCGCCGACACGCGGGCGAGGTCGTTGCGCAGCAGGTCCGTGATCATCAGGTTTTCCGCCCGGTCCTTCACGCTGGCCGCCAGTTCCGCGGCGGCGGCGGCGTCCGCCGCGGGGTCGGCGTGGCGCGGGCGGGTGCCCTTGATCGGGCGCGTCTCGATCTCCCCGGAGGCGCTCAGGCGGATGAAGCGCTCCGGCGAGGCGCTGGCGATGCGCAGGCGGGGGCCGCAATCGAGATAGGCGGCGAAGGGGGCCGGGCTGATCGCGCGCAGCCGCCGGTAGAGCGCGTAAATGTCCAGACCGGCGGGCCGCTCCGCCAGGAAGCGCTGCGTGAAGTTGGCCTGATAGATGTCGCCGGCGCGGATGTATTCCAGCACCCGCTCCACCCGTTCCAGGTAGTCGTCGCGGGCCAGCTCGCTCCGCCAGGGGGCGGTCGGGACGGGGCCGAGGGGGGGCGCTCCGCCGCTCTCCAGCCGCGCCGCCAGTGCGCGGGCGCGGCCTTCCGCCTCCGGACGGGCGGCGATGACCCAGGCGCGGCGCTCCGCATGGTCGAAGGCGGCCACCGCGTCGTAGAAGCCGAAAGCCATCTCCGGCTGGCCGCCCGCGTTGGGATGGCGCGAGTGGACCCGCTCCAGCCGCAGCCCCGCCTCATAGCCGATGAAGCCGACGGCGCCGCCGCAAAAGGGCGCCGGCCCCGGCGGTCCTGCGGGGCGGGGGTGGCGCGCCAGCTCTTCGGCCAGGACGGCGAAGGGATCGCCCGCCGCCGGCTGACCGTCCAGGTACGCCCGCCCGTCCAGGGACTCCAGGGTGCGGAAGGGCTCCGCCGCGATGTAGCTGTAGCGCCCATGGGCCGGGTGCGGGGCGGCGCTGTCGAGCAGCATCGACCAGGGCTGTCCGGACAGGGCGCGGAAAGCGTCCGCCGGATCGGTGCAGGAAATGGGAATCACCAGCATGGCGGCGGTTCATCCTGAAAAATTTTAGTCTCTTACATCTGGATGGTGGCACCGCCGTCCACCACCAGAACATGGCCGTTGACGTAGGATGCGGCGGCCGAGGCGAGGAAAACCGCGGCCCCGGCGATCTCCTCCGGACGGCCCCAGCGGCCGAGCGGGGTGCGGCCCTCGAAATAGGCCGACAGGGCCGGGTTGCCGGTGATGCCGGCGTTGGTCTCCGTCGCGAAGAAGCCGGGGGCGATGGCGTTGCTGGTCAGCCCCTTTCCGCCATATTCGACGGCAAGCGCCCGCACCATGCCGGTCAGCCCGGCCTTGGCGGCGGCATAGACCGCATCGTTGGCGCGGGCGACCTGCCCGGCGATGGAGGTCACGGCGATCAGCCGCCCGAAGCCCTGCGGCAGCATCAGCCGCGCCGCCTCCCGCGCCAGGATCAGGCCGGCGGCCAGATCGACGTCCAGCAGGCCGCTGATTTCCTCGTCCGCGAAGTCGGCCAGGGGCTTGCGGTTGCGCTGCCCGACATTCTGGACCAGCACATCCAGCCGCCCGTGGTCCCGCTCGATCCGCGCGAAGGCGTCCCGCACCGCGCCCCGGTCGGCCACGTCGAAAGCGAGGACGGAGGCCCGCCCGCCCGCCGCGGCGATGGCGTCGGCCTGCGGTCGCAGCCGCGCGGCGTCGCGCCCGTTCAGCAGCACATGGGCGCCGGCCCCGGCCATGGCGCGGGCGATTTCCAGCCCCAACCCGCGCCCCGACCCGGTGACCAGCGCCACCCGGCCTTCCAGCGAGAACTGCGACAGATAGGGGAGATGCGGGGCGGTCATGGTCACCATGCGGATGCGGAGGGAACGAACGGTTCCGCAGGTTTAGCAGATGCCCCGCCGGATGGCACCCCATCCGCATCCAGGGCCGGCATCCATGGTCAGGCGCCTATGATCAGGCGCGGGGCAGCAGTTCCACCGTCTCCGCGATGGTCCAGCCGTCCGCCCGCACCAGCCGCCCGACGCGCCCGTACAGCGTGGTTCCGGCGGGCACGCCCCCGTCCGCAGCCCAGTCCGCGGTCCAGTCCGTGGAGGCGCGGACCGTCAGCAGGCCCAGCACCTCCACCGAAAAGGCGACGCCGCTGCGGTCCAGCAGGCGCCCGAAGGGTTCCCTCCCCTCGCGAAGCTGCTCGGCGAACGGCGTGGGGAAGCCGTCGAGCGCGATGCGGATGCTCGCCAGTTCCACCGGCAGCGCGTCCGGCCCGACGGTCAGCACGATGTCGCGCAGCAGCGCCGTCCCGTCCGGCTCCGCCCCCTGGCGCAGCACCCGCACGCCAACCGGCTCGCCCCACCGCTCCGACAGGACGGCGGTCATGCCGCGATCATGGTCGAGCAGCGCCCGGTAAGGCAACGGCACCGCGGCGGCGGGCAGCATGGTCAGCGCCTGTGCCCCGGCCCCCCACCCCGCCGTCAGCGCCCGCGCGCGCGCCAGGGCGGAACCGTGATCGTCCATGGCGGAACAGCCGGCGGCGGAGGCGGACGAAAAGGAAGGCTTCATTCGGAATCGCGGTTCTGCGGAAGGATTTGGCCGCTCCCTGCGGGGGAACGGCCACGGGGCCGCATTCTAGGAACAGCGCCCCGCCTACCGCAATGCCGAAGGCGCGCGACGCCGGGTCGAATCCGTGCCCTGCGCCGGAACGGCTGCTTTGCTTCCGCCGTCTTCGATCCGAACGGACGATGGTTCTTATGTGAAGGCCACTCCGGGTTGCACGCCGGCCCGCTTCAGGACGATCGCCAGCGGGCAGAAGCCGGTGAAGGCGGCCTGGAGCATGTTGGCCCCGACGAAGGCGGTCAGCCACAGCCAGTTCGGGCTGTGCAGTTGGGACAGGGCGAGGCTCAGCAGGATCATGGTCCCGGCGAAGGCCATCACAACGCGGTCGATGCTCATGTCGTCGTCTCCTCATGGCGGTTTATGGCGGTCGGTCGGCTGATTCATTCATTGACACTAAATTAGCAATATCTAAATTAGGGCGTCAAGACACCCCCGCGTTCCGTCGCTCCCGTTTCAAGGTGGCCCGCCATGCCCCGTTTCTCCGCCCCCCGCAAGCTGGCCATGGCCGTGCTGATGGTGGTGCTGTTCCCGCTGTCCGCCGCGTTGGTGTCCGCCGCATGGGCCGAGTCCGGCAGCCTGACTGTCCAGCCGCGCCCTGTGGAGGATCTGAAGGCCGTTTTCGCCACCGTGGAAAGCGTGCGCGAGGCGCTGGCCCGCACGCGCATCGGCGGCACCGTGGCGGACCTGAAGGTGACCGAGGGCGACAAGGTGACGGTCGGGCAGGTCATCGCCACCGTGCGCGACCCGAAGCTGCCGCTTCAGCTTGCCGCGCTCGACGCGCGCATCCAGGCGTTGAAGGCGCAGCAGCATCAGGCGGAGCTGGAGCTTGGCCGCGCCCGCCAGCTCCGCGCCAGCGGCACCGGCACGCAGCAGCGGCTGGACGACGCGCAGGCCGCGCTGGACGTTGCCCGCGCCCAGATCGCCGCCATGGAGGCGGAACGCTCCGTCGTTGCCCAGCAAACGCGGGAGGGGGAGGTTCTGGCCCCCGCCAACGGGCGCATCCTTCAGGTGAAGGTCGTCGACGGCGCCGTGGTGATGCCGGGGGAGGCGGTCGCCAGCATCGCCACCGACACCTACATCCTGCGGCTTCGCCTGCCGGAGCGGCACGCCCGCTTCCTGCATGAGGGCGACCCGGTGCTGGTCGGCCAGCGCGGGCTGGCTCCGGTGGCCGTTCCGGACCCCGGCGTCCCGGCGCTGACGCGCGGCGCCGTCCGGCAGGTCTATCCGGAGATGTCCGGCGGGCAGGTGGTCGCCGACGCCACGGTCAGCGGGCTGGGTGACTTCTTCGTGGGCGAGCGGGTGCGCGTCTACGTCGCCACCGGCACGCGGGAGGCCGTGGTGATCCCGCCCGATTTTCTGCTGCGCCGCTTCGGCACCGATTTCGTCCGGCTGGCCGACGGGATGGAGGTTCCGGTCCAGGCCGGCGGCGACGTTCCCGCCGTGGACGACCGGCCCGGCGGGCTGGAAATCCTGTCCGGCCTGAAGCCCGGCGACGTGATCGTCCGCCCGGCGGGTTCGTGAGGGGCGCGCCATGAAGCTCGGCCTTTCCGGGGTGCTGACGCGGACCTTCATCCGCTCCCCCCTGACCCCGCTGCTGCTGCTCGCCTCGCTGGCGGTCGGCGCCATCGCGCTCCTTTCCCTCCCGCGCGAGGAGGAGCCGCAGATCAGCGTTCCCATGGTGGACATCCTGGTCCAGGCGGACGGGCTGAAGGCCGGCGACGCCGTGGAGCTGGTCACGAGGCCGCTGGAGGAGATCGTCAAGGGCATCGACGGGGTGGAGCACACCTACAGCCAGACCATGGACGACCGCGTTGTGGTCACCGCGCGCTTCCTGGTCGGCACCCCGTCCGACGACGCCATCCTGCGCGTGCACGAGAAGGTGCGCGCCAACATGGACCGCATCCCGCTGGGCATCCCGGAACCGCTGATCGTCGGGCGCGGAATCAACGACGTCGCCATCCTGACGCTCACCCTGTCGCCCAAGGCGGAGGCCGCCGGGCGCTGGACCGTCAACGCCCTTCACGGGGTGGCCGACGACCTGCTGGGGCAGCTCGTCCAGGTGGACGATGTGGGGCGCAGCTTCATCGTCGGCGGACAGCCCGACCAGATCCGGGTGGAGCCCGATCCGGAACGGCTGGCACTCTACGGAGTCACGCTGAACCAGCTCGTGGACAAGGTGAGGAACGCCAACCGCTCCTTCATCGCCGGGTCGGTGCGCAGCGCGGGCGGCAGCCTGCCGGTGGTCGCCGGGCAGACGCTCCAGGGCACGGCGGACATCGGGCTGCTGCTGGTCACCACCCGCGACGGGCGGCCCGTCTATGTGAAGGACGTGGCCGACGTGGTGATCGGCGCGCGGCCCGGCGAGAGCAGCGCCTGGCATCTGGTGCCGGACGGCAAGGGCGGGCTGGTCCGCACCCCCGCCGTCACCATCGCCATCGCCAAGCGCGCCGGGGCCAACGCCGTCACCATCGCCGACCGGGTGCTGGAGCGCGTCCAAGCCATCGAGGCGGAAGGGCTGCCGAAGGACCTGACGCTGACCGTCACCCGCAACTACGGCGAGACGGCCAACGAGAAGGTGAACGAGCTGCTGTTCCATCTGGCGCTCGCCACCGTCACCATCGTCGGGCTGATCGTCCTGGCCATCGGCTGGCGGGAGGGGCTGGTGACGCTGGTCGTCATCCCGACGACGATCCTGCTGACCATGTTCGCGTCCTGGCTGATGGGCTACACCATCAACCGGGTCAGCCTGTTCGCGCTGATCTTTTCCATCGGTATCCTGGTGGACGACGCCATCGTGGTGGTGGAGAACATCGACCGCCACTGGTCCATGCGCGACGGGCGCGGCAAGGTCCAGGCCGCCATCGAGGCGGTGGCGGAGGTCGGCAACCCGACCATCGTCGCCACGCTGACCGTCATCGCCGCCCTGCTGCCGATGATGTTCGTGTCCGGTCTGATGGGGCCTTACATGAGCCCGATTCCGGCCAACGCCTCCGCCGCCATGCTGTTCAGCTTCTTCGTCGCCATGGTGCTGACGCCCTGGCTGATGGTGAAGCTGCGTCCGGGCGAAGCCCCGGCGGGCGGGCATGGGGATCATGATGGTGGCGGGCGGCTGGGGCGCCTGTACCTCGCCGCCGCGCGCCCGGTGGTCCGCAGCAAGCGCCGGGCCTGGATTTTCCTGCTGGCGGTGGGGGTGGCGACCGTCGCCTCCACGGGGCTGTTCTACACCAAGGACGTGGCGGTCAAGCTGCTGCCCTTCGACAACAAGTCGGAGCTTCAGGTGGTGCTGGACCTGCCGCGCGGCGCCGCGCCGGAGGACACGGAGCGCGCCCTGCTCGACGCCGCGCAGAGGATCGCCGGGCTGCCGGAACTGTCCAGCGTCCAGGCCTATGCCGGGACCGCCTCCCCCTTCAACTTCAACGGTCTGGTCCGGCATTACTACCTGCGCGACCAACCGGAGCAGGGCGACCTTCAGGTCAACCTCGCCCCCAAGAGCGAGCGCAGCCGAAGCAGCCACGACATCGCCCTGGACATCCGGGCGCGGCTGGCGGACCTGCCCCTGCCCGCCGGGACGGTTCTGAAGGTGGTGGAAGTACCGCCCGGTCCGCCCGTTCTGTCCACCCTGCTGATGGAGGTCTATGGTCCCGACGCCGAGACGCGGCGCAAGGCGGCGCTGGCGGTTGAGGACGCCTTCCGCGGCGTGGATTTCATCGTCGATGTGGAAAACAGCATCCGCGCCCCCGGCGAACGGCTGCGCTTCGCGCTGGACCGCGAAAGCCTGGAGTTCCATGGGGTGGAGGAACAGGCGGTCTACGACACGCTGCGGGCTCTGGCGGGCGGGGTGCCGGTCGGCTACTCGCACCGCGGGGCGGGGCGCACGCCCATCGAAATCGCCGTGCAGATGCCGCGATCGGGCCTGTTCCTGTCTGAGCGAATCCTCGCCACGCCGGTGCCCGGCGCACGCGGCACGGTGGAACTGGGCGATCTGGTGACGATGACGCGCGAACCCGCCTCCCACCCGCTGTTCCGGCGCAACGGGCGCTTCGCGGAGATGGTCATGGCCGATCTGGCCGGGCGGTTCGAGGCGCCGGTCTATGGCATGCTGGCGGTGCAGGACCGGCTGAACGCCATCGACTGGGCCGCCGCCGGCCTGCCCGCGGCGCCCGAAATCCGCCTGCACGGCCAGCCGGACGACCAGAGCAAACCCGTGCTGCTGTGGGACGGGGAGTGGGAGATCACCTACGTCACTTTCCGCGACATGGGGGCGGCCTTCGGCGTGGCGATCCTGGGCATCTATCTTCTGGTCGTCGCCCAGTTCGGAAGCTTCAGGCTGCCGCTGGTGATCCTGGTGCCGGTGCCGCTGACCCTGATCGGCATCGTGCTGGGCCACTGGCTGTTCGGGGCGGCCTTCACCGCCACCTCCATGATCGGCTTCATCGCGCTGGCGGGGATCATCGTGCGCAACTCCATCCTTCTGGTGGACTTCATCCGCCACCTGCGGGAGCGCGGGATGCCGCTGCGCGACGCGGTGCTGGAGGCGGGCGCCATCCGCTTCAAGCCGATCCTGCTGACCGCCGTCGCCGCGATGATCGGGGCCGCCTTCATCCTGACCGACCCGATCTTCCAGGGGCTGGCGATCTCGCTGCTGTTCGGGCTGTTCAGTTCGACCCTCCTGACGGTGCTGGTGATCCCGGCGATCTATATCGTGTTGCGCGGGGAAGCCGCCGTCCACCGTCACCGTGAAACCCTCGCCATTCAGGGATGACCATGCTCAAGACCCTTCTTTCCCTTCTCGGCATCAACCGGAGCGCAAACGCCATGAGCGGGCAGATCAAGATCGTCGACGCGGCCACCGTCATGGGATGGCTGAAGGACGGATCGGCGGTGATCGTCGATGTCCGCGAACCGCATGAGCACCGCGCCGGACACATCCCCGGCGCCACGCTGGTGCCGCTGTCGCAGTTCGACCCGGCCCGCGTGCCGGATTCGGCGGGCAAGCACCTCGTCTTCCACTGTCAGAGCGGGCGGCGCTGCGGCCCGGCCTCCGAGCGGATGGCGGCCAGCGGCCATGCCGGGGACATTTACCGGCTGAACGGTGGCATGGCCGCCTGGATGGCCGCGTCCGGCCCTGTCGAGCGCGGATGAGCGCGTTTCAGGGTATCGGGTTTCAGGGCATCGGGTCTGCGTCGGCCACGCAGCGCGCGTCGACGCAGAACTGGCGGTACAGTTCCTGCAGAATCGGGCGTACGCGGTCGGACCCGATGCGGTAGTGGATCGAGGTGCCGTCCCGCCGGGTGGCGACCAGCCCCTCCTCCCGCAGCTTGGCGAGGTGCTGGGACAGGTTCGACTGCGACAGGCCCAGCCGCCGCACCAGGTCGCCCACCGGCAACTCCCCGTCCAGCAGGCTGCACAGAATCATCAGCCGGTGGCGGCTGGCGATGGATCGCAGGAAGGCTTCCGCCTCGGCGGCCCGCGCCTCCAGTTCGGCGGGGTCGAGCGGCTGTTCGATGGGTGGCATGGGCCTCGTCCGGCCTGTAAATCAGACGTATCTAATTTATGAAGAGGTTGTCGGCGATCAAGCGGATTGTGCGCGCCGGGATTAAAAGACCGCCCCGAAACGAAAACGTTGCAGGAAATCGGAAAATCCAGTCCACGGGGTGGAGACGTGACGTTCAGCCTGCGCGACCAATTGTCGAATCAACTGCGTTCCCTGCGCCGCTACGCGCTGGCGCTGGCCCGCAACCGCGACGATGCGGAGGATCTCGTGCAAGAGACGCTGGTGCGCGCCATTTCCGGTTCCCGGACCTTCCGCCCGAACGGCGACCTGCGGTCCTGGCTGTTCGGCATCCTTCACAACGTCCACGTCAACGGGCTGCGGCGGGAGCAGGTGCGGACACGCGGGGCCTCGACCATCGAAGCCATGACGCACGGGCAGGTGCCGCCCAGCCAGCCCGGACATGTGGAGCTGATGCGGACCATGGAAGCCTTCGCCACCCTTCCCGAGGAGCAGCGCCGCGCCCTGACACTCGTCGCCGTGGAGGGGATGAGCTATCAGGAGGCCGCCCGGCTGCTGGACATCCCGCTCGGCACGCTGATGTCGCGGCTGGCCCGCGGACGGGAGGCGCTGCGCGTGGAGATGGGCCACCGGGACCGCGCCCAGACCCCGATGCGGGCGGTGAGGTGAGCCATGGGCAGCGATCCCATCAGCATCAACCAGGACGCCGACCTGCATCTTTACATGGACGGCGAGATGGAGCCGGCGCGCCGCGCCGCCTTCGAAGCCCAACTGGCCGGCAATCCGGCCCTGGCCGCGAAGCTGCACGACTATCTGCACCAGCAGGAGATGCTGAAGCTGGGGCTGGAGATGATGGCCGGCGTCACGGTGCCGGAGACCGAAACGCTGGCGGGGCGCCTGCGCTGGCGTCTGGACATGGACCGCTTCACCCGGCGGGTCGCCCCGCTGGCCGCCGCGATGCTGCTGGTCATGGGAGGGTGGAGCCTGACCGTCTGGGTGCAGTCGGAAGGAACCGGGCCGCAACTGGCCGGCGAGGTCGACGACGTGCCCGCCTTCGCGGATGAGGCGGTCGAGGCGCATTCCAAGGCCGTAGCCCTCAGCACCCTGCATCCCTCCCCGCCGCAGACGGACGCCGCGCCGGTCATGGCGCTGACGGCTATGGCGCAGACCGCGCAGGTGCGGACGGCGGCCAACCACGGCATGACGGTGGCGCTTCCCGCCGTCGATCCGGAACTGACCCTGATCCGGGCCTCCATCGTGCCGTGGAACCATGGGACCGCCCTCCAGTTCCTCTACAGGGAGCCGGACGGCGAACTGCTGACCCTGTTCGTCGCTTCCGGAGACCCGGTGCAGGACGGCACGCTGCACACCGTCGTTCAGGACAGCCTGCGGCTCGTCTACTGGCGGGCCGGGGTGGTCGCCTACACCGTCACCGGCAACAAGGCCGACAGCGATTTGCTTAACGTCGCCAAGCGGATGGCGGACAGCGTCCGCCGATCCTGACTGACCCTGCACCGCCCGGTGCCTCACCGAACCTGTGGAGTCCAGCCATGAGCCTGCACAGCGATCCGGACGAGCGGAACGGCCATCCGCTGGACATTGTGGAAACCTTCGTCGCCCGCGAACATTGGGAACCGATCCTGCGGCAGGCCGCCTTCAACGGCATGGTGCTGGGCGCGGTGACCCTGTTCCTGGGGCTGGACGCGCTGCCCGGCCTTGCGATCGCCCACATCGTCACCTTCGCAACCGGCATGGCCCAGGGCTTCCTGGCGCTGCGCCTGGAGGAAAGCGGACAGGAGGCGGCCGCCGCCGCCGTGGGGCGCCGGTCCATGGCGGCCTTCCTGCTGGCCGCCGTCACGCTGCTGCTGATGCCGTTCGCCGCCTGATCCCGCGACATGATCCGCGCAGAAGTCACGCGCGGAACCGTCCGATCCGTGACATGGTTCCCGTCCCGCCGGGGACCGCTCCCGCGCTGGGAATCAGGACAGGGAATGGAGCAGCCGATGAGGGGCAGGCAGACACGCGCCGGGAGCCGGATGCAGATCCGTGCGCCCTATCTGGACCCGGTGCGTGTGGGGGAGATGTCGGGAAACCTGCGGTGCCGCTGCTGCGGGCGGCCCGACGGGGTGGTCGTGCGCTGCCTGCCCGATGGGCGCTGGTACGACGGGGCGGACGAGACCTGGCGCGACGGGCGCGGGCGCCGCGTGCCCTGGCCGGAGGCCGCCGAATACGCCGCCACCACCGATGTCCTGGTCGGCGTCGAGGCGCTGCGCATCACCCGCTCCGCTGTCGAGCGGGTCCGCCTGCTGTGCAACCGCTGCCGCCGGTTGGAGGGCGCCGTCCATGGCCGCGCCCGCGCCCGCATCAGCATCCTGCTGCGGCGGGCCATCGGCGACCTGTTCCTGGGCCGCTACGACGATCCCGCCGTCCTCACGGCGCTGGTCGATCTGTACCGCAAGGACGGCTGAGGATTCGAACAAGGGTCAGCAGGCGTCGTCCGCCGCCATCCCGCCGTCGAGCCGCGCCGCCAGTTCCCGCCGCGCCAGCACCTCCGGCGCCAGCGGTGTGGCGGGGGCGGTGGTGGGCAGGCGGCGATAGGCGCCGGTGCCGAAGGCCCCGGCGTCGCCCACGATCCACTCCTCCGCGGGCGGCGGGGGCGTTTCGATCTTCCGGAACAGCGCCGCGGCGGAGGCCAGCGCGGAGGATGCGGTGAACGGGATCGTGGAATTCGCGCGTTCGGTCCGGCCCTGCATGGCCAAGACTTCTTCCTGAGCATCGGACATGGGCCTCTCCCTCACCGCGTGACGAAGGGTGACTCTGTGGATGGTGACATGAGCGCCATCCGCCGTCCAACCGCAAGAACGGATAAGCCGCCGCTTTGACAACAGTCCGCCCCCGGCGCCGGTTCATAAGCGATTAGGGATTGCGATCCGCGCTCCCCCATGCCGTCAGATCCCATGCCGTCAGGTGCTGTGGTAGGCCAGCACGCCGTCGGGCCGCGTTTCGGCGCGCAGTTCCCCGCGCGCGGCCATGTGGTTGATGTGGGCCAGCGCCTCCCCGAAGGCGAAGCTCAACTGGTGAGCGTCCAGCTTGCGGTGGAACAGGACCGGCACCAGCTCCTTGCAGCTCAGCGGCGCGGCCCGGCAGGCTTCGGCGATCAGCGCGCAGCGTTCGGCGTGGTGGGCCTCCAGCGCGCGGGTGCGGTGGTCCAGCCCGTAGAAGGGCAGCTTGTGGCCGGACAGGACCAGTGCGTCGTCCGCCACCTCCTCCCGGATCGCGGCGAGGGAGGACAGGTAGAGCGACAGCGGGTCGGCCTTGGGCTGCATCGCCGACACGCTGACGTTCGGCGAGATGCGCGCGATGACCTGATCGGCGGCCAGGAACAGCCGGTCGGCGGCGCAATAGAGCATCGCCTGCTCCGGCGAATGGCCGCCGCCGGTCAGGATGCGCCAGTCGCGCCCGCCCAGCCGGATGGTCTGGCCGGGGATCATCCGCTCGAAGCTGGGCGCCAGCCCGGTCGTGCGGTTCAGGTAGCTGAGGCCGCGGCCCAGCATTTGCTGGATCTCGTCGTGCGACAGGCCGCCGGATTGGTAGAAGGTGCCCTGCGCCTCCAGCGCCTGGGGATCGCGGCCCTGTTGCAGCAGCTTGGCGAAGAAATATTCGCCCTGCGTCATGTGCAGCGGCGGGGCGAAGCGCTCGTGCAGCCAGCCGGCCAGCCCGACGTGATCCGGGTGGAAGTGGCTGACCACCAGCCGGACGATCGGCTTGCCGCCCAGCGCGCCGCGCAGCAGCCGGTCCCAGCAGGCGCGGCTGATGTCGTCGCCCAGCCCGGTGTCGAACAGCGCCCAGCCGTCCCCCTCCTCGAACAGGTAGAGGTTGATGTGGTCCAGCGCGTAGGGCAACGGCAGGCGCAGCCACAGCACACCCGGCGCCACTTCCCGGACCGTCCCGTTGTCCGGCGGTTCGGAAAAGGGATGGCGGATGAGTTCGGCGTCGTCTTTCACCCTGATGACCCTCCTGCGGTGCGGTCCGGGGAGCCCGGAACCATTGGCTACCCGTTGGTTCGCTTCCGGTCAACTATCCGTAAATAGAACATTTCGGTCATTGCCGCACCTCGCCCCCGTCCCATGGCGTTCCGGTGCGGGCACATCGGACGGAAACGCGACGATTGCGCCGCGCACCGGTTATCGAAAGGGTGCCGTCAGAGGAGAATGCCCGGATGACCACCGCGATTTTCCGGATCATCCGCCACGTCGACGGGCCGGTTTTCTTCGATGACCGGACCGTCACGCTCGCGGAGGCGCAGATCATGATCAACGACGCCATCGCCCG
>JAEYPE010000016.1 GCA_023411035.1 Pseudomonadota bacterium
GCGTCTCCTCGCCCGGCTTGGCGACGGCGACGAAATAGCGGTAATTCGCCGTATCGCCCTGCAACGCCGGACCGCGCTCCGCGATCAGGTAGACGTTCACGTTCACCGTGACGCCGTCGCTGGTGTAGTCGCAGTTGCCCGAGTAATCGGCCAGCGCCGCGCGGGACGTGACGTCCGTGAGATCGCGCCCCGCGCCGCTGCGGAACTGGGTCACCTCCGCCAGATCGCGGACGATGGACACCTTCGGGCAGGACAGCGCCGCTTCCGCCGGCGAGTTCGCGCCACCCCCAAAGCCGGAACAGCCGGTGAGCGCCAGAACTCCGAGACTCGCGAATGCAAGCGCCCGCGGGCTTTTCCGGGCGGGGGTTCCTATATTACGGTCGCGGCGGCGGTCCATCGGTCTGGCCTAACGGTTGGAAGGGTGTGTTCTGCCACGACTTTAGAGAAGCGGCGAGGCCGGCACAAGGCCACGCCGCCGCTCCGACGAACCCTTATGCCCCCTTTTCGAGACACCGGAACGACGCGCATGACCCAGACGCCCCTGACCATCCTGCTCGCGGCCCCCCGTGGCTTCTGCGCCGGCGTGGACCGCGCGATCCAGATCGTGGAGGTGGCGCTGGAGCGGTTCGGCGCGCCCGTCTACGTCCGGCACGAGATCGTCCATAACCGCTTCGTGGTGCAGAGCCTGGAGGCCAAGGGCGCCATCTTCGTGGACGAGTTGCATCAGGTGCCCGACGGCGTGCCGGTGGTCTTTTCCGCCCACGGCGTGCCGAAGTCGGTCCCGGCGGCGGCGGAGCGGCGCGGCCTGTTCTACCTCGACGCCACCTGCCCGCTGGTCAGCAAGGTCCACCGGGAGGCGGAACGCCACTTCAACGAGGGGCGCCAGATCGTGCTGATCGGCCATGCCGGCCATCCGGAGGTGATCGGAACCATGGGCCAGTTGCCCGACGGCGCCGTCGTGCTGGTGGAAACGGTGGATGACGTGGCGACGATCGAGGTAGCCGATCCGGACAACCTCGCCTACGCCACCCAGACCACCCTGTCGGTGGACGAGACGGCCAGCATCGTCGCGGCGCTCCAGGCCCGGTTCCCATCCATCGGCGGGCCGAAGAAGGAGGACATCTGCTACGCCACCACCAACCGCCAGCAGGCGGTGAAGGCCATCGCGCCGAAGGTGGACGCCCTGCTGGTGCTGGGCGCGCCGAACTCCTCCAACTCCAAGCGGCTGGTCGAGGTCGCGAAGATTCACGGCTGCGCGAAGGCCCAACTCGTCCAGCGCGCGGCGGACATCGACTGGGCGGCGCTCGACGGCGTCGCCACGCTCGGCATCACCGCCGGCGCCTCCGCCCCGGAAGTGCTGGTGGAGGAGGTCATCGAGGCCGCCCGCGCCCACTTCGCCGTGACGGTGGAGGAACTTCGCACGGCCTTCGAGGACATCACCTTCAAGCTGCCGAAGGCGCTTCTGGACGGCGGCGGCGCGGTGCGGACCAAAGAAGAAGCCTGAGGCGGCGGAGCGTCATTGACCGGCGCCCCGAATCCCGGTAAGGCGCTGGGCATGGCCGTTTATACCGAAGTCACCGACGAAGAGCTGAACAGCTTCATCGCCCAGTACGATCTGGGCGCCGTCCTGTCCTGCAAGGGCATCGCGGAGGGGGTGGAGAATTCCAACTTCCTCCTGGTGACGGAGCGTGGCCCCTACATCCTGACGCTCTACGAAAAGCGCACCCGGCGGGAGGATCTGCCCTTCTTCCTGGGGCTGATGGAGCATCTGGCGGACAAGGGCATCGCCTGCCCGCTGCCGGTGCAGGGGACGGACGGGCAGGCCCTGCGCGAGCTGTGCGGGCGTCCGGCGGTGATCGTCACCTTCCTGGCCGGCATGTGGCCGCGCCGCATCACGCCGCATCATTGCGCGGAGCTGGGGACGGCGCTGGCCCGCCTGCATCTGGCCGTGGCCGATTTCCGGATGGAGCGTCCGAACGCCCTGTCGCTGGACGGCTGGAGGGATCTGGCCGAAAAATGCGCCCCGCGCGCCGACGAGGTGGCCCGCGACCTGCGCGCCACGCTGGAGGCGGAGCTTGCGGCGCTGGAGGCCAACTGGCCCGCCGGCCTGCCGTCCGGCGTCATCCACGCCGACCTGTTCCCAGACAACGTGTTCTTCCGCGGCGACGGGCTGTCCGGACTGATCGACTTCTACTTCGCCTGCAACGACTTCCTGGCCTACGACGTCGCCATCTGCATGAACGCCTGGTGCTTCGAGATCGACGGGTCGTTCAACGCCACCAAGGCGCGGATGCTGCTGACCAGCTACCGGAAGGTCCGCCCCCTGTCGCCGGGGGAACTGGCCGCCCTGCCCTGGCTGTGCCGCGGCAGCGCCCTGCGCTTCCTGCTGACGCGCCTGTACGACTGGCTGAACCACCCGCCGGGGGCCTTCGTGCGTCCGAAGGACCCGCTGGAATATCTGCGCAAGCTGCGCTTCCACCAGACCGTCCGCGGCGTCGGCGACTACGCGCTCGACGACGGCGGCAGCCATCAGGTCTGATGCGATGACCGACGCAGCGAACAGCGGGGACGGCGCGCCGAAGATCGTGGACATCTTCACCGATGGCGCGTGCAGCGGCAATCCCGGCCCCGGCGGCTGGGGCGCCATCCTGCGCTATGGCGCGGTGGAGAAGGAACTCTACGGCGGCGAGCCGGCCACCACCAACAACCGCATGGAACTGATGGCCGCCATCCAGGCGCTGGAAGCGTTGAAGCGGCCCATGGACGTGCGGCTCTACACCGACAGCGAGTATGTGAAGAACGGCATCACCCAGTGGATTCACGGCTGGAAGGCCCGTGGCTGGAAGACCGCCGACAAGAAGCCGGTGAAGAACGAGGATTTGTGGCGCCGCCTGGACGAGGCGAAGAGCCGTCACCGGATCGAGTTCCACTGGGTCCGCGGCCACGCCGGCCATCCGGAGAACGAGCGGGCCGACGCGCTGGCCCGTCAGGGCATCGCCGACATCCGGCAAGCCGCCCGCGGGTAACCGCCCGAGGGTAACGCCTTCATCCGGCAAGGGTCCCTGGACGGCGCCACACCGCCCCGCTAGGCTTCCTCCCATAACGAACGACGAAAGATCGTTGGGGAGGAGACCGAGATGTATCCGCATTTGCGGAAGGAAGCCCGCTGGGTGCTGCCCGAAGTTCTGGCCCATCAGGCGGCGGAACGCGGCGACAAATCCTTCGTCACCATGATCGGCGGCGGCGCCCTCACCTACGCCGAGGCGCAGGAACAGGCCGCCCGCGTGGCCGGGTTCTTTGCCGGGCTGGGCGTGAAACCGGGCGACACGGTGGCGGTGATGCTGCCGAACGGGCTGGATTTCGTGCGCGTGTGGCTGGGGCTGGGGCGGCTTGGCGCCGTCATGGTCGCGCTGAACACGGAACTGAAGGGCGGCTTCCTGGAACACCAGTTGGAGAACGCCGGGGCGGCCCTGGCGGTGGTCGATGCCGCGCTGGCCGACCGCATCGCCGACATGGCGCCGCGCCTGACCGCGCTGCGCCGGCTGGTGGTTCCCGGTGCGGCGGACGGATCGCCGTACAGCGCGCTGGAGGGCTGGCGTCAGGCGCCGCCCTACGACGGCCCCCTGCCCCGCGCGGGCGATGACGCCTGCATCATGTACACCTCCGGCACCACCGGCCTGTCCAAGGGCGTGCTGATGCCGCACGGGCACGGCTTCCTGTTCGGGCTGGGCTCCATCGACAACTTCGCCCTGACGGAGGAGGACCGCTTCTACATCTGCCTGCCGCTGTTCCACGCCAACGGGCTGTACATGCAGCTTTACGCCGCGATGATCTCCGGCGGGTCGGCGGTTCTGCGGGAGCGGTTCAGCGCGTCGTCCTGGCTGGACGACATCCGGAGCCACGGCTGCACGGTGACCAACTCGCTGGGCGCCGTCACCGCCTTCGTGGCCGCCCAGCCGCCCCGGCCCGACGACCGGGAGCACAGCCTGCGACTCGTCGGCGCCGCCCCCAACCCGGCGGACACCGAACGGGTGCTGCGCGAGCGCTTCGGCATCCGCGACGTCATCAGCCTCTACGGCATGACGGAGGTGAACATCCCCCTCTACGCAGAGATGGGCAAGCCACGGCCCGGCACCTGCGGGCGGGTGTACGACCGTTACTTCGAGGTGGAGATCCGCGATCCCGAAACCGACATCCCCGTTCCGCGCGGCCAGGTCGGCGAGGTCATGGTGCGCCCGAAGGCCGCCTTCGGCTTCCTGTCCGGCTATCACCGCATGCCCGACAAGACTGTGGAGGCGTGGCGGAACCTGTGGTTCCACACCGGCGACGCGGCGGTGATGGACGAGGAGGGCTATGTCACCTTCGTGGACCGCATCAAGGACTGCATCCGCCGCCGCGGCGAGAACGTCTCGTCCTACGAGGTGGAAACGGTTCTGTCGCGGCTGGATGGGGTGGCGGAGGTCGCCGCCTACGCCGTGCCGGCGGGCCTGCCGGGGGCCGAGGACGAGATCATGGTCGCCCTGGTCGCCGCCCCCGGCGCCGCCCTGACTCCGGAGGCCGTGGCCGCCTTCGCCGAACGCGAACTGCCGCGCTACGCCCAGCCCCGCTACATCGAGATCGTCGAGGCTTTCCCCAAGACGCCGACCGCCAAGGTGCAGAAGGCGAAACTGCGGGAACGCGGCGTCGGCGCCACCACCTGGGACCGGACGAAGGTGACGTGACGGGCTTCCTTACAGCGCCGCCAGCACCGCTTCCGCCGAGGACACCTCGAACTGGCCCGGCTTTTCCACGGCGAGGTGGGTGACCTTGCCGTCCTTGGCGACCAGGGCGAACCGCTGGCCGCGCAGGCCCAGGCCGTAGCCCGTGCCGTCCATGGTCAGTCCCAGCGCCTGCGTCAGCGTGGCGTTGCCGTCCGGCAGCATGGTGACCTTGCCGCCAACCCCGTTCTTCTCGCCCCAGGCGCGCATCACGAAGGGGTCGTTGACGGCCAGACAGACGATATCGTCCACACCCATGGCCTTCAGTTCCTCGGCCTTCTGGACGAAGCCCGGCAGATGCTTGATGGAGCAGGTCGGGGTGAAGGCGCCCGGCACCGAGAACAGGACCACCGTCTTGCCCTTGAACACAGCGTCGGTGGTGATGTCCTGCATCCCGTTGTCGGTCAGATGCTTCAGCGTGACGGATGGAATGGCGTCACCCACTTGAATGGTCATGTCTCCTGAACTCCCGATTTTTTGTGTTTCAACGTTTGCCGGACGCACGGTCGAGCGCATCCAGAACGGCGCTCTCGGTCAGCAGTTCCGGAAGCGCGATGCCCTCCGGAGCCGCGGGACCATAGACGATGTTGAAGGGGATGCCATAGCGGCCATGGCGGGCGAGGTAGCGGGCGATGGCCTCGTCCGGACGGGTCCAGTCGGCGCGCATGGCAGTCACCGTCCCGGCGTCCTCCAGCCGTGGCGCGACCGCGCCGCGGTTCAGCACCAGCTTCTTGTTCGCCTGGCAGGTGATGCACCAGTCGGCGGTGACGTCCACGAAGACGGTGCGCCCGGCGGCCACCTGCTCCCGGATCGCGGCCTCGTCGAAGGGGACCCAGCGCGCCGCCGCGCGCTCCGCCACCGGGACCGCCCCGGCGGAGGGGCCGAAGACCGCGGGAACGGCGAAGGCGATCACGGCCAGCAGGCCGGCGAGCGCCGAGGCCCAGCCCGCCGAGCCGGCCATCCGTCGTCCCAGCCACAGGGCGGCGACCAGCCCGCCCATCAGCACCGCTACGGCCAGCGCCGGCACCTCCCCCACCTGGACCACCAGCACCGACAGCAGCCAGAGCGCGGTCAGCGCGAGCGCCCCGCCCAGCACCCGGCGCAGCGCCACCATCCAGCGTCCGGGACGCGGCAACAGGCGCGCGGCGCGCGGGAAGGCGGCGATCAGCAGGTAGGGCAGCGCCAGCCCGACGCCCAGAGCGGCGAAGATGGCGAACACCTCCAGCGCCCCGCCGGCCAGCGCGAAACCCACCGCCGTCCCCAGGAAGGGCGCGGAGCAGGGCGTGGCGAGCAGCGTGGCGAAGGCGCCCGTCGCGAACTGCCCGCCCAGCCCCTGTCCCTCTGGCCCGCCCATCCGGTCGGCGATGGCGCGCGGCAGCGGAAGCTCGAACAGGCCCCAGAGATTGGCGGCGAACAGGGTCACCAGAACGACCATGAAGACCAGGAACAGCGGCTGCTGAAACTGGATGCCCCAGCCCACCGCGCCGCCGGCGGCCTTCACCGCGACCAGCGCCCCGGCAAGGATCAGGAAGGAGGTCAGGATGCCCGCCGCGGAGGCCAGGAAACCGGCGCGCACCGCCGCGGGGGCGCGTCCGCCATGCTGCACGATGGACAGCAGCTTCAGCGACAGCACCGGCAGCACGCAGGGCATCAGGTTCAGGATCAGCCCGCCCAGCAGAGCCACGCCCAGCATGGCCAGCAGCCCCGCCGGAGCCGTCCCGGCGCCTCCGCCGAGACCCGCAGCAGCGGTCGCCGGGGTTTCCAAGGAGCGGTTGCCGTCCACCACCGTCAGCGTCATCGCCCGTCCGGCGAGGTTCAGGCCCGGCGGCGGGTCCGTCGCGTCCATCCGCAGGATCACGCGCCGGTCGCCGTCCAGGAACCGGCTCTTGGGAGCGGCGAAGGTGAGCGGCGGGTCCGTCTCGACGAACACGTCCGGGGCGACCATGGGATCGCGGGCGGTCACCTCCACCTCCAGCGCGGCACCCTGCCCGCGCACCGCCGCGACGGTCAGGCCGGAAGCGCGCCCGTCGCCGGGCACCAGCGACTGGGCGCGGGCGATGTCGTTGGCGGACGGACCCGGCGCCGCCGGCCCTTCCGGAATGGAGAGTGACAGCGCCACCGTTTCCGGCACGCAGATGGTCGAGCAGACCAGCAGCTCCGCCTTCAGCGCGAGGTCGAGCGGCTTGCCCGGCTCCGCCGGGGTGGCGGCGATGGGGAACAGCACCTCCGCGTCGTAGCCCGCCGTCTCGAAGCCCAGCACGGTGAAGCGGTGAGGTGCCGGGTAGAGCAACTCCGCTCCCTTCAGGTTCGTCGATCCCGACCAGTCCAGCCGCGGCGCGAACCCGGCGTCGCCCGGCGTGCGCCAATAGGTTTTCCAGCCCGGCTCCAGCCGGACCTCCAGCCCCAGCGGGACCGTGGCGAGGTCGCCCACCCCCTGCACCGACGCGACCAGCCGTGCCTCCACCGGGCCGGACTTGACCCAGGAACCGACAGCAGCCCACCCCGTTCCGGGTACGGCCAAGGCCAGGATGGCGAGCAGGAACGGAACAAACCTTTTCATCGCACCGACTGTTCTCATATCAGGACGCAGCGGGCCGCCAATCGGCCGCGGCTGTATATGGATGACAAAGCTTGGCCCGTGCTGTCACACTCGGGCGAAGACGGATGCGGGTGGCCGCTTTCGGCCCAATCCGCCCCCCGACACGAGGATAGCGCCCATGCCGCACCTGACCAAGTCATCGGACTATCTGACCGGCCAGTTGCTGATCGCCATGCCGGGCATGACGGACCCCCGTTTCCAGCGGACCGTCATCTATATGTGCGCCCACAACGAGGATGGCGCCATGGGACTCGTCGTGAATCGCCTGTTCGGGTCCGTCACCTTCGAGGATTTGCTGGAACAGCTTGAGATCGATATCCAGGAGCCGGTCGACAACATGCCCGTCCATTATGGCGGCCCTGTGGAATCTGGACGGGGATTCGTCCTTCATTCGACGGATTATGTGCGGGACGGCACGCTGGTGGTGGACGACGAGGTGGCGCTGACCGCGACCATCGACATTCTGCGCGCCATTTCGGAAAATCGCGGGCCGCGCCGCAACATCCTGCTGCTGGGCTACGCCGGTTGGGGGCCGGGGCAGTTGGACGCGGAAATCCAGGCGAACGGTTGGCTGAACGTCCCCTGCGACGAATCGCTGCTGTTCGATCCCGACCTGGACACCAAGTGGGAACGCTCCATTGCCAAGCTCGGCGTCAGCCTCTCCATGCTGTCCGCGGAAGCCGGGCACGCGTGACGCCGAAGGAAGGCGCTTTCAACGCGGCACACGACCCAAGCCACAGTCCCGCCGCGCGGTGAGCGGCGGGAAACTCACATCAAAGGGTTCTTACAGCCCCTTGCCGGCGATCGCCACGGCAAGGCCGCGCGCCTGCATCAGTTCGCTGAAACGCTCCACCAGCCGATCACCGGCATAGACCGCCCAGCCGCTCTGGAAGCCGGACGCCTCATAACGCAGATCGACGCGGCGCCCATCCAGTTCGACGGCGTAGGAGAGGGAACTTTCTTTCGTCCAGGTGGGCCTCAGCGACATATCCGCCTCAATTCGATGCGAAGAACATGCCGTAAGCCTGCGCCCGGCCCGTTAACCACAGGTTAAGCCGACCGGGACCGAGCGTCGGAAAAAAGGCTGAAACCACCCCGAAGGGACTCCCTACCCCCGCCATTCCTCGCGCAGGATGGCGTAGAGCACATGGTCCCGCCATGCCCCGTCGATGCGCAGGTAGCCGCGGGCGTAGCCTTCGTGGGTGAAGCCGACCTTTTCCAGCAGCCCGCGGCTGGGCGCGTTGGTCGGCAGGCACGCCGCTTCGACCCGATGAAGCCCCAATTGCCCGAAGGCGAAGTCCAGCACCAGCCGCGTCGCCCCGGAAATGTAGCCGTTCCGCGCGTAGGCCTGCCCCACCCAATAGCCGAGCGTCGCCATCTGGGCCACACCGCGCCGCAGGTTGGTCAGCCCCAGCCCGCCCACCAGCCGATCGGTCGCCCGGTCATAGACAAGGAAGCTGTAGCCCTGGTCGTCGCGCCATTCCTGCGCCTGCCGCCGCAGCCGCCGCCCGAAGGCGGCGCGGGTCAGGGCGTCCGCCGGCCAGGTCGGTTCCCACGGGGTCAGGAAGGCGCGGGATTCCGCCCGCAGGTCGGCCCACTCCCGCCAATCCCGCGGCAGCGGCGGGCGGATGTAGCAGATCGGCCCGTCGAGCCGGACCGCCGGTGGGCTGATGAGACCACTGCCGAGCAGGCGGATCATGCTGCCCCTCCCACCCTGGCGCTTCCCTTACTGAAGCCGCGCGGCGATGCGGTCGTATTCCTCGAGCCGGCCGATGGGGCCGAGCGCGGCCAGGGTAGGACGGCTGTCGCGCAGGCGCCGGGCCACACGGACGATGGAGTCGCGGTCGACCGCGCCGATCTTCTCCACGATCTCCTCCACCGGCACCGGGCGGTCGTAGACCAGAAGCTGCTGACCCAACTGCTCGCAGCGCGACATGGAGCTTTCCAGCGCCATCAGCGTGCCGGCCCGGAGCTGGGCCGCGGCGCGGGCCACCTCCTCGTCGGTCACGTCCTCGGCCACCCTCATCAGCTCGTCGCAGACGACGGGGACCAGTTCCGCCACCTCGTCCTCGCCGGTGCCGGCATAGACGCCGAACAGCCCGCCGTCGCGGTAGGCGCCGGAGAAGGTGTAGATGGAATAGACCAGCCCGCGCTTCTCCCGCACCTCCTGGAAGAGGCGGGAGGACATGCCGCCGCCGAGCAGCGTGGACATCACCGAATGGGCGTAATAGTCCGGATCGTGCACCCCCACCCCGTCGAAACCCATGACGAGGTGCATCTGCTCCAGATCCCGCGCCTCGCGGAAGTCACCCCCGACATAGCGCGCGTTCTCGGATTCCGGCACCGGGCGGGAGGACAGGTTGCCGAAGGCCGACAGCGCCATATCGACGAGCCGGTCGTGCTCCAGCCGCCCGGCGGCGGCCAGGACGATGCCGGGCGCGCCGTAATGGCCGCCGATATAGTCCACCAGCGACGGACGCGACAGGGCGCCGACGATCTCCGCCGAGCCCAGCACGGGCCGTCCCAGCGCCTGCCCCGGATAGGCGGTGGACTGGAAATGGTCGAAGATGATGTCGTCGGGGGTGTCGGCGGACTGGCCGATCTCCTGAAGCACCACCGTGCGCTCCCGCACCAGCTCCTCTTCGTCCAGGACGGAGTTCTGGAGCATGTCGGCGATGAGGTCCAGCGCCAGCGGCGCGTCCTCGTGCAGGACCTTGGCGTAATAGGCGGTCTGCTCGCGCGTGGTGTAGGCGTTGAGCTGGCCGCCGACATTCTCGATCTCTTCGGAAATGCGGAAGGCGGAACGCCGCTCGGTCCCCTTGAACAGCATATGCTCGACGAGATGCGCCACGCCGTTGACGCTCGCGGACTCGTTCCGCGTGCCGACCCCGACCCAGCAGCCGAGCGAGACCGACTGCACGCCGGGCATCGTGTCGGTGGCGACGCGCAGCCCGTTCGGCAGCGTGGTCACGCGGATGCTCATGCGGCCTCCTTGGCGGCGCGGGCGCGGGCAACGACGAACTCCTGAACCGCCGCCAGATCGTTGGGCAGTTCGGACAGCCGCTCCTCCCGCTCGTAGAGGTCGGCGAGGCGCGGCGGCAGGGCCGGGCGGCGGCCCGTGGCCTTCTCCACCGCGTCGGGGAACTTGGCGGGGTGCGCGGTCGCCATCACGACCACCGGCACCGCCGGATCGACCGGGGCGGTCATCGCGGAATGCACGCCGACGGCGGTGTGCGGATCGACCTGATAACCGCCGGTCTTGCCCCAGACCTCCTTGATGACGTCCATGGTCCGCGCGTCGTCGGCGCGGCCCGCGGCGAAGATCGTGTGGGCCTCGGCAAGCTGCGCGTCGGTGACGGCGAACCTGCCCTCCGCGCGGAAGCCGTCCATGGCGGCCCGCACGGCGGCGCCGTCGCGGCCCAGCAGGTCGAACAGCAGCCGCTCGAAATTGGAGGAGATCTGGATGTCCATGCTGGGACTCAATGTGGGCACGACCGGAGCCGCCGACATGGTGCCGCTCGCAAAAAAGCGGGCCAGGATGTCGTTGGCGTTGGAGCCCACGATCAGCCGCTCCACCGGCAGGCCCATCGCCCGCGCGCCGTAGGCGGCGTAGACATTGCCGAAATTGCCGGTGGGCACGGTGAAGGCCACCTTGCGGTCCGGCGCGCCCAGCGCCACCGCGGCGACGAAGTAATAGACGATCTGGGCCATGATGCGCGCCCAGTTGATCGAATTCACCGCCGACAGGCCCATCTTGTCGCGGAAGGCCATGTCGTTGAACATCGCCTTCACCAGATCCTGACAGTCGTCGAAGGTGCCGTGCAGCGCGATGTTGTGCACGTTGTCCGACAGGACGCTGGTCATCTGGCGGCGCTGCACCTCCGACGTGCGGCCCTTCGGGTGCAGGATGAAGATGTCCACGTTCTGGCGGTCGCGGCATGCCTCGATGGCGGCGGAGCCGGTGTCGCCCGACGTCGCACCGACGATGGTCACGCGCTCCCCGCGCTTGGCCAGCACATGGTCGAACAGGCGGCCCAGCAGTTGCAGCGCCACGTCCTTGAAGGCCAGGGTCGGGCCGTGGAACAGTTCCATCACCCAGGTGCGCTCGTCGATCTGCACCAGCGGCGTCACCGCGGCGTGGTCGAAGCTGGCGTAGGCGTCCTTCACGATGGCGCGGAAATCGTCCTCGGCGATGGCGCCGCCCAGGAAGGGCAGCATGACGCGGACGGCGATCTCGCTGTAGGGAAGGCCGCGCATCGCCCGGATCTCGTCCGCCGAGAACTGCGGCCAGCTTTCCGGCACATAAAGGCCGCCGTCACGCGCGAGACCGGCCAGAAGGACTTCTTCGAAACCCAGGACCGGGGCCTGGCCCCGCGTGCTGACGTACTTCAACGCACACTCTCCGACGCCTGAAGGTGGCCGACGCTCCGGCGGGCCGGCGACTCTTATGGAACGGGCATAGTTAGCGCCCTCCCACACGCCGCGCAAGCGGCGGGTTCCGGGTTGACCCATGCATCAAGATGAGGAACCGGAAAAGGGCCGGCAGCAGCACCGCCGGCCCCTTCCCCATGCTCCGCTCCGACCGCCGGTCAGGCGCCGGTGTGGACGTCCAGCGGGTCGTGATAGAGCGCCGCCGGGTCGTGCGCCGCCTCAACCGGCTGAAGCTCAACCGCCGTCTGGGCGGCGAGCGCGTCGGCCACCGCCGCCGCGGTGCCCTGGCCCGCCGTCTGCGGCTGGCTCACCGTGTGGGACAGGACGTTGACGTCGCCCTCTCCAAGCGCCTGGGCCGTCGCCGGGGACCAGGGGGCCTTGGCCGGGCTGCCGCCGTCGAACAGACCTTCCTTGATGGCGTTGTACTTGGTCTGGTCGACCGTCTGCCAATCGTCCTTCAGGATGCCGCCGGTGTCGCCCGAGTTCGGGTTCCAGGACCAGTAGGTCCAGCTCGCCCCTTCCTTGCCGGCGCCCAGGTCGTTGGTGCCATTGCCGTCCAGGTCGCCGTTCATGTAGTCGACGAGCTTGGCCATGTAGGCCTTGTCCTGCTCGGTCTCCAGCTTGCCGCCGAACTCGCCCACCAGCACGGGGGCCTCGTTGTCCTTCAGCAGCCAGCCCCAGTTGTCGGTGTACTGGGCCGGCAGGTTGTTCGGGAAGTCGTCGGCCTTGAACCACTCCATCTCATGGATGGACGGGCCATAGGAGTGGACCGAGTAGACCAGCTTGCCCGGATGATCGAATTCGATCGGGCGGTCCTTGGCGCCGCGCAGGTTGCCGCCCCACCACTCCCACTGGTTCTCGTGGATCTCGACGCCCTCGACCAGCAGCAGCCAATCCTTGTTCACGGACTGGATGGCGTTGCCGATGCGCTCCGCGGCCCAGGCCCAGTCGGTGGCCTTGTCGCCGCTGCCCCAGGTGGCCTGGCCGTGCGGCTCGTTGTGCAGGTCCGCGCCGATGACCGTGTCGTTGCCCTTGTAGCGCTCGGCCAGCATCTTCCAGTTTTCGATCATCTTCGACTCCGGGTACTTGTCGTCGTACCACAGGCCGTTCTCGTTGGCCGACGCACCGTCGCTGGAGCGGTGGTGGTCGAGGATGACCTTCATGCCGATGCGCCCGGCGTAGTCGATCACCTTGTCCATCACCTCAAGCGGCGACAAGTCCGCGAGGTCGGGGTTCTTGGAGGTGTCGATGCCCGTCGCCCGGTCGGCGTCCAGCGCCGCGTCGCTCCACGGCAGACGGATGGTGTTGAAGCCCAGCTCCTTCATCTGGTCCATCATGCCCCAGTAACCGCGCATATCCATGCCGTTGGGGTTGAAGACGAAGCCCTCTCCACCGAACCAGTTGACGCCGGTCAGCTTGACGTTCTGGCCCGACGAATCGACGATCTGGTTGCCGTCCGTGTGCAGGAAGCCCTTGGCGATACCCATTGTGCTCAGCCCTCGTTGCCGTTCGCGTTGGGCTGAAGGCTGGATGTTTATGGTTAATGAAATATTGCCGCCAATGTCGCACAATAGCTGCAATCCAGGGCATGTGTGACCATCTCCGGAAGGGCGGAGTTAGCGCGGTATTTTAGTCAATAAATGGAACAGAGCGTTTCCGCTGCTTTGAGCCTCTTTTACTACCAAGCCGCCCATTCGTTCCGATCAAAGTGCCGGAACGAAGGAGGATTACCGACCCGCCTTTTGCGCATGGCGATTTCCGAGATTTCCTTCCGGCCAATCAAGCTCCGAGGTAGCGGCTCTCCAGATGCCGGCGGAACACCGCCGCGTCGAGCGGGCGTCCGGTGGCTGCGGCCAGCAGGTCGTCGCCGGAGGCGTAGAGGCAGCCCTTGCCGTGCACGTTCACGCCCAGCCACGCCACCAGCGGCCCGAGATCGCCGCGCCCCAGCGCCGGACGGATCTCCGCATCGGCCTTCGTGGCGGCCTCGAAAAGCTGGGCCGCGGTCATGGCGCCCAGCGTGTAGCTGGGGAAATAGCCCCAGGCGCCGGACGGCCAGTGGATGTCCTGAAGGCAGCCCAGCCGGTCGTTCGGCGGCACCACCCCGACCAGTTCCTTCATGCCGTCGTTCCAGGCGCCCGGCAGGTCCGCCAGGGCGAGGTCCCCGCCGATCAAGGCCTTTTCCAGCTGGTAGCGCAGGATCACATGCGCCGGGTAGGTCACCTCGTCGGCGTCCACGCGGATGAAGCCGCGCTCCACCCGGCTGTAGAGACGGCGCAGGTTGTCCGGCTCCCAGGCCGGGCCTGCCCCGCCGAACGCCTCCCGAGCGACCGGCGCGAGCCAGCCCAGAAACTCCGGAGAACGGCACGCCTGCATCTCCACGATCAGCGACTGGCTCTCGTGCACGGCCATGCCGCGCGCCTGCCCGACCGGCTGGCGCAGCCAGTCGCGCGGACGCCCCTGCTCGTAGAGCGCGTGCCCCGTCTCGTGCATCACGCCCATCAGGGCCTTGGTGAAGTCGTCCTCGTCATAGCGGGTGGTGATGCGCACGTCGCCGGTGGCGCCGCCGCAGAAGGGGTGCAGCGACACATCCAGCCGCCCGCGGGTGAAGTCGAATCCCGCCTGCCGCATCAGCCGTTCGCCCAGCGCCTTCTGGTCGGCGACGGCGAAGGGTCCCTCGGGCCGCAACGGCACCGGTTCGGCGGCCTGACGGTCGAGGACCCGCCCGATCAGCTCCGGCAGGAATCCGGCCAGCCCGGCGAACAGTGCGTCGATCCGCTCGGAGCGGGCGCCGGGATCGTGCTCGTCCAGCATGGCGTCGTAGGGCGACAGGCCCATGGCCGCCGCCTTGGCCTCCCCGCACTCCCGGACCCGGCGCAGCACCTCCGACAGGCTGGGCAGCAACATGGCGAAGTCGCTCTCCGCCCGCGCCGTGCGCCACGTCATCTCGCAGGCGGAGATGGCCTTGCTGGTCGCCTCGATCAGGTCGGCGGGCACGGCGGTGGCGTGGCGGTGGGTGCGCCGCATCTCCCGCAGGTTGGCCGCCTGCCACTCGTCCAGCCCGCCCGCCGCCTCCGCTTCCGCCAGCCAGTCGGCCACGCGGGGATCGGTTTCCAGCTCGTGCGCCAGCACGGTCAGGGTGGCGGTCTGTTCCGCCCGCCCGTCGCTGGAGCCATCCGGCATCATGGTCTGGCTGTCCCAGCTCAGGATGCCCAGCGCGTCGCCGATGGCGGCGATGCGGGCGAAGCGGCGTTCCAATTCCTGATAGGCGGCGGTCATGGGGCGGATCTCCGGCGCTGGGAAAGGACATAGACGACGACCAGCGTCGCGGCGAGGCTATACCAGGTGAAGGCGTATTGCCTATGATTGTTGGGCAGTTCGACCAGCGGCTTGATCCCGTTCAGCGGCGCGTTGCCGCGTGCCGGATCGGGCGTGGCCTCCACCGCCAGCGGGGCGACGTTCTCCAGCCCGGCGGCGGTGGCCATGGCCGGCGGGTCCAGCCGCATCCAGGACTCCGCCCCCGGACGGTTGCCCGGCTGGAGCCATCCGGCGGGCTGCGGCAGACGGACCAGACCGGTGATGGTCACCGGCCCCTCCACCCGGCTTTCCGGGCGGCTGGCCGGGTCGCGCTTGTCCATGGGCAGGAAGCCGCGATTCACCAGCACCACGCCGCCGCCGTCCGAGGCCGGGCGTTGCAGCGGAGTCAGCAGCTCATAGCCGGCCTGTCCCTGCCGGGGCCGGGCCACCAGCAGCAATTCCTTGTCGTTCAGAAAGCGCCCGGCCACCGTCACCGGGCGGAACTCCAGCGCCTCCGGATCGGCGATGGCGGGCGGCAGGGGGATGGGGGCGGCGTGCAGGCGCTGCTCCACCCGGCGGATCAGGTCCTCCTTCCACTCCAGCCGCTGCATCTGCCACGTGCCCAGCCCCAGCATGACCAGAACGGCGGGCACGGTGATGAGCGTCGCCCACAGCGAGGGGCGGAAGCGGCGGGATTCGGCGGCGGCATTCATGGTCACTGGCATGGTCACTCGTCCGTATCCTCCAGTTCGTTGCGGCGGTGACGGTACTGGAGCGCCACGACATAGGCCTTCGCCGGGCGCAGCATGCCGAGCGCCAGCCCCAGCACGACGACGCTCCAGACGATGGCGTGCAGCCACAGCGGCCAATCCACCGACATCGACACCCACAGCGCCACCGGCACGACCAGAAAACTCAGGATGAAGATCAGGAACACCGCCGGACCGTCGCCGCTGTCCTGCCGGGCGAGATTCAGGCCGCAGACCGCGCAGCGCTCGTTGACCGTCAGATAGCCCTTGAACAGCTTGCCCCGTCCGCAGCGCGGGCAGACGCAGCGCAGCCCCGCCATCAGCGGCGACAGGTTCGGGTAGAAGGTGCTCAAATCACCCGCCTCCTTCAGGGACGGGAAGCCCCTCTCCCCCCGCGGAGGAGAAGGGCTTCGCGAGGCGACAGGGGTGGGATCAGTGCCCGCCGGCGGCGCCCGCGGAACCCCACCAGTAGATCGACACGAACAGGAACAGCCACACCACGTCCACGAAGTGCCAGTACCAAGCCGCCGCCTCGAAGCCGAAATGACTCTTCGGGGTGAAGTGGCCCCTCATCGTGCGGAACCAGCAGACCGCCAGGAAGATCGTGCCGACGATGACGTGGAAGCCGTGGAAGCCCGTCGCCATGTAGAAGGTGGACGGGTAGATACCCTGCTTGAAGCCGAAGGCGGCGTGGGCGTATTCCCAGCCCTGGAAAAAGGTGAACATCACCCCCAGCAGGACCGTCAGCCCCAGGGCGCGGGCCGCCTCGCCGTTGCGCCCTTCCAGAATGGCGTGGTGCGCCCAGGTGACGGTGACGCCCGACAGCAGCAGGATCAGCGTCATCATCAGCGGCAGATGGAAGGTTTCCAGCGGCACGATGTTCGGCGGCGGCCAGACGCCTTGCGGGTTCTCCGCGAACACCTTCGGGTAGAGGGCGGAGTCGTAGAAGGCCCAGAAGAAGGCGGCGAAGAACATCACCTCCGACGCGATGAACAGCGCCATGCCGTAGCGCAGGCCGATCTTCACCACCGGGGTGTGCGCCTTCTCGCGCACCGCCTCCTTGATGATGTCGCGCCACCAGCCGAACATCACGGCCAGCACGCACGCGAAGCCGAGCGCGGCCAGCAGCCAGCCCCCGTCGTGCATGTAGATGACCATGCCCGTCGCGAACAGCCCGGCCGCGAAGGCGCCCATGAGAGGCCAGGGGCTCGGCTTCACCAGATGGTAGGGATGCGGTATGCCCGCACTTTCGCCCGCGCCATGCGCGGAGGCTGGGGGGTGCGCCATGGGCGCGTGCGTGATGTCGGCCATCGTCTCTTTCCAACCCCGGTTTGTTTCGCCCGATTTTTCGTTCAGACTGTCTTTCTGTGTGTCCTCAGTTCGCCGTGGTTCCACCGGCCTTCGCACCCGCCTGGGCGGCGTGCTGCGCCAGCACCTGGGTTTCGTCCTTGGCGCGGAAGAAGGTGTAGGACAGGGTGATGGTGGTCACGTCCTCCATCGCCGGATCGTCGGCCAGCGACGGATCGACGAAGAAGGCCACCGGCATGTCCACCGACTGTCCAGGCTCCAGCACCTGCTCGGTGAAGCAGAAGCATTCGATCTTGTTGAAATACTTGCCCGCCTTGTCCGGCGTGACGTTGTAGAGCGCGGTGCCCACCGTGGGCCGGTCCGCCCGGTTCACGGCCTGATAGGCGGCCAGCCCCGTCTCGCCCAGCTTCACCGTCAGTTCCCGCTGTTCCGGCTTGAAACGCCAGGGCAGCGATTGGTTCACGTCGGCGTTGAAGCGGACCTTGATGCTGCGGTCCACCTGCCGGACGGGGGCGGCCTCGGCCCGCTGGGTGGTGCCGCCGAAGCCGGTCACCTGGCAGAACAGCGCGTAGAGCGGCACCGAGGCGTAGGCGAGCCCGACCATGCCGAAGACGAGGCCGAACAGCCCGGCCAGAAACAGGCGGTTTTTCCGCCGCAATTCGTGGTCGTTCATGGCGCCGCTCCCTCCCCTGCCGTTCGTCCGGTTGCGGCGGTCAGTTCCCGCCCATGCGCACCAGCGTGATGACGTAGAAAAGCACCACCAGAGCCATCAGCACGGCCAGGACCGCGTAGTTGCGCCCGCGCAACCGCTTGCGGCGTTCCTCGTAAGACTCGTCCATGATCGTCATGCCCCGCCTCCGGTCGAAAGGACTCCGGTCAAAAGGTGCTCGCCCATCAGCAGGGCGAACAGCAGGAACAGGTAGAGGATCGAGAAGCCGAACATCCGCTTGGCCGGCTTGTCGTCGGTCGCGCGCAGCACGCGGACCGCGCACAGCACGAACAGGACGCCCAGCACGCTCGACCCGGCGAGATAGGCAAGGCCGCCGATGCCCAGGACGTAAGGGGCCACCGCCACCGGCAGCAGGGCCAGCGTGTAGGCCAGCATCTGCCGCTTGGTGGACTCAGGCCCGGCGACCACCGGCATCATCGGCACCCCGGCGCGCGTGTAGTCGCCGTTGCGGAACAGCGCCAGCGCCCAGAAATGCGGCGGCGTCCACAGGAAGATCAGCAGGAACAGAAGGATGGAGGGCAGTTCCACCCCGCCCGTCACCGCCGCCCAGCCGATCATCGGGGGGAAGGCGCCGGCGGCTCCGCCGATCACGATGTTCTGCGGCGTCCGCCGCTTCAGCCACATGGTGTAGACGAAGACGTAGAAGCCGATGGTCAGCGCCAGCAGCGCCGAGGCCGCCCAGTTGACCGCCAGCCCCATCACCAGGATGGAGGCCGCGGCCAGGATCACCCCGAAGGCCAGCGCGTTGTCCGGCTCCACCCGCCCGGACGGGATCGGACGGCGGGCGGTGCGGGTCATCACCGCATCGATGTCGCGGTCGTACCACATGTTGATGGCGCCCGAGGCCCCGGCCCCGACCGCGATGCACAGCACCGCCACCGCCGCCAGCACGGGGTGCAGATGCCCCGGCGCCAGCACGATGCCGGCCAGCCCGGTGAACACCACGAGCGACATCACCCGCGGCTTCAGCAGTTCGATGTAGTCGCCCGGCGTCGATCCGGAGACCGGACCTGTCGAGACCCGTTCAATGCTCAGGTCCGTCATTCTTCACTATCCTCTGGCTTCACTGCACTCTGGCCGGAGGAGCCTCCCGGCCCCCCGGCCTGCATGGTCAAACGGTCACTTCACCTGGGGCAGCGTCTCGAAGGCGTGGAACGGCGGGGGCGAACTCACGGTCCACTCCAGCGTGCCCGCCTGCGGCCCCCAATAGGCCGCACCGACCTTCTCGCCGCTGCGCAGGGTCTTGTACGCGATCCACACGAACAGAAGCGTGGACGCAAAAGAGAGATAGGCACCGAACGAGGAGATCATGTTCCAGCCGGCGTAGGCGTCCGGATAGTCCGGAATGCGGCGCGGCATGCCGGCCAGACCCAGGAAATGCTGCGGGAAGAAGATCAGGTTCACGCCGATGAAGGTCGTCCAGAAATGAACCTTGCCCCAGAATTCCGGATACTGGCGCCCCGACATCTTGCCGATCCAATAGTACCAGCCGGCGAAGATCGAGAAGACCGCGCCCAGCGACAGCACATAGTGGAAGTGGGCGACGACGTAATAGGTGTCGTGCAACACGATGTCCATGCCGCCGTTGGCCAGCACCACGCCGGTCACGCCGCCGACCGTGAACAGGAAGATGAAGCCGAGCGCCCACAGCATCGGCGTCTTGAACTCGATCGATCCGCCCCACATGGTGGCGATCCAGGAGAAGATCTTCACCCCCGTGGGCACCGCGATGATCATCGTCGCCGCGGTAAAGTAAGCCTTCGTATCGACGTCCAGGCCCACCGTGTACATATGGTGCGCCCACACCACGAAGCCGACCACGCCGATGGCGACCATCGCGTAGGCCATGCCCAGATAGCCGAACACCGGCTTCTTCGAAAAGGTGGAGACGATTTGGCTGATGATGCCGAAGGCCGGCAGGATCATGATGTAGACTTCGGGGTGGCCGAAGAACCAGAACAGGTGCTGGAACAGGATCGGGTCGCCGCCGCCCTCCGGGTTGAAGAAGGCGGTGCCGAAGTTGCGGTCGGTCAGCAGCATGGTGATGGCGCCGCCCAGAACCGGCACGGCCAGCAGCAGCAGAAAGGCCGTCACCAGCATCGACCACACGAACAGCGGCATCTTGTGCAGCGTCATGCCGGGGGCGCGCATGTTGAAGATGGTGGTGATGAGGTTCACCGCACCCAGGATCGACGAGGCGCCCGCGAGGTGCAGGGCGAAGATCGCCATGTCCACCGACGGCCCGCTCTGCCCCAGCGGCGAGGACAGCGGCGGGTAGATCGTCCAGCCCGTCCCGGCTCCCTGCCCCACGAAGGCGGAGCCCAGCAGCAGGAGGAAAGCGGGAACGAGCAGCCAGAAGCTGATGTTGTTCAGCCGCGGAAAGGCCATGTCGGGCGCGCCGATCATCAACGGCACGAACCAGTTCCCGAAACCGCCGATCAGCGCGGGCATCACCACGAAGAAGACCATGATGAGGCCGTGCGCGGTGATCAGCACGTTCCACATCTGCCCGTCCCCGACGAACTGCAAGCCCGGCGACTGGAGCTCCATCCGCATGATGACCGAGAACAGCCCGCCGATCAGCCCGGCGATCACCGAGAAGATCAGGTAGAGCGTTCCGATGTCCTTGTGGTTCGTGGAGAAGAACCAGCGCTCGACGAAGCCCGGCACATGATGGTCATGCCCTTGGCCGTGCCCCAGCGCTTCCCCCGGATTGGCGTTTGCCATGTCTCTAACCCTCGTCTCTGACGCCCGCGTCGGCGGAATGGTTTTTTCGTTATGCGCGGTTTATTGGACGGCCCCGGCGGGCGGAAGCTGGGCGACGTCGCGCTTGCCGTCCGGCGTGCCGTAGGCTGTCTTGGCCTTCTCCACCCACTGGGCGAAGGCTTCCTTCGACACGGCCTCGACCGCGATCGGCATGAAGGCGTGATTGAGGCCGCAGATTTCGGAGCATTGGCCGTAATAGACGCCTTCCTTCTCGATCCGCACCCAGGTTTCGTTGGCCCGGCCCGGAACGGCGTCCTTCTTCACGCCGAAGCTCGGCACCGCCCAGGAATGGATCACGTCGCCCCCGGTGACCAGCACGCGCACCGTCGTATCGACCGGCAGCACGACGCGGTTGTCCACCTCCAGCAGGCGCTTCTGGCCGGGCTTCAGTTCGGACTCCGGGATCATGTAGCTGGAGAAGGCAATGTTGCCGTGGTCGGGATATTCGTAGTCCCAGAACCACTGCCGCCCGGTGACCTTGAGCGTCATTTCCGCCTCCGGAATCCGCTCGGCCTGATAGAGCAGCTTGAAGGACGGCACGGCGATGACGATCAGGATGATGACCGGAATGACCGTCCAGGCGATTTCCAGCACCGTGTTGTGCGAGGTGGTGGACGGCACCGCGTTCTTCTTCGCGTTGAAACGCACCACCACCAGGACCAGCAAAGCCGCTACGAACACGACGATGGCGACGATGATGACCGTCAGCAGGTCGTGGAACGAATCCATGGCGTGCTTGACCGGCGTGGCCGCCTCCTGAAGCCCCAGTTGCCAGGGGTGGGGTTCGGCGGCGGAACCATTTGCGGCAAATCCACACAAAGATGTCAGCGCCGCCAGACCGGCAGCGTTCAGGGTCTGCGTCTTCATCCCCAACCCTCTTCGTTGCCCGCTGCCCACGGTCGCGGGCGGCGGTCGTCCCTTCCCGCCGGACCAGCCTTCGCCCCTGTTTCTCTGGTGCGTTCCGGCCCTGCGGGGCGGTAACGCGGTCGGGCGTTGTGGCGGCGCCGGTTCATGCAGGGATCGTGCCGTTGGTGGGTGGCGCTATCCCCGCAGCGCGAGCTTAACCCTGCACTGCGCTTGGGTACAAGTCAGGTGTCCCTACACGAAAGTCATAGGCGCAATGCCGGCTTAAGGCTCGCATCAGAACAAAAGTTGAGTTTCAGGATCGGCTTAACACTGCGACAAGCTGTCGCAGTTTGATGGTATAGCAAATTGTTCCGGAAAATCAAGTTTTTAGGCTTGCACGCCCTTGGCGCGGGACGCAAGTGACCTTGCGCGGGCGGCTTCTTCCGCGCCGCGCGCCCTTCTCCACCGGGTTAGATCGGAAAAGCCCCCGAGACCGCCCCGTAGACCGTCAGTGCCCGCCGGTGATGACCTTGCGGATTCGGCGCACGCCGGACCAGACGAAGGCGATGACGATGGGGATCATCAGCCCGACGAGCAGGTCGGGATCGACCTTCATCCCCAGTCCCTTCAGCCCCTTCGCCGCATATCCGACGATGCCGACGAGGTAGTAGCTGATCGCCACCACCGACAGCCCTTCGACCGTCTCCTGAAGGCGAAGCTGCAACTGCGCCCGCTTGTCCATGGAAAGGAGAAGCTCCGCGTTCTGCCCTTCCACGGCGATTTCCACGCGGGTGCGAAGCAGGTCGCTGGCGCGGGCCACCCGCTGGGACAGGGCGTGCAGGCGCGATTCCACCGCCTCGCAGGTGCGGATCGCCGGGGCGAGACGGCGGTCCATGAACTCGCCCATCGTGGGCAGGCCCTCGATGCGGATTTCGCGAAGCTCGACGATCCGCTTTTCCACAAGGCTGTAGTAGGCCCGCGCCGCGCCGAAGCGATAGGCGGTTTCGGCCGCGATCTGCTCCGTCTGGGCGGCCAGCAGGGTCAGCCGGTCCAGCAGGTCCCGCTCGTCGTCCAGCCCGCGCAGTGTGGCAATGCGGGCGGTCAGGTCGGCCAGATCGGCCTCGATGGGGCCGATGCGCGGCAGCACGCCGCGCGCCACCGGCAGCGCCAGCAACGCCATCACCCGGTAGGTCTCGATCTCCAGCAGGCGCTGCACGACGCGGCCCGCCTGGTTGGGGGTCATGGCGTGGTCGGCGATCAGGATGCGCGAGAAACCGTCGCCATGGATGCGGAAATCGGTCCAGGCCGTCGCCGCGCGCCCCGACACGCGCGTGCCGACGTAGCCCTGCGAGCCGAACATGGCCGCCAGCATGTTCGACGACGGTTCCGGCGACTCGGCGTCCAGAACCGCGACATGGACGCCGACCATCAGCTCGCCCGGCAGTCCGGCCAGCCATTCCTTGGGCACCGCGTTCAGCGCCGGGTCCAGGAACGGGTCCACCAGCACGCCCGCCGGGGACGCGGCGTTGGGACGGAAGACGGTCCAGGCGGAAAATTCGGTGTGCCGCTCCCACTTCAGGCGGAAGCTGCCGAAGGAGCCGCTGTAATGGGTGGCTCCGGCGGGCGGACGCGGCACGCCGGCCCAGTCGCACAGCTTTTCCAGATGCAGCCGATCCGCCTCCGACGCGCCCTCCCCCGACAGCATCGCCAGCATGGTGGCGCGAACCGGCGTGGACAGCACTTCCGGCGGGCGTGTGTGCACCTCGTTGGTCAGGGTCACGCGCAGGGCGTGGTCTTTCAGGGGGTGGGCCAGGGAACGGGCGGCGTCTCCGTTGCCGGTGCGGCCCATCGCCTGCGCGTCGTCGGTCATCGCGGCCATTCCCCCTGCAAGCCCCTTTTGCCCGGAGACGACGAGCCTTGCCGGATGGACCGCCCGTCGCCACACTATAGGTCTGATCTTAGAACACATCGCGGGTGCGGGCGCGAGAGCGCCGGCGCCGCTTCATCGTCCTACGAAAGACCGACAGCCCGGAGTCCCCATGAGCGCGCTTGCCGTCACCGACGATCTGTTCTTCAACCGCGCCGGCCTGGACCGTTCCCGTGTGGAGGGGGTGGTGGCCGACGCGCTGCGGGGGACGGACGACGGCGAACTGTATCTGGAATATTCGCAGAGCGAATCGCTGGGCTGGGACGACGGAAAGCTGAAGTCCGCCAGCTTCGACACCACCCAGGGATTCGGCCTGCGCGCCATCGCCGGCGAGGCGACCGGCTTCGCCCACGCCTCCAGCCTGTCGGAGGACGCCATCCGCCGCGCCGCCGCGACGGTCCGCGCCGTCCAGGCCGGGCACGCCGGCACCTTCGCGGAGCCGCCCGCCGGCACCAACCGCGCGCTCTACATCCCCGACAACCCGCTGCCGCTCGTCCCCTTCGAAGCGAAGGTGAAGCTGCTGGCGGAGATCGACGCCTACGCCCGCGCCAAGGACCCGCGGGTGCGGCAGGTCTCCTGCTCGATCAGCGGCGAATGGCAGGCGGTGCAGATCATCCGCGCCGACGGCGTGCGCGTGGCCGACCTGCGCCCCCTGGTGCGGCTGAACGTCTCCGTCGTGGTGGCGGAGGGCGACCGCATGGAATCCGGCGGCCACGGCGGCGGCGGCCGCGTCACCTACGAACATTACATGCAGCCGGAGACGTGGCGCGCCTTCGTGGACGAGGCGCTGCGCTCCGCCCTGGTCAACCTGTCCTCCGTTCCCGCCCCGGCGGGCGAGATGACGGTCGTGCTCGGCAACGGCTGGCCCGGCATCCTGCTGCACGAGGCCATCGGCCACGGGCTGGAGGGCGACTTCAACCGCAAGAAGACCTCGGCCTTCGCCGGGCTGATGGGCCAGCGCATCGCCGCCCCCGGCGTGACCATCGTGGACGACGGCACCATCGAGAACAGCCGCGGCTCCATCACCGTGGACGACGAGGGCACCCCCGGCCAGTGCACCACGTTGATCGAGGACGGCATCCTGGTCGGCTACATGCAGGACCGCATGAACGCCCGGCTGATGGGGATGCGCCCGACCGGCAACGGGCGGCGCCAGAGCTTCGCCTGCCACCCCATGCCGCGCATGACCAACACGGTGATGCGCCCCGGCGCCTATGCGCCGGAGGAGATCATCAAGTCGGTCAAGAAGGGCCTCTACGCCAAGAACTTCGGCGGCGGTCAGGTGGACATCACCAACGGCAAGTTCGTCTTCTCCGCCAACGAGGCGTATCTGATCGAGGACGGCAAGCTCGGCCCGGCGGTGAAGGGCGCCACCCTGATCGGCAACGGCCCGGACAGCCTGACCCGCGTGTCGATGATCGGCAACGACACCAAGCTGGACCCCGGCGTCGGCA
Source organism: Pseudomonadota bacterium (assembly GCA_023411035.1). Classification (GTDB taxonomy): domain Bacteria; phylum Pseudomonadota; class Alphaproteobacteria; order Azospirillales; family Azospirillaceae; genus Azospirillum. Next base: position 24,862 of record JAEYPE010000016.1, read on the forward strand.
CCTGCGGCAAGGACGGCCAGGGCGTTCCCGTGGGCGTCGGCCAGCCGACCCTGCGCCTGGACGGCCTGACCGTGGGCGGCACGGCGGCCTGACCGCCGCCGCTCGCCCCTGCTGCTTTCGGAGGTTGCGGTGTCTTCACTCGCGCTGGTTTCGACCTTCTGCCCCGACCGTGTCGGCCTCGTCTCGGCGATCACCGGTCATCTGTTCGGGCTGGGCGCCAACCTGCGCGACGCCACCTTCGCGGTCATGGGGTCCGGGGCGGAGTTCTCGGCGGTCTGCGAGCTGCCGGACGGCGTGACGGTGGAAGAGGTGCAGGCAGAGCTGACCAGCCTGCCGGAGTTGGCGGATGGGCAGATCAAGGTCACGCCCTTCGGCTTCGATCCCGACCCCGGCCCGCTGGCCCGCATCACCCACCGGGTTGAGGTGTCGGGCGGCGACCAGCCCGGCCTGATCGCCCGCCTGTCGGAGATTTTCACCCAGTTCGAGGCGAACATCGTCCGGCTGGACGCCCAGACCCTGCCGGACCATGAGGGCGGGCGCTATACCATCCGCTTCGCCGTCTCCATTCCGCCGGAGCGCGCCGGCACCTGCCTGTCCGCCATCGCCAACACGGCGGAAGCCATGGGCCTGACCTGCACCGCCGAAGCACATTAGCCCCTCTCCCTCCTCGGGAGAGGAATTCTGATTGCACTCATATGCATGACAATGCCATGGATCGGGCACTCATACCGGCAATATCCACCATGGCGTGAAATCCTTCCTCCTCGCCCTCGCGCTGTCGTTCGCCGCCCTGCACGCGCGGGCGGAGGGTCTTGAGCCGACCCTGTCCGATTGGGGGACCGTTGGGCTGCTCCAGACGCCGACCGCGCGGGGGATGCCGGACGGCACCGTCACCGCCGGGCTGACCGTGCTGGGCGGCCTCCATCGGCACCTGTTCGCCGGGGCGCAGCTTCTTCCCGGCCTGGAGGTCACCCTTCGCAACAGCGTCTACCCAAGCTGGCACGGCCTCAGCGAACCGGGGGTGGACGTGAAGCTGCGCCTGCTGCGCGAGGGGCCGTGGTGGCCGGCGCTGGCGGTCGGGGGGCGGGACATCACCGGCACCGGGCTGGACCTGCCGGGCAAGGGCCGCTTCGCGGGGGAGTATCTGGTGGCCTCCCGCCGCTGGTGGGACGTCGATCTCAGCCTGGGCATCGGCTGGGGCGGGCTCGGCGACTACGGGCATGTCCGCAATCCGCTGCGCTTCCTCGGCGGGCGCTTCAAGCGCGACCGAAACCCCGCCGACGCCTCCTCCCGAGGGCCGGAGGCGTGGTTCACGGGGAAGCGCGCGGCCCTGTTCGGCGGCGTCGAGTGGCACACGCCGCTGGAGGGGCTGAGCGTCAAGCTGGAATACAGCGCCGACAGCTTCCGCGCCCAGCAGCAGGACGACCCGAGCTTCCTGCCCGGCCTGCCGCTGAACGCCGGTCTCGCCTACCGCCCCTGGCGCTGGCTGGAAGTGGGGGCCGGCGTCGAGCAGGGATCGCGGGCCATGCTGCGCCTCGCCACCCGCCTCGACCCGCGGGCGGAGGCGGAAACCACCCCCCGCACGCCTCCGCCCGCGGTGGGCGCCCGCCCGGCCTCGCCGGACTCCGCCC
>JAEYPE010000140.1 GCA_023411035.1 Pseudomonadota bacterium
AGGTCGAATAGATCGCGCAGAAGGGCTTGAAGCCCTCCGTCGCCAGCCCGGCGGCGAAGGTCACCGCGTGCTGCTCGGCGATGCCGACGTCGAAGCAGCGCTCCGGGAAGCGCTGGGCGAACAGGTCGAGCCCGGTGCCCGAGGGCATGGCCGCGGTGATGCCGAGGATGGCGGGATCGCGCTCGGCCTCGGCGATCAGGGCATTGGCGAAGACGCGGGTGTAGGTCGGCGCGTTGGACTTCGGCTTGGCCTGGGTGCCGGTGACGACATCGAACTTGGCGACCGCGTGCAGCTTGTCGGCGGACGCCTCGGCGGGGCCGTAGCCCTTGCCCTTCCTGGTGACGACGTGGATCAGCACGGGCTTGTCGTCGTCGGCGTCGCGCACGTTCTGGAGGACCGGCAGCAGATGCTCCAGATTGTGCCCGTCGATCGGGCCGATGTAGTAGAAGCCCATCTCCTCGAACAGCGTGCCGCCGGTGACCATGCCGCGGGCGTATTCCTCCGCCCGGCGGGCCGCCGTGCGCAGCGGGCGGGGCAACTGCTCCGCGATGTCCTTCGCCAGATGGCGCAGCGACAGATAGGGCTTCGAGGAGATCAGCCGCGACAGGTACGCGCTCATCGCGCCGACCGGGGGCGCGATGGACATGTCGTTGTCGTTCAGGATGACGACCAGCTTGCTGTTCGCCGACCCGGCGTTGTTCATCGCCTCATACGCCATGCCGGCGCTCATGGCGCCGTCGCCGATCACGGCGATCACATGGTTGTCGCGGCCCAGCCGGTCGCGCGCCACCGCCATGCCCAGCCCCGCGGAGATGGAGGTAGAGCTGTGGCCGGCGCCGAAGGGATCGTATTCGCTTTCCGACCGGTTGGTGAAGCCCGACAGCCCGCCGCCCATGCGCAGGGTGCGGATGCGGTCGCGGCGCCCGGTCAGGATCTTGTGCGGATAGCACTGGTGCCCGACGTCCCAGATCAGCCGGTCGGCCGGGGTGTCGAACACGTAATGCAGGGCGACGGTCAATTCGACCACCCCCAGCCCGGCGCCCAGATGCCCGCCCGTCACCGACACCGCGCTGATGGTTTCGGTCCGCAACTCGTCGGCCACCTGCCGGAGCTGTTCTGGCTTGAGCGCACGCAGGTCGGCGGGGGTGTTTACGCGGTCGAGAAGCGGCGTCTTGTCGTTGGGGGTCACGTTCAGCACGTCCTCCGTTCAGGTCCGCCGCGCGACGACGAAGTCGGCGACCGCTTTGAGGATATCGGCCCGCCCGTCGAAGATCTCCAGGTGCGCCTTGGCCTGGACGGCCAGCATCGCCGCCTGCGAGCGGGCGCGGTCCTGCCCGAGGATGGACACGAAGGTCGACTTTCCGGCCTCCGCGTCGCGCCCGACCGACTTGCCGGTCTCGGCTTCCGTCCCTTCCACGTCCAGCAGGTCGTCCACGATCTGGAAGGCCAGCCCCAGGTCGTGGGCGTAGGCGCGCAGCGCGTGACGCTGCGGCGGCGGGGCCTTGCCCAGGATGCCGCCGGCCTCGCAGGAGAAGGCGATCATGTCGCCGGTCTTCATGCGCTGGAGCCGCGTCGTGGTGCCCAGATCGAAGGCTTCATGCTCGGCGATCAGGTCGAGCATCTGGCCGCCGACCATGCCGTGCGGCCCCGCCGCCTTGGCGAGTGCCGCAACGAGCTGGCAGCGCACGTTCGGGTCCTCGTGCGTCGCCGGGTCGGCCAGCACCTCGAAGGCGTAGGTCAACAGCCCGTCGCCGGCCAGGATGGCGGTCGCCTCGTCGAACTTGCGGTGCACGGTGGGTTGGCCGCGGCGCAGGTCGCCGTCGTCCATCGCCGGCAAATCGTCGTGGACCAGCGAATAGCTGTGGACGAACTCCACCGCCACGGCCACCCGCAGCGCGCAGTCCGGGTTGACGCCGAACAGGGCGGCGGACTGGCACACCAGGAAGGGGCGCAACCGCTTGCCGCCGTTCAGACAGCCGTAGCGCATCGCCTCCAGCACACGGGACTCGGGAAGGTCGGTGGTCGGCAGGAGATGCAGGATCGCACGCTCCACATCCGCCGCCATGTCGGCCATGGCTGTCTTGAGGTCGGTCTGCACGTCAGTCGATCCGGGCGGGTTCGGTTCCAAGGGTGCCATCGGCGGCGACGGTGATGCGGTCGATCTTGGCCTGGGCCTCCCGCAGCTTGGCCTCGCAATGGCGTTTCAGCGCGGTGCCGCGCTCGTAGGAGGAAATCGCGTCGTCGAGCTTGCCGCGCCCGTCCTCGAGCTGGCGCACGATGCGCTCCAGTTCGGCCAGCGCGTCCTCGAAGCTGAGGGCGGCGATGTCGGGGGGAATGTTAGCGAGGTCAGCCATGATCCATCCGGCCAATGATCCAAACGATGGGGTGCCCGCGATGGGACCGAAACCCGAAACTATGATCCGGCCCCCGAATGCGCAAGGCCCGCGGCGGGCGTATTACGCTCCCGCCACGGGCCTAGCCGGAAGAACCGGAGGGTTCAGCAGTACATCAGTTCGCGCACATGGGCGGCGGTGGCCGAGGCCAGGGCGCGCAGGTTGTAGCCGCCTTCCAGAACCGACACGATGCGGGCGCCGCAATGGGTGCGGGCCAGATCGCCCAGCTTTCGCGTGGCCCAGGCGAAGTCGTCGTCGGTCAGGTGAAGCCCGGCCAGCGGGTCGCGCGAATGGGCGTCGAACCCGGCGGAGATGATGAGAAGGTCCGGTTTGAAATGGTCGATGGCCGGCAGGATGATGTGGGTCATCGCGTGCCGGAACTCCGGCGAGCCGGACATGGCGGCGAGCGGCGCGTTGATGCAGTTGCCGTATTCGCCCTTTTCCCCCGCGTCGCCCGTGCCGGGATAGAGCGGCGACTGGTGGGTCGAGCAGTAGAGCATGTCCGGGTCGCGCTGGAAGATGTCCTGCGTTCCGTTGCCGTGGTGGACGTCGAAATCCATCACCGCCACCCGCTGCAAACCGTGCACCGCCCGCGCGTGGTAGGCGCCGACCGCGGCGTTGTTGAACAGGCAGAAGCCCATGGCCTTTTCATATTCGGCATGGTGCCCCGGCGGGCGCACGGCGCAGAAGGCGTTGCGCGAATGGCCCGACGCCACCGCGTCCACCGCCGCGACCACAGCCCCGGCGGCGCGCAGCGCGGCCTCGCCCGAGCCGGGGGAAATCACCGTGTCCGCGTCGATGCCGGCATGTTCCTGCTCCGGCACCAGGGCCAGGATGCGCTCCACATGCTCCCGCGGGTGGGCTCGGGAGATCTGCTCGATGGTGGCGAGCGGCGCTTCCTGCCTTTCGAGCATGTAGAATTCTTCGGTTTCAAGCGCCGCCAGCACGGAGCGAAGCCGGTCGGCGCATTCCGGATGGCCCAGCCCTGTGTCGTGGTCCAGGCAGGCGGCGTGGGTGAACAGGCTGGTAAACATGCTTTTCTGTCTTTTTCGTTTGTGTTCGAGGCATTTCCCTGCGCCCATTGTTCCTGTATCGCTAATGAAAGTACAGGCTGATTCCGGGGCTTATCGTCACATCCCCCCAACCGCGATCACCACTCCCTTTGCGCGGTGAGCGTGCAGGTCGCCCCCCGCGGCGCCCCCTTGCGGCAACCTTCTGCGATTGGGTCAGGCGCAGCGCTCGATCACGAAACGGTAGACTCCCCCTTCCTCAGTGCTGGAGACAAGCCGGTTGCCGGTGGCTTCGCAGAAGGCGGCGAAATCCTTGGGCGCGCTGGGGTCCGTCGCCTCGACGGCCAGCGTCGACCCGGCGGGGACCGTCTTCAGCGCCTTGCGCGCACGCAGCACCGGCAGCGGGCATTGCAGCCCCTTCGCGTCAAGCGTCTGATCGGCCATCGTTCCTTGCACTCCTTCGGGCACCGTCGCGGCAATCCTAGAACGGAGGCGGCGGCCCCTCAACTCCGATAGAGGATGGCTCCGCGTGCGGGGGCTTCGCGCGCGGGGAACATTCTCGCAACTACGGGACTTCCACGGGTAGACAGCACGATGCAGTCTTCCATATGCTTGAACACGAACGATAAATGGCGGTCCGGCGACGCACGATGCGAGCGCAACGGTTCGCCGTTGCATGGTGCCGACAGAGACGGTCGTTTCATGAACATTGCCGATCTGCAAAGCAACGCACGGCGGGCCAGCACGCTGCTCAAAGCCATGAGCAACGAGCGCCGCCTGCTCATTCTGTGCTACCTGAGCGAGGGTGAAAAGTCGGTCGGCGAGTTGGAGGAACTGGTGGATCTCAGCCAGTCGGCCCTGTCCCAGCATCTGGCGCGCCTGCGCCGCGACAAGCTGGTGCGGACGCGGCGGGCCGCCCAGAACATCTATTACTCGCTGAACGGGCACGAAGCACAGACCATCATGGCCACGCTGCACGGCCTGTACTGCGCCCCCGTCGCCGCCCGCAAGAAGGACGAGGGCTCCCCCGCCGCGGAGGAACCCAGCGGCATCCCGGCCTGAACGCTTCTTTTCTCAGGCCGCCTTCGTCCTTCAGGTCCTTTCGAAGGTACGCCGCCCGAACAGCAGGGCCGCCAGGGCCAGGACCAGCCAGCCCAGGATGAGGGCGCTTCCCCCGGTCGGGGCCGTCATGGCGATGGGCAGCGGGCCGATGGTGGCGGTGGCGTAGAGCGTTCCGCTGAACAGCAGGATTCCGGCAACGAACAGCCACCCCGACAGGCGCAGCGCCAGCCGCGCCGGTCCGTCGGCGGTGCGAAGCAGGGCGACCAGCGCGACGAGCGCCAGCGCGTGCCACATCTGGTATTGCCCGGCCAGCCGGAACAGTTCCTGCCCGCGCGGGTCCCCGGCAAGCCCGTGGCTGGCGTAGGCGCCGGCCCCCACCGCTACGGCGCCGTTCAGGGCCGCGAAGGCCACCCAGAGCCGATCAACCAGTCCCATGCTTTCTCTCCACGCTGGCCGCCCGCATGCCTTCCGGCGCGGGCAACGAAAAGTTCGAACTCGTAACCGTTTGGCCCGCCCCTTGCTGTGAACGGGCCTGCCGGTCGCTGCAAACCCCGGATAACCGGGAGTCCTCAGCGGTTCGGCGCAAATTGATTTGCAAAATGCCAAAGGCTCGTGGTGGACCGCAACATTCTGCACCGACAGCCGCCGGGTCCTCCCCGCGCCGTGCCGCCGAACCCCGTGGAGGAGCGGTTGAACGCCTGGGCTCGATCGCGCGGCGGGCATCTGCTGGTGGTGGACGACAGCCCCACCAACCGGCTTCTCACCGCGGCGCTGATGCGCAAGGCCGGCTTCGACGTGGACACCGCGGACGGTGGGGCCGAGGCCGTCGCCTCCATCGCCACGGCGGAGGCTCCCTACGACGCCGTCCTGATGGACGTCGCCATGCCCGAGGTGGACGGGATCGCAGCGACTCTGACCATCCGGGCGATGCCCGGCCCCCGCGGCAAGGTGCCGATCATCGCGGTCACCGCCCATGGCTTCGCCGAGGACCGCGACCGTTGCCTGTTCGCCGGAATGAACGATTACGTGCTCAAGCCGGTGCGCCGCCCCGAACTTCTGGCCGCGCTGGAACGCTGGCTGAAGCCCTGGGCGCCGGAGGATGGCGCCGTTGTCAGAAGGACGACCCCGGCTCCTTGAGGAACTCCGCCTCCTCCGGCGTCGTCTCGCGGCCCAGGATGGCGTTGCGATGGGGGAAGCGTCCGAAGCGAGCGACGATCTCGTGGTGGCGTTCGGCGTAGCGGACGATCTCCGGTTCGCCCACCCGCTCCCGGAACAGGGTGCAGGACAGCTCCTGGCAAGCCATGTCCTCCTGATGCTCGAACGGCAGGTAGAGGAAGATCCGCTCATCCCCGTTGCATTCGAGGTCGTAGCCCTGCTCCACCGCATGGCGGGCCACCGCCAGCGCCTTGCCGTCGGTCGCGAAGGCCCGTGGCGTCCCGCGGAAAACGTTGCGCGGCACCTGATCCAACAGAACGCAGAGCGCCAGACAGCCGTCCACATCCTCCAGCCAGTGATCGTACCGCCCCGCCGCCGCGGCCTCGTGATGGGGAAGCAGCGTGTCGCGCACCGTCCGGTCGAAGCTGTCGGATTTGCGGAACCAATAGGGTTTCATCGCCTCGTCGAACCAGAAATCCACGATCTCGTCGATCAGCCTGTCCACCATCTGCGCCACCTTCGGATTTGTTCCCCCATAAAAGAACAGGGCGCCCGGGGGCGCCCTGTTCAGTCCTAAATCGTCCGCACCGGGACCGTATCCGGGGATACGGCTCAGTGCAGTGTGCTCCAGAGCTTGCGCTTGGTGGCGTACATCAGGCCGGCCAGCACGATCAGGAACAGGATCACCTTCACGCCCATCTGCTTGCGCGCATCCATGTGCGGCTCGGCGATGAAGGTCAGGAAGGTGCTGATGTCGTGGGCCTGCTGCTGCACCGTCGCCGGGGTGCCGTCGGCGTAGGTCACGCCGTCCGGCATCAGGATGTTGGGCATGCCCACCTGATGGCCCGGGAAGTACTTGTTGTAGTTCATGCCCGGCATCAGGGTCACGCCTTCCGGCGGGTTCTCCTCGAAGCCGGTCAGGAAGGCGTAGAGGTAGTCCTCGCCACCGACGCGGGCCTTCGCCATCAGCGACAGGTCCGGCGGCAGGGCGCCGTTGTTGGCGGCGCGGGCGGCGTTGTCGTTGGGGAACGGCGACGGGAAGCGGTCGGCCGGGATGCCCGGACGCATGAACATCTCGCCCGCGTCGTTCGGACCGGCCTGGACCTCATAGCCGGCGGCGATGGCCTTCAGCTCGTCCTCGCTGAAGCCGATGCCGGCCAGCGTGCGGATCGGGACCAGCTTGGCCGAGTGGCAGGTCGCGCAGACTTCCTTGAAGATCTGGAAGCCGCGCTGCGCCGACGCCTTGTCGATGGTGCCGAAGACGCCGCTGTGCGGCCAGTTCTGCTGGGGAATGTGCACCGCTTCCGACGCCTGCGCGGCGCCGGCCAGGCCCAGGGCCAAGGCCGCGGAGAGGATGGCAGACTTCAGAGCGCGCATTATGCCTTCTCCATGGGCTTGGCGGGGGCGCCGGCGGCAACGTGGCCACCGCCCTTCAGAACCGGTTCGCAGATGCTGGCAGGCAGCGGCAGCGGACGCTCCAGCTTGCCCAGCAGCGGCAGCAGGACCAGGAAGTGGAAGAAGTAGTAGGCCGTGCCGACGCGGGCGATCAGCAGCCACACGCCTTCGGCGGGCATCGCGCCGGCGTAACCCAGGACCAGGGCGTCGATGGCGAGAATCCAGAAGAACTGGCGGTAGATCGGACGGAACTTGCAGCTCCGCACCTTCGAGGTGTCGAGCCACGGCAGGGCGGCCAGCACCGCGATGGCGCCGAACATGGCGAGCACGCCGCCCAGCTTGTCCGGGATCGCGCGCAGGATCGCGTAGAAGGGCAGGAAGTACCACTCCGGAACGATGTGGGCCGGCGTGACCAGCGGGTTGGCCGGGATGTAGTTGTCCGGGTGGCCGAGGTAGTTCGGGGCGAAGAAGACGAAGGATGCGTAGAAGATCAGGAACACGACGACAGCGAAGCCGTCCTTGACCGTGACGTACGGGTTGAACGGCACGGTGTCCTGCGGGCCCTTCGGATCGATGCCCAGCGGGTTGTTGGAGCCGGAAACGTGCAGGGCGGCGGTGTGCAGGATCACCAGGCCCAGCAGCACGAACGGCAGCAGGAAGTGCAGCGCGAAGAAGCGGTTCAGCGTCGGGTTGTCGACCGAGAAGCCGCCCCACAGCCAGGTCACGATCGGGTCGCCGACCAGCGGGAAGGCCGAGAACAGGTTCGTGATGACGGTGGCGCCCCAGAAGCTCATCTGGCCCCACGGCAGCACGTAGCCCATGAAGGCGGTCGCCATCATGGCCAGCAGGATCAGCACGCCGAGAATCCACAGGATCTCGCGCGGCGCCTTGTAGGAGCCGTAGTAGAGACCGCGGAACATGTGGATGTAGACGGCGATGAAGAACATCGACGCGCCGTTGGCGTGGACGTAGCGCAGCAGCCAACCGTAGTTGACGTCGCGCATGATGCGCTCCACCGACTCGAAGGCGATGCTCGTATGGGCCGCATACTGCATCGCCAGCACGAGGCCGGTGGCGATCATGATGACCAGCATGATGCCGGCGATGGCACCGAACGCCCACAGATAGTTGACGTTCCGGGGCATCGGATACTGGTTGTACTCATGATCCAGCATCGTGAAGATCGGCAGGCGGCTGTCGATCCACTTCACGACGGGATTCTTGAACTGGGGGGCGTGAGCCTGAGCCATCTTGGGGTCTCCAGAACCTTAAGGGCCGCTTAGCCGAGCCGGACCGCGGTGTCGCTCGTGAAAGCGTACTGCGGAACGACGAGGTTGGCCGGGGCGGGACCCTTGCGGATGCGCCCTGCGGTGTCGTAGTGCGAGCCGTGGCACGGGCAGAACCAGCCGTCGTATTCGCCGCGCGGATCGGTCGGCTTCTGCCCCAGCGGCACGCAGCCGAGGTGCGTACAGATACCAATGACGATCAGCCATTCCGGCTTCTTGACGCGGGTGTCGTCGGCGGCCGGATCGCGCAGTTCGCCGAGGTTGACGGTGCGGGCCTCCTCGATCTCCTTGGCCGTGCGGTGGCGGACGAAGACCGGCTTGCCGCGCCAGGTGACGGTGATCGCCTGGCCTTCCTGGACCGGAGCCAGATCCACGTCGATCGAAGCCAGCGCGAGGGTGTCGGCGGCCGGGTTCATGCTGTCGATGAACGGCCAGACGGCGGATGCGACACCAACGGCACCCACGGCCCCGGTGGCGAGGTAGAGAAAATCACGGCGGGAAGCCCCCTCGCCGCCGGGGGCCGCGTGGGCACCCGTCCCGGGCGGATGCGTGGTCTGAGCCATAAGCGTTAATCTCCTCAAGGCATACGCGGCGCGCCGAAGCGCCCTATGACACGTGGACCAGTGTTTATCACGACTTGACGGGCGTGTCCGCTCACTGGGTGGGCGTGGGCGCGCCGTGTCGGCCGGGGTTGTCGGCCCCGGATATCCGGGGTGCGGTATACAGTCGCGGCAGCGCCTTGAAAAGGTTTTGTCATCGGACAACTTGTCGCGCTTCGCAGCGCATCATTAGACTTTGCTGAACAACAAGGAAATTTCATGCGCCTCGTTCTCTTCGAACCGGACATTCCCCAGAACGCCGGGACCCTGATGCGTCTTGCGGCGGGACTCGGCGTGCCGCTGGACCTGATCGAGCCCTGCGGATTCGTGCTGGACGACCGCAAGCTGCGGCGGGCCGGAATGGACTACATCGACCAGCTTTCCCTGGTCCGGCACAGTTCCTGGGCGGCCTACCGCGCGCTGCCGCAGGCGGGGCGGCTGGTGCTCCTGACCACCCGCGGGGCCGTTCCCTACACGGATTTCGCCTTCGCGCCGGACGACCGGATCATGGTCGGGCGCGAGAGCGCCGGGGTGCCGGAGGAGGTGCACGAGGCCGCCGACGCGCGGCTGGTCATCCCCCTGAAGCCGCCGGCCCGGTCGCTGAATGTTGCGCTGAGTGCCGCGATGGTGTTGGGTGAAGCCCTGCGGCAGACAGCCGCACCGCACCGACCGACGCCGGACGCCCGCCCATGACCTCCCCCCTTCCCGACGCCACCGACTCCACCATTGATCGGCAGGTCCGCGCCACCGCCTGGTTCACGGAACTGCGCGACCGCATCTGCGCCGAATTCGAACGGATCGAGGATGAACTGACCGGCACCCATTCCGACCTGCCGCCGGGCCGCTTCGAGCGGAAGAGCTGGCAGCGTCCCGATCATGGCGGCGGCGAGGGCGGCGGCGGCGTCATGTCGGTGATGCGGGGCCGCGTGTTCGAGAAGGTCGGCGTCAACGTCTCCACCGTGCACGGCACCTTCAGCCCGGAATTCCGCGCCAACATCCCCGGCGCGGCGGAAGACGGACGGTTCTGGGCCTCGGGGATCAGCCTCGTCGCGCACATGCGCTCCCCCCTGGTGCCAGCGACTCATATGAACACGCGCCACATCGTGACCCGCGTCGGCTGGTTCGGCGGAGGCGCCGACCTGACCCCGATGGTGCCGGACGACCAGGACACCGCCGATTTCCACGCCGCCCTGCAAGGCGCCTGCGACCGCCACGACCCGACCTGCTACGCGCGCTACAAGGAGTGGTGCGACCGCTATTTCTTCCTGCCGCACCGGGGGGAGGCGCGCGGAGTCGGCGGCATCTTCTACGACAACCTGAACTCCGGCGACTGGGAGGCCGACTTCGCCTTCACCCGTGACGTGGGGCTGGCTTTCCTGGAGGTCTTCCCCGCCCTGGTCCGCCGCCACATGAACAGTCCCTGGACTCCGGAACAACGCGAGCACCAGTTGATCCGCCGTGGCCGCTATGTGGAGTTCAACCTGCTCTACGACCGTGGGACGACCTTCGGCCTGAAGACCGGCGGCAACACGGAGGCCATCCTGATGAGCATGCCGCCCGAGGTGAAGTGGCCGTAGGCACCGACATTCCCCTCGCCCCTCCGGGGAAAGGGTTGGGGTGAGGGGGGTTGTGCGTGTCGGCACGTTCGGCAAAAGCCCCCTCACCCGCCCGTTTCGCGGGCCCCCTCCCTCCAGAGGAGCGAGGGATTTCCCATCCGCCTTCCCGCCTCCGCCAAGCAGGCATCCCGCCCTGGCCGGAAGTCCTCGGCGATCCACCACGCCTCGACCTGCTTCAGAAGCGCGCCCACCGCCAGGCCGCGCTGCATCCCCATGGCCAGCAGGTCGCGCCCCGCGATGGGAAGGATCAGGGACGGCAGATCCTCCGCGGTCGCCAGCGCCCCTTTCACCGCGTCCAGCGCCACCGGACCGGCAGCGTTCACCGCCGCCAGCAGCACGAGGTCGCGGTACAGATCGGAGTCGCCCAGCCGGTAGAGCGCCTGCCGCCGCTTCACCGGCCCATCGGACGGCGAGACGGCCATCGGCGGCTCCGTCAGGGCGGCGAGGCGGTCGCGGTCGGCGTTGGACAGGCGCAGGGTCTGCGCGACGTTCAACGCCCCCGCCCGGTCGGTGTCCAGCACGGCGGCGAAGCGGCGCACCGCCTCCGGCGGCTCGCCCAGGTCATGCTCCAGCCGGACCAGACCGTTCAGCCGGACCGTGCGGACCGCCTCCGGCAGCAGATGGGCCATCACACCCAGCCCGATCATCAGGTCCCAGGCCGACGCCGGATCGGGCGCCGCCAGCAGGCGGGACAACTCGCCCCGCACCCGCTCGCCGGACAGGGTGGGCAGGCGGGGGGCCAGTTCGGCGCAGGCGGCCAGCGCCGCCTGGTCCGGGGCGCCGCGCCCGTAATGGGCGTGGAAGCGGAAGAAGCGCAGCAGGCGCAGCACATCCTCCTCGATACGCTGGCGCGGGTCGCCGACGAAGCGGACCCGCCCGGCGGCCATGTCGGCCAGCCCGCCGAAGGGGTCGTAGACGCAGCCCTCCAGCGTGCAGCTCAGCGCGTTCATGGTCAGGTCGCGCCGGGCCGCGTCCTCCCGCCAGTCGTCGGTGAACTCCACGCGGGCGTGGCGCCCAAAGTTCTCCACGTCGCGGCGCAGTGTGGTGATCTCGTAATGGGCCTTCCCCACCACGGCAGTGATGGTGCCGTGCTCGATCCCCGTCGGGATGGCGGCGATTCCGGCGGCCTTCAGCAGTTCCATCACCCGCTCCGGCGGGGCGTGGGTGGCGATGTCGATGTCCTTCACCTTGCGGCCCAGCCACGCGTCGCGCACGCAGCCGCCGACGAAGCGCGCGTCCGCCCCCCCGGCGGCCAGGGCGTCGAACACGGCGCGCGTCTCGGGCGCGGTCATCCAGGGCTGAAGAGCGATGCGGGCGTTGACGGTCATGGCGGCAGGCTAGCCCGCGGGACGCTCAATTGCCAGAAGCCCCGCCGCCGACTACCCGCCCGTTTTCGAGATGGGCGGGGGTGTAGGGCGTGTGCGGCGGCGTCCCGCCGGTCAGGGCGGCGAAGCCCAGGGAAACCGCCATCGCTCCCACCCCGGCCAGCACAAGCCAGGGCCAGGGGGCAGCCACCCACCAGGGGACCGGGCTGTGGGTTTCCTCCGCCTCCCGGCGGCGGCGCTCCACGACCAGAACATAAAGGGCATAGCCGGCCGTGGGCAGCACCAGCGGCAGGATGACTGTCAGGAAGATGCGCAGCACCGCGTCCCCCGCCTTACGGAGTCCTGCCGGCGCGCAGGACGTCGCACAGATTCACCAGCATCCCCGCCGTGGCTCCCCAGATGAAGCGCTGCTGATAGGGGAAAGCATAGAAATAGCGCCGCGCCCCCTGGAACTCGCGGCTGTGGCGCTGCGGGTTGGTCGGGTCGAGGATGGCGGCCAGCGGTACTTCGAACACCTCCGCGACCTCGGTCGGGTCGGGGATCACCTGGAAGGGCGGACGCACCAGTCCGACCACCGGGGTCACCTGGAAGCCGGTGCGCGTCACATAGGTGTCCAGCCGGCCCAGCACCTCGATCCGGTCGCGGTCCAGCCCGATCTCCTCCTCCGTCTCGCGCAGCGCGGTGTCTTCCGGGTCGCGGTCCTCGCTCTCCATCCGGCCACCGGGAAAGCTGATCTGGCCGGCATGGGCGGTCAGGTTGGCGGTGCGCTGGGTGAAGATGACCGTCAGCTCATCCGGACGGTCCACCAGCGGAACCAGCACCGCAGCCTCCCGCAGCGTGTCCCGCGAGGGCTCCAAGTCGGGGTTCAGATCATGGTCGCCGCGCACCTTGACGGGGCGCAGACCGGCGGCGGCGCTTCCCGGAAAGCGCCTGCGGACCTCGTCGAGGCTCACCCGCCAGGCAGCCTGCCCAGCGCGAAGAAGACTTTCCTGCTCCATACTCCCACCTCAGCCTCGCCATCATGGCCGCGCACGTCGGCCCGGTCCACCATTTCGTAGTAGACCGACCGAAGGATTCGCGCTTCGAGCCCATTTCTTATGTCGATATAGGGCGTCGGTTCTCCGTTTTCAGGATTGTGGGAAACCCGGATCGGATGCTCCGGCCCGGCTTCCACCCATTCGTCTAAATTTGTACGGAACGACAGCACCTGTTCGTCTCCGTTTCCGCATGCGGTCATTTCCACGGCGACGAAGGGCGTCTCCTCCACCTCGATGCGCCCGCGCTCGGCCGGGGTGACCAGCCAGAAGCCGCCCGCATTGTCCCGCCGCAGAACCGTGGCGAACAGCTTCACCAGTTCGATCCGCCGGATCGGGTCTCCCTCGTGGAACCATGTGCCGTCGCGGGCGATGCGGATGTCGAACCGCTGCTCCTTCGCCGCCAGGGGCAGGCTTTCGCCGTTCTCTCCACCTGGGCGCTTGTCATTCGCCCTGTCATTGCCGACCTTCATCGCTAACCTTCTCGTCGTCCGGGCCAAGAAGCCAGCCACGGGAAACTGGCCGCACAACGCAATTTCGCCATACTCGTCACATAGGTCCAGACCGGCGGCATTGCCACGATGGCCGTTTCGACGCCGGTGGTCATGAAAGGGAGCAGAGACGTGAGCGCAACCGACGCCGCCAATCCTGGCGCCAATCCGGGCGCCAATCCGGGCCAGAGCTTTCCCGCCGGCGAGAATCCGAACCAGCTCATGGCGGAGATCGAGGCTCTGGGCGGACGGCTGATCCATGTGCGCGACCGCATCGGACGCATCATCTTCGGCCAGCAGGAGGTGATTGACCTCACGCTCATCACGCTTCTGGCGGGCGGCCATGTGCTGCTGATCGGCGTTCCGGGCCTCGCCAAGACGCGGCTGGTGGAGACGCTGGGCACCGTTCTGGGCCTCGCTGAGAAGCGCATCCAGTGCACGCCCGACCTGATGCCCGCCGACATCCTGGGATCGGAGGTTCTGGAGGAGAACGAGCAGGGCCGCCGGTCCTTCCGCTTCATTCCGGGGCCGGTGTTCAGCCAGCTTCTGATGGCGGACGAGATCAACCGCGCCAGCCCGCGCACCCAGTCCGCCCTGCTCCAGGCGATGCAGGAGCGGCGCGTGTCGGTCGCCGGCCAGTACCACGCCCTGCCCCAGCCCTTCCACGTCCTCGCCACCCAGAACCCGCTGGAGCAGGAGGGCACCTACCCGCTGCCGGAGGCCCAGCTCGACCGCTTCCTGATGCAGATCGACGTGAACTATCCCGAACGCGACGCCGAGCGGCGGATGATGATCGCCACCACCGGCGCGGCCGACGAACAGGCGGTGACGGTGCTCTCCCCCGCCGACCTCCAGGCAGCCCAGCGTCTGGTCCGCCGCGTGCCGGTCAGCGAGGGGGTGGTC
>JAEYPE010000142.1 GCA_023411035.1 Pseudomonadota bacterium
GAAACCCACCTCAAAACCAGAACTCCCTTGAGAGCCGTGACAGACCATCACGTCGATAGGAGGCATGTGGACGGGCGGCAACGCCTGAAGCTGAGCCTTACTAATCGCTCGATCGGCTTGATCCTTCATTGAACGTCGCGTGCAGCGGCAAACCGCTCATGCGCTCGGAATATGCATCCTCATCATTCTCGACTTTGTGCACGACCCGAACCGAAAAGGGCGCCCGCCGTGATGCGGGTGCCCTTTTCGTTTCGGCCAGTCCGCTTGTACGTTCCGCTTACTCGCCCAGATCCTTGAAACCCATGTCGCTGTCGGCGGCGGTGACGAACCAGTTCTTCGGATCGCCGATCACCGGGGTCAAATCCCGGCGGTCCGCCGCGGGCCGGGCCATCATCCGGGTCGGCTGGCGCAGCCCGTTCTTCAGGCACAGGAAGCCCATCATCGACAGCGGACGGGCGGCCTGCGCGTTCAACGTCCGGCAAACCAGGGCGGCCATCCGCTCCCGCCGGGCGCGCTCGACCAGCATGGCGAAGGCGGGCATCAGCCAGCCCGGACGGGCCAGATAATCGCACACCACCCCGACGGTTTCGCCGCGGCAGCGGTCCGTTCGCAGCACCACATAGGCCATCACCGCGTCACGGCGCATGACGAGGAAGCGGCGGTGCCGCGCCGCGGTCGGGATCGCGTCGAACCGCCAGCGAAGGAAGGCGTGGTCGCGCCGCGCGGCGCAGGGATGTTGCGGGGCTGCGGCCTCCCACAGCCCATCCATGCGCTCGTCGAACCGGTCGACCTCGACCAGCCGGGCGCCGAAGCTCCAGGCCGCCGCATGGCCGAGAACCGAGGCGGCGCTCATCGCCGGCTTGCCCAGCCGCGCCACCAGCCGGGCGAGGCCACCGTCATAGGGGCTGACGCGCAGGCAGCGCGGCGGATCGAGCACGCGCAGATAGGTCGGGATGTTCCCCAGATCGAGCCAGCCCGCGCGCTTGTAGGATTTATAGGCGGCGTCGGTCATCGACAGGGAGACGGTGACCTCGCTGGAGGCGGCGTGCGTCTCCGACAGACCCGGCCCGACGCCGCGCAGCCGCCATTCCTGGGCGACCATCAGGTCGATCGCCCAGGAGGCGCGGCGCACATGCTCCCCCACCTTCAGCGCGAAGGGGATGCCGCCCTGCTGGCCGACGATCCCCCCGTTCCGTTTGCAGACCCAGAACTGCACCCCCTCCGGATCGGGGGCGGGCGGTTCCTTGAACAGCCAGTGGAAATGGGCGTCGTCCAGCAACGGCGAGTCCGCGCCGAAGTGGTCGCGCTGGAAGGACGCCAGCGCGACGCGATCCTCGGACATGAACCGTTCCACACCCCGCTGAAGCCAGGGCATTGCGGTCATGCGTCGCTCCCATCCACCTCGACCGGCTGCACCAGGGCGGCGTTGCGCAGGATGCGGCCCGAGGTGCGGCGCTTCAGGACGATGTCCTTGTAGACGCGGCGGACCTGATCGACGGACAGGTTCAGGGCGCGGGCCGCCTCGTCCTCCGGCACGCCACGGCCATAGGCGCAGAGCGCCAGATCCAGCTTGTCGTAAGGGATGGCGTAGTAGAACTCCTCCTGCGACTGCGGCAGGGTGTAAGTGTCGGTGCTGGGCGACTGGTTCTGGATGTCGTCCGGCAGGCCGAGCCAGGCGGCCATCTGATAGACCTGCGTCTTGAACAGATGGGCGATCGGCTTCAGGTCGGCCAGACCGTCGCCGCCGCGCACGAAGAAGCCCAGCTCATATTCCAGCCGGTTCGGCGTGCCGAGCACGGCATAGTTCAACCGGTCGGCGTGGGTGTATTCCATGGTCTTGCGGACGCGCTGCTTCAGGTTGGTGGCGGCGACCACGGACAGATAGACGTCCACCGGCATGCGGCTGGTCTGCCGCTCGCCCTCCGGCGATTCCACCGTCATGGTGAAGTAGTTCACGCGGTCGGCGTCGAGCAGCCCGGCAGCCAGCCCGATCTTCTGCTTCCAGCCCGGCCCGTATTCCGGGAACAGACGGCGGATGGCGCTGTCGCGCCGGTCGTAGCAGCCGAGCGCGGTCAGCGGCGCGGAGAGTTCCTCCATGATCGGCTCGATGCCCAGGCTCTCGCAGAGCAGCCGGCCCCGCCGGGTGCTGTCGGGCGAGGACTCCTTCTCCGGCATCAGGATGGCCAGCACGCGGTCCGGCCCCAGCGCGCGCACGGCCAGCGCCGCGCAGACCGAGCTGTCGATGCCGCCGGAAACGCCGAGCACGACGCCCTGGCGCTTCAGGTCGTGGGCGACGGTGCGCTGGATGAACTGTTCGATCTCCCGCGCCGCTGCCGCGCAGTCGAGCGAAAGGGCGTTGGCGTCGAAGGGATGCAGGGCGTTCAGCATGGTATCGGTTTTCCCGGTTGGCGTTGTTGCATCAACTGTTGGAAAGACTGTGCCTGGGGACACCGCCGGGCCGCCGGATCAGGCGGCGGCGCTGTCCAAATGCTCTTCGAGAATGTGGATGGGAGCGGCGTCCAAGCGGGCGCGGAGCGACGAGGCCCGGCCCGGCAGCTCGTCCAGCACGTTCCGGGCGAGCATCTGGAGGGTGAGAACGCCGACCAGGGCCATCTCCTCCCGCTCCCCGGCCATGCGGCCGTCCTGGCGATGGGCCTTGGCGGCGAGAGCGGCGACGCCCGCGGCGTCCACCAGCCCGTAGCGGTTCAGGGAGTCTTCGGACAGCAGGTCCTGGACATAGGCCGGGGCCTGCGCGCCGAACAGGGCGGTGGTCATCGGGGCGCGGTAGGGGCGCTTCGGGCGGTGGAAAATCTCCGCCGGCAGCAGGCGCGAGGCGAGGCGGCGCAGCGCCAGCTTGTCGCGCAGCCCCAGCATCTTCACCCGGTCCGGCAGGGCGGCGCAGAGGTCGCCCACATCCGGATCGAGGAAGGGATAGCGGACCTCGATGCTGTGGGCCATGGCCACCCGGTCGCCCTGGCTGGTCAGCAGATAGGGCGACATGAAGGCGGCGATTTCCGTCCATTGGGTGCGGGCCAGCGGGCTCCAGCGCGACCAGCCGGCGGGCAGATGGGCGGCCACTGCCTCGTCGAACGCCCGCGCGTTGGCCGCGGCCCGCACGTCCGGCGCCAGCAGGCGCTGGGTCCAGGCGGTGTTCTGCCAGCGGATGCGGTGGGCGTAGAAGGGATCGTCCGTCTCAGCCATGCCGCGCTTCCAGAAGGCTTGCCAGAGCGGGCTGTCCTTCTGGCCGTTGGCGGCGGCGTAGGGGTGGATGCGGCTGAGCAGCTTCGGGCGCGCCGTGGACTGCGGCTGCCTCGCCCAGAAGCGGCGGACCTTGTCCTCCTTGAATATGTCGTAGCCGGCCAGCCACTCGTCGGCCCCCTCGCCGGACAGAACGACGCGGATGCCGCTGTCGCGGACCAGGCGGGAGAGCAGGAACAGCGGCGCCGGGGCGGTGCGGACCAGCGGCGATTCGCCGTGCCAGATCACGTCGGGCAGGGCGGCCTGGATGTCCTCCGCCCCACAGAGGATGTCGTGATGCTCCGTCCCGACATGGCCGGCGACCATCCGCTGTTGCGGAGTCTCGTCGAAGGCGTTGTCGGCGAAGCCCACGCCGAAGCTGTGCATCTGCGTGGTGTCGAGCTTGCGCGCCAGCGCCGCGATGACCGAGCTGTCCAGACCGCCGCTGATGTAGACGCCGACCGGAACGTCGGCGCGCAGCCGCAGGCGGATGGCGTCGAGCAGCCGTTCCTCCAGCCGGTCCGCCGCCTCGTCCAGCGTGATGCGGGAAAGGGCGGGGTCGCCGGCCATGTCCGGCTCCCAATAGCGGGCCTCGTGCAGACGCAGGTCGGCGTCGATGCGGATGGCGGTGGCCGGCGGCACGCTCTGCACACCCGCGAAGACGCTGCCTTGGGGGGCGACGCTCCAATGGGTGAAGACCTGGGCGAGCCGGGACGCGTCGAAGCGCGGTTCGATCCGCCCGCCGCCGAACAGGGCCTTGGCTTCCGACGCGAAGGCCAGATGGTCGCCGCTGCGGGCGTAGAACAGCGGCAGGATGCCCAGCCGGTCGCGGACCAGCCACAGTTCCCGCTTCGCGGCGTCCCACAGGCCGATGGCGAACTGGCCGTTCAGCCTGGCCCAGGCGGCGGGGCCGTATTCCTCGAAGGCGTGGACGATCACCTCGGTGTCGGTGCGGGTGTAGAAACGGTGCCCGCGCGCCTCCAGGTCACGCCGCAGTTCGACGTGGTTGAAGATTTCGCCGTTGAAGGTGATCCACAGCGTCCGCTCCTCGTTGTGGATCGGCTGGAAGCCGCCGGCCAGACCGACGATGCTGAGGCGCGCGTGGGCGAGCCCGATCCGCCCGTCGCGGTAGAAGCCGTAGCCGTCCGGGCCGCGGTGCCCGATCATGGCGATCATGCGCTTCAGCTCGTCGAGTCCGGCGGGCTCGGCGCGCGGACCGGCGAGAACTCCGGCGACACCACACATCGCAGGCTCTCCTGTGTTGTAGGCCCAGCGGGAAAAGGGAAAGGCGGTTCAGCTCAGGCGGTTCAGCTCAGGCAGTTTCGGCGAGCATCGCGCGCTTGATCTTGCCGGACTCGGTCTTCGGCAGTTCGTCGCGGATCTCGATGAACTTGGGCACCAGATGGCTTTCCAGACGGCCCCGGCAGTGCTGGCGGATCGCCGCCTCGGTCAGGGTGGCGCCGGGATGGACGACCAGATAGGCCTTCACCGCCATGCCGTCGGCGGGGTCGGGCACGCCGAGCACGGCGGCCTCCACCACGGCCTCCAACTCGTAGAGGGCGTTCTCGACCTCCTTGGGGCTGACCTTCTCGCCGCGGCACTTGAACACGTCGTCCTTGCGGCTGACGAAGTAGAGGCAGCCGTCGGCGTCCATGGTGAAGAGGTCGCCGGTGTGGAGCAGCGTTTCGCCCTGCGGCCCGGTGCGCAGGCGCTTGGCGGTTTCCTCCGGGCGGTTCCAGTAGCCGCGCATCACGTTGGCGCCGCGCACCACCAGTTCGCCCACCTCGCCGGGTGCGGCGCGGTTGCCCAGCTCGTCCACCACATAGGCTTCGCAGTTGGGAATGGCCCGGCCCACCGAGGCGGTCTTGGCGCCGAGGTCCCGCGGGTCGAGGTAGCAGATGCGGGTGCAGCATTCCGTCATGCCGTACATCGAATAGAAGGCGGCATCGGGGAAGCGCTCGCGCAGGCGGTCGATGTGGGCGGTCGGCAGGGGCGCCGCCGCGTTGGTCAGGTAGCGCAGAGAGGACAGGTCGGCGGTCTTCAGCGCCTCCATCCCCAGAAGCGTGGAAAAGAAGGTCGGCACGCCGGGCAGGCCGGTGATCCGGTGCTTCACCATGCGCGCCAGCGTTTCCGCCGGAAAGGCGAAGGAGCGTTCCAGCACCACCGTGAAGCCGACGCGCGCCCCGGTCAGAATCTGCGACAGTCCGTAACCGAAGGTCAGCGGCAGCACGCACATCACGATGTCGTCGGGCGTGTTCTCCAGATAGGTGGAGATCGACCATGTGGTGTTCACCAGCGCGGCGTGGCTGAGCATCACGCCCTTGGGCCGCCCGGTGGTTCCGGAGGTGTAGAGGATGGCGGCCAGATCCTGATCGATCAGGCCGCGGTTGAGCGGTTTGCCATCCGCCGAGGCGGACGGATGCGCGGCCACGATGTCGGTGAAGGAGAGCCCGCCGGCCCCGGCCGGCACGGCGGGCCCGACCCACAGCGTGGTGACGAGGTGGGATGCCTCGCCAGCCGCCGGCACAACCTGCCGGGCGAGCGCGGAGGGCGCGATCAACGCCCGCACGCCGGCATCGGTCAGGATGTAGGCCAGCTTGTCCGCCTTGGTGGACGGGTTGACGGGGACATAGACGGCCCCGGCCTTCAGCGCGCCGAACAGGCCGGCGACATACTCGATCGAGTTCTCCAGCATCACCGCCACGCGGTCGCCGCGCACCACCCCGGCGGCCTGGAGCGCGCAGGCGACGGCGTCGCTCTGGCGGTCCAACTCGGCGAAGGTGACGGCGGTGTCGCCCGCGATCAGCGCGGTGTGATGCGGCCGGCTTGCGGCGGTCTCGCTGAGGAACTGATGAAGCAGGTGCGCCATGACGCTGTTCCCTTGCCTGGCTTCGGTGTCTGTCCCGATGATCCGTCCCGTCCGGCGGAAGGACCGCGGATCTGGATCAGGCCGCGTCCTTCAGCGTCCGCTTGCGCTCGACATAGGCGGCGATGCGGCTGACCGACTCCAGATTGTCGGCCACCATGTCCTCGTCCTCCACGATGATGCCGAAGTGCTCTTCCAGGAAGGCCACGACGTGCATGATGCCGGTGGAGTCGATGATGCCGGTTTCCAGCAGGGATTCGGTGTTGTCGAAGCCGGAGTCGCTGCCCAGCAGGAAGTTCTCCACGATGAAGGCGCGGATTTCCTGGGTGGCGGGTGCGCTCAGGGTCGTCGTCTCGGTGGTGGTGGCGGTCCGCATGTCGCTGGCAACTCCTGTGGGTTTGATCGTCGATCCTTGGCCGGCAGATCGGGACGGAGAGGTCGGCCCCCAGAGGGTGTCAATCCAAAAGGGCCGATCCGTTCCTTTCGGTGTTACCGCCTCGTTGCGTGGGATTGGAAAAGGGATTTTCCGTTCTTTGCAGAGAGGGTTTGGCAACGCCGCCGAGTACGTCATTCTTTATTGCATCCGAATGCGGTGTTTTCGAGAGTGCAAAGGACGATCGGGCAGTGACGACAGTGGCTAACCACTCCGGATCATTGAAGTTGAAGGGGGGATATCTTCTCTTGCTCTTGGGAGGATTCTCTGACTTGCGGCGTAGACTGGGCTTACCGCTGTCGTCATGTTCCCCGAGGGCGCATGGCGTCCCATCCCTCTCCCCGGAGGGGAGAGGGAATTCGAGATGCGCTTGTCTTGGGGCAGATCACTTGGGGGCAAATCACTTGGGGGCAAATCATGCCGCCGGCAGCGGGGCGCCGTGCGTCGGCGCCGGGGCCGGCGTGACGCCGCCCCTGTGCTTGCGCAGCCAGGCCGGGATGCCGGTCACCTGCACGGACAGCCAGTCCACCGATGCGTCGTCGGAAATGGGCACGGCGCGCAGGCGCAGCGGGTCCGTCTTCGGACCGTTCCAGCCGGGATCGATGGTGCGCGCGGTGCGGTAGCCCGCCTGCCGGATGATCGCCACCTCGCGCTCGCTGAAATCGCCGTTGGGGAAGGCGAAATGGCGGCAGGGCAGGCCGGTGGCCTCCTCCAGCTCCGTCTTGCACAGCGCGATTTCCTCGGCGCAACGGCGGTCGTCGCATTGCAGAAGGATCGGGTGGGTGCGGGTGTGGGCGCCATAGTCCGCGACGGACGCCAGATGCCGCACCTCGTCCCAGGTCAGTGACTGGCGGTCGGCGCCGTCCAGGTCGGGATCGTCGCCGGCCTCGGCCAGCCGGCGGCGCCGTTCGGGGTCGGGAACGCGCTTCAACGTCTCAACGCCGATCCGCCCGGCGGCGACGGTCTTCCACCAGTAGGGGCGGGCGGTGCCGACCACGCGGCTGCACAGATAGACGGTCGGGCGCACCCCGAACTCGCGGAGCAGCGCTTCCAGGCGGGCGTTGTTGCGGTGGCCGTCGTCGAAGGTGACGACCAGCGGATAGGGCGGCAGGTCGCCCCACCGCCCGCTCTCCATCGCGTCGGCCATCGCGTCCAGCGTGGTGAAACTGTAGCGTTCGGCGTACCAGGCGAGATGCGCGCGCATGACCTCCGGATCGGGGTCGTGATAGACGACGATGGTCACGTTCCGGCGCGCGAACAGGGAATGGAACAGGGCGCCGACTCCCGTCCAGCGCACGATTCCGGCCGCGATGGCTTGCTTCATGGGGATTGGACCTTTGCTGTGTGTCCGGTCCTTTTTTCAGGGCTGGCGAGGCGGTTGCGGACCGGTTCAGGTTGCAGGACAGATCGTCAGCCGGAGCGCGCCCGGCGGGGACCGATCGACGCGGCTGGCGACGGTTCGGACATCCAGCCGCGGGCGTTCCGGCGGTAGATCTCGATGATGCGTTCCCGGTAGACGGCGATGTCGAACTGGTGTTCGAAGCGGCGGCGCGCGCCCTGGCCCAGCCGGCGGCGCAGTTCCGCGTCGTCGATCACGCGGGCCAGCGCCTCGGCCAGCGCCGTCCGGTCGCCCGGCGGCACCAGCAGGCCGGTTTCCTCGTCGGCGATGGCGTCGCCCACGCTGCCGACCGGGGTGGCGACGATGGTCAGGCCGTTGGCCATGGCCTCCAGCACCGACATCGGCAACCCTTCGAACATGGAGGGCTGGACCAGCACATGGGCCTGGACCAGTTCCTGGCGGCAACCGGCCTGGTCGAGCCAGCCGGTGAAGCGCACGCGCTCCTCCAGCCCCAGGGCCTTGGCCTGCGCGCGGTAGCTTTCCAGATCGCCGTCGCCGGCGATGGTCAGGTGCCAGGACCGGCTGCGGCAGACCTTCGACGCCAGGGCGTCCAGCAGAACGTCGATGCCCTTCAGCTTGATCAGGCGCCCCAGGAACAGCAGGCGCACCGGCCCGTCCTCCGTCCGCGCCGGGATCGTCTCCGGCCCCGGCACGGCGTTGTGCAGCAGGGTGGCGCGGCGCACGGCGGGGAAGGTGGTCACCACCCAGTTGCGCCAGTATTCGCCCAGCACGACCACCTCGCTGGTCATCTCTATCATGTGGCGGATGGCCCAGCGGGACAGCGGCTTCGCATCCTCGTAATGCTTGGGGAAGCGTCCCCCGTGCAGGTGCAGGACGACCGGCACCCGGAACAGCGAGGCCATCGCGACGATCAGCCCCTTGCGCAGCACGCTGCCGTACTCCGCCATATGGATGTGCACGAGATTCGCCCTGCCGGTCACGAAGCAGCCGAACAGGCGCAGCATGGCGGCGGCGAAGTAGAAAGGCATCAGATGGAATTTCGCGTCCGGCCCGTAGCTGTCGATCACCTCGAACGCCACGTCGGGCCTGTGTTGCTTCAGGTCCGCCGTGAAGTTGTCGACGATCCGCCCCATGCCGCCCTTTTCGAGCGTACCGCCGGGTGAGACGATGTAGATCATATCCGCTCCTGACTGTCGCGCTCCCCTCGCGAGGCTTCAGGGAGGAATGAATGGGGACCCCCGCGGTGTAATGGGTTCCTACTGACGGCCCGCGCGGGTCAACGATGGCTTCGCCGCCGCGGTGTCGGGCAGCCTCCCCAGCGAGGGGCGCCGCGCGGCGTCGGGGCGGGCCAGCTCCGCATAGATGTCCTGAAGTCTGCGGCCATAGGCCTCGATCACGAATTTTTTCAGGAACAGCCGCCGCCCCTCCGCCGACAGGCGCGTGTAGAGCGCCGGATGGCCGGCGAGGTCGCGGACCGCGCGGGCCAGCGCCCCCGGATCGTCGACCGGGACGAAGCGCGCCGTCTTTCCGTCGGTCAGCACCTCCGGGATCGAGCCGACCGGGGTGGTGACCACCGGCATGCCCGCCGACAGCGCCTCCAGGATCACCATGGGCAGCCCCTCATGGGTGGAGGGCAGCAGCAGCATGTCGTGATCGCGCAGATGGCCGTGCGCCTGTTCGCGCGACACCCAGCCTTCGAAACGGCATTCGCCGCCCACGCCGAGGTCCGCAGCCATGCGGCGGTAGCCCTCCACGTCGCCGCCGCCGCCGATGGTCACGCGGAAGCGGAAGCCCTGATCCTTCATCAGGCGGCAGGAGCGCAGAAGCGTGCCGATGCCCTTGCGCTCCGACAGGTTGGCGAGCACCAGAAGCGACACGATCGCCTCCGGCGGCGGGGCCGCGCGGACGGGCAGGTCGGCCCCGATGTCCGGCACGGCGTTGTAGAGCACGCGCACCTTGTGCGGGTCCGTCCCGACCGACTGCACCAGGAAGCTGCGCCAGCTCTCGCCCAGCACGAGCGCGACGCCGCAGCGATCGAACAGCCAGCGGCTGATCGCGCGGGACATCGGCCCCCTGTTGAAATACTCGACGAAGGACGCGCCGTGCAGATGCACCACCGTGGGGCAGGAGAACAGCCCGGCGAAGAGCTGCACCACCGCCTTGCGCCAGACGCTGGCGTTTTCCGACACGTTGATGTGCACGACCGAGGGGCGGTGCCGCAGCATCATGACACCCAGCCGCGCCAGCGTGCCCGCCAGATAAACCGGCGACAGGAACACGCTGCCGGTGCCTCGGGTGTCCAGCACCACCGTTTCCGGGGCGGAGGGGCTGTTGCGGAAGGCATCGACGATGTAGCCCGTCATCCGCCCGATCCCGCCGCCGCCGTCCAGTGCACCGGGTGTGGCGAAGACGACGCAGGCGCGGGCCGCCTTCCTACGCTTGAAACCCATGGTGACCTCACGCCGTGCCGGGAGCCGAGAAAATGGCCTGACGCAGCCGGCGCCGCAGCCCGACCGGCATCAGCGAGTGCATCAGGAAGGTGGTCAGCGCCATCGGCGTCGGCGCGCCGTCCCGCAGCGCCGATTTCAGGATGCGCCGGCGCACCGCCGGGGGGCGTGCCGCCTGCTCCCCTCCGGTGGCCTGGAGCAGCAGGCTGGCGTAGGCGCGCGGCGACAGCATGGGCCGCATCGATTCCGCCCAGTTCAGGGCCGTGTCGATGTTGTGGCAGGTGGACAGGGTGATGCGGTCCGATTCCGTGTAGTGGACCGCCAGAACCTCCGGCACGGTGATCAGGGCGCAGCTTTCGATCCGCCCGCAGGCGATCAGCCATTCCCAATCGTCGAAGGCCGATTTCGGGATCGGCTGGCGCTGCAACAGGGCCTTGGGCGCCAGCAGGGTGGTGGTGGGAGCGAAGGTCTCGCCCTTGAACAGCCCGTGCCGGACGAACAGGTAGTCGCCGATCCGGTCCCGCGGGGTGCACAGACGCCGCGGCCATTCGAAGTCGCCGCGGGCCGTCACCACCTTGCAGCGGCAGCTCATGATCGGGTAGCGCACGCCGGGCGGGCGGGCCGCCATCTGAAGGGCGACCTTGCCCGGCATCCATTCGTCGTCGTCGTCGAGGAAGGCGATCCAGGCGCCCTGCGCGCGCTCCACGCCCAGATTGCGGGCGCCGGCGGCGCCGCGGTTCCGTTCCAGAGGGATGACGGTCAGCCGCGGATCGCCGAACGCCCGCAGGCGCTCCTCCGTGGCCGGGTCGGGGCCGTCGATGACGACGACGACCTCCAGCGGCGCGTAGGTCTGGGCCAAGGCGCTTTGCACCGCCCGCGCCACCATGTCGGGCCGGTTGCGGGTGGGAATGACGACGGTGACCATCTCTTGCGGGGACGTCATGACGATACCTTCTGTCGCGCCGGAGATTTCGGGGCGGAACATGAGGGGGGCCTCCTTCCGTCAGCCGGGCCGGGCCGGACCGCTCCAACCGGCGGACGGAGGCGCGCCGTAGGAGGTTCCGTAGGGGGAGGAACTGGCGAAGGCGGCCTGGGGGGCGTAGCGGTCCTCAAGGCGGCGGTCCTGAAGGCGGGCCTGCATCTTCGCCCAGCGGCGGCGCTGCACGAGGCGGGTCACCGCGACCACCATCACGATCCAGTTCAGCGAATGGCGTTCCAGGAACACGCTCTCCGACACCGAGATCAGCAACAGCGCGCAGCCGACGGTGAAGATCCAGGCGGGCTCGGCGCGGTTCACGCTGTAGCGGACGGCCATGAAGCCCTGGATCAGCAGGCGGCCCATCAGCATCGCCGTCAGGATCACGCCGGGCAGGCCCAGATCCAGCCACGCCTCCATCCAGCCGTTGTGGGCGGAATTGATGCCCCAGCCCTGGGTGAAGGTGCTGCCCGGCCCGTAGGCCCCGTACCAGTAGGCGCCGTAACCCCAGCCGAGAAGGAAGCGGTCCTGGATGGACATCAGCGTGTGTTCCCACAACACCGTGCGCCCGGTCAGCGTCGGATCTCGGCCCAGCATGTACAGGATGTCGTGCCAGAAGGTGGTGCCGCTGGTGATGCCGACCACAGCGACCAGCAGGATGAAGGCCATGGCCGGCGCGAAGCTGCGGATGCCGCCGCGCACGAAGCCGCTGACGAGTAGCAGGCCGGCCACCAGGATCGAGGTGACCAGACCCGTGCCCGACCGGCTCATCACGATCAGCAGCAGGGCCATCAGCAGCAAGGGGCGGACCACCCAGCGCCTGCCCTCGTGCATCCAGTCGAGCCAGAGCAGGCAGAGGACCAGCCACACCATCATGCGGCCCGTGACGTTCTTCTGCCAGAAGATGCCCTTCCAGGCGCCGACATGCTGCTCGCTGTCCAGCCCGACCGCCGGCATCGCGAAGACCGAGACGTAGGACAGCACCATCAGGATCGACAGGCCGGCCGCCAGCAGCCGGACGATCTCCGGGAATGTGTAGCGCAGGGCCAGATAGACGGCGAAGACCGTGGTGAACAGGAAGGCCACCGCACGGCGCAGCGTCACGTCCGGGTAGATCGACCACAAGGCCGACAGGAAGGCCAGCGCCACGATCAGCGACACCGCCGGGCTTCCCATCGGCAGGCGGAAGGCCAGGCTGGGCCGCGCCGCGATCAGGGCCAGGATCATGACGTAGACGGCCATGAAATAGACCACGGCACCGGGCGCGTCCGGATCGGTCGTGCCGCCGCCGGTCAGCAGCGCCGGAAGCACCGAGCCGCCGAACGAGACGATGCAGAAGACGGCGACGCTCTTTTCCAGAACTTCGAGGACTTTCATGGGGCCGCTGTTCCGGTGAAAAGGGCTGTGATAAGCAGTGAACGCCCGCCGGGCGCACACCGTTTCCATCTCTGAAGATGCCAACCCGATGCCCGGACCAGTAGCCGGGCGGAGGCATTAGGCCGAAGGAGGCCGCCCCCGTTGGGGCTACCTCCGGTTGGGCCATCCACCCCGATCTTGCGGACCGGCCGGGGCGTATGCATGCCCGGTCCAGAAAAGGAAAGCCCCCCTTCCGCCGGGGAGGAGGGGCCGGGGAAGAGGGGCCCGGATGAAGCGCCGCGGGGTCATGTCCCGTCGCCCTTCAGGACGATCACCGCCGTCTTGCACAGGATGTAGAAGTCGAACAGCAGGCCGCAGTTGCGGACGTAGAAGACGTCCATCGAAACGCGTTCCTGGAAGGTGGTGCGATGACGCCCCGACACCTGCCAGTAGCCGGTCAGGCCCGGACGGACGGAGCCGATGACCTCGGCCGACGCCCCCACCTCCGGCAGCTCCTTCGGCATGTAGGCGCGCGGACCGATCAGGCTCATGTCGCCCATCAGGATGTTCCACAGCTGCGGCAGTTCGTCGAGGGAGGTCTTGCGCAGAAAGCGGCCAAAGGG
>JAEYPE010000101.1 GCA_023411035.1 Pseudomonadota bacterium
CATCAACATCGGGCTGGTGATCTCGGTCGGCGGCGCGTTCCTGTCCTGGACGCTTCTGTGCGCGGAGATCCCCTACACCTGCGGACGCGACGGCACCTTCCCGAAATGGTTCGCCGTGGAGAACGCCAACGGGTCGCCCGTGAACTCGCTGTGGGCGACGAACCTCCTGATCCAGTTCTTCCTGGCGCTCACCTTCCTGTCGCAGAGCGCCTATCAGTTCTTCTACTTCATCGCCTCGGTGGCGATCCTGCCGCCTTACGTGCTCTCCGGTGCCTATGCGCTGAAGCTGGCCCTGACCGGCGAGGGCTACGGCACCGAGCCGCGGACCAAGGGCATCGTGATCGGCGGGCTGGCGACGGCCTACGGCCTGTGGCTGGTGTACGCCGCCGGCCTCGAATACCTGCTGATGTGCGCGGTCCTCTTCGCGCCCGGAATCCTCGTCTACCTCAGGGCGCGGCGGGAAACCGGAGAGCGCGCCTTTTCCGGCGTCGAGATGGTCATCGCCGCCGCCATCGTGCTCCTGGCGCTGCTCGCCGCCTGGCTCATGTGGACCGGCACGATCAGCCCGCTCTGAAAACGCCGCGCCCGCGCGGCGGGCGCCCGGCCAAGAAGGTCCGGCCAAGAAGGTAGGGAGGAACGTCATGCGTGAATTGGGCGTGCATTCGGAAGTCGGCACGCTGCGGACCGTCATGGTCTGCCGGCCGTCGCTGGCGCACCAGCGCCTTACCCCCGGAAACTGCCACGATCTGCTGTTCGACGACGTGATCTGGGTGCACGAGGCGCAGAAGGACCACCACGACCTCGTCCTGAAGATGGAGGAGCGCGGGGTCGAGGTGCTGGAACTGCACGATATGCTGGCCGAGGCGCTCGACGATCCGCAGGGGCGGAAGTTTGTGCTCGACCGCCGCGTCACAGACAGCACCGTCGGGATCGCCGCCGCCGCGGTCATCCGCCCCTGGCTGGACGAGATGCCCTCCAGGCAGCTCGCGATCCACCTCATCGGCGGCATCGCCATCTCGGACCTGCCGGACTCCACCGTGAGCGTGCTGCTGCACGAGGCGTTCGGCGGCACCGACTTCGTGCTGCCGCCGATCCCCAACACGCTGTTCCAACGGGACCCGTCCTGTTGGATCTACAACGGCGTGACCTGCAACCCGATGTTCTGGCCCGCCCGCAAGCCGGAGGCGCTGCTCCAGCGGGCGGTCTACAAGTTCCACCCCCGCTTCCGGGACGGCGGTTTCACGATCTGGTGGGGCGATTCCGACGAGGACTTCACCGGCGCCTCCCTGGAAGGCGGCGACGTGATGCCGGTCGGCAAGGGCATCGTCCTCATCGGCATGGGAGAGCGCACCAACCGGCAGGCGGTCGGCCAGGTGGCCCGCGCGTTGTTCCGCAACAACGCGGCGTCCCGGGTCATCGCCTGCCTGATGCCGAAAAGCCGCGCGGCCATGCACCTGGACACGGTGTTCTCGTTCTGCGACCGCGATCTGGTGACGGTCTTCCGCGAGGTCGTCGACCAGATCCGCTGCTACAGCGCCTATCCCCTGGACGACGAGGGGCGCTTCGAGGTGCGGCCCGAGGCGAGGCCGCTGCTGGAGGTCGTGGCCGACGCGCTGGGCTACTCCAGGCTCCGCGTCGTCGGCACCGGCGGGAACGCCTACGAGGCGGAACGCGAGCAATGGGACGACGGCAACAACGTCGTCGCCCTCGAACCCGGCGTGGTCGTGGCCTACGACCGCAACACCCACACCAACACGCTGCTGCGCAAGGCCGGCGTCGAGGTCATCACCGTCCGCGGGGCGGAACTCGGCCGCGGACGGGGTGGCGGCCACTGCATGACCTGCCCGATCTGGCGGGAGCCCGCCTACTGACGACCAGCCGCGGACAACGAACCCGGAGGGAACCCCAGGAGGACAAGATGAGCTTCAATCTGCGCAACCGGTCGCTGCTCACCGTCCAGGACTACACGCCGCGGGAGTTTCGCTATGTGCTCGACCTGGCGCGCGACCTCAAGCGCGCGAAGTACGCCAGGACCGAACAGCAGCATTTGCGCGGCAAGGAGATCTGCCTGATTTTCGAAAAGACATCGACGCGGACCCGCTGCGCCTTCGAGGTCGCCTGCCACGACCAGGGCGCCAACGTCACCTACCTCGATCCCGCGGGCTCGCAGATCGGCCACAAGGAATCCTTCAAGGATACCGCCCGCGTCCTCGGCCGGATGTACGACGCCATCGAGTACCGCGGTGCCGCGCAGGGCGGCGTGGAGCAGTTGGCGAAGCACGCGGGCGTCCCGGTCTACAACGGCCTCACCGACGAATACCACCCGACCCAGATGCTCGCCGACGTCATGACGATGCGCGAGTACAGCGACAAGCCGATCGCCGACATCAAGTACGCCTATGTCGGTGACACCCGGTCCAACATGGGCCATTCGCTGATGATCGTCGGTTGCCTGATGGGCATGGACGTACGCATCTGCGGACCGCGGAACCTGTGGCCGTCGGAGGAGTACACCGCCATCGCCCAAAAGCTGGCGGCTGCCTCCGGCGCGCGGCTGACCATCACCGACAACACCGCCGAAGCGGTGGCCGGGGTCGATTTCATCCACACCGACGTCTGGGTCTCGATGGGCGAACCCAAGGAGGTGTGGCGGGAGCGGATCGCGCTGCTGAAGCCCTATCAGGTCAACCCGGAGCTGATGGCGGCAAGCGGCAACCCGCAAGTCAGGTTCATGCACTGCCTGCCGGCCTTCCACGACAGCGAGACGACGCTCGGCCGGCAGATCGCCGAGGACTACGGGATGCCCAACGGGCTGGAGGTGACCGACGAGGTCTTCGAATCGGAGGCGAACATCGCCTTCGAGCAGGCGGAGAACCGCATGCACACGATCAAGGCGCTTCTCGTCGCCACGTTGGGGGAATGAGGGGGAGAATGAGACCATGCGCGTCGTCGTCGCTTTGGGGGGCAACGCTCTGTTGAAACGCGGCGAGCCGATGACCGCCGACATGCAGCGCCGCAACGTCCGCATCGCCGCCGAGGCCATGGCCCCCGTCGCCCGCGAGCACCAGTTGGTGATCAGCCACGGCAACGGGCCGCAGGTCGGCCTGCTGGCGCTCCAGGGCGCCGCCTACCGGCCGGACGAGGCCTATCCGCTGGACGTCCTGGGCGCCGAGACCGAGGGCATGATCGGCTACATGATCGAGCAGGAGCTGGGCAACCTGCTGCCGTTCGAGGTGCCTTTCGCCACGCTGCTGACCATGGTGGAGGTCGATGGCGACGACCCGGCCTTCGGTGATCCCGGCAAATTCGTGGGGCCGGTCTACGGCGCCGCCGAGGCCGAGCGCATCGCGGCTGAAAAGGGGTGGGTGTTCAAGCCGGACGGCGCGTCCTGGCGGCGGGTCGTGCCGTCGCCAGCCCCCAAGCGCATTTTCGAGATCCGGCCGATCCGCTGGCTGTTGGACCAGGGAACCATCGTGGTCTGCGCCGGCGGCGGCGGGATACCCACCATGTACCGACCGGCCATGTACCGGCCGGCCATGCACCAGCCGGGCAAGGAGCGCACGCTGGTCGGCGTCGAGGCGGTGATCGACAAGGACCTCTGCTCGGAGCTGCTGGCGCGCGAGCTGGACGCCGACCTCCTCATCATGGCGACCGACACCGAGGCCGTCTTTCTCGGCTGGGGAACGCCGGACGCGCGGGCCATCCACCGCGCAAGCCCCGACGCGATGGGCGGGTACAGGTTCCCGGCGGGGTCCATGGGGCCGAAGGTGGACGCCGCCTGCCGGTTCGCGGCGGCGACGGGACGAACCGCCGCGATCGGGGCGCTCGCCGACATTCCGGCGATCGTGCGCGGGGAGAAGGGCACGCTGATCGACACGAGTTTCACGACGACGAGTTGGCACGGATAGGGCGGCGATCCGGAGAAGGGGGCTGCGGCCATGGCGAACCACGTCTCGACACCGGCTGGGAAAAAGCGGGAGGCGCGCCGGCCCTCGGTGCCCGATGCCCTGATTCCGATGATCGCCCTCATCGCCCTGCTCGCCTTGTCCTACTTTCTGTTCGGCAAGGACGCCTCCGCCGGGCCGAACCAGGTGGCCCTGCTGTTCTCCGGGATCGTCGCGGCGGGCATCGCCTACAAGAACGGGATGCCCTGGGAGGGGCTTCGCCAGGCCGTGATCGATGGCATCGCCACCGGCCTCGCGGCCATCATGATCCTTCTGGCAGTGGGCGCGTTGATCGGCACCTGGGCGCTCAGCGGCACCATCGTGGCGATGGTCTACTACGGCCTCCAGATCCTCAGCCCCCACTATTTCTACGCGACGACCGCGCTGATCTGCGCCCTGGTCGGCTTCAGCATCGGCAGTTCCTGGACCGTGGCCGGAACCATCGGCATCGGCCTGATGGGCGTCGCGGCCAGCATGAACCTGTCGCCGGAGGTCACCGCCGGAGCGGTCATTTCCGGCGCCTATTTCGGCGACAAGGCCTCGCCGCTGTCCGACACCGCCAACCTGGCGACCGCGGTGACGGGGTCCGGAATTTACGAGCACATCCGGGAATCGCTGTTCACCTCGGTCCCCGCCCTGCTCGTCGCGATCCTTCTCTTCGGGATGCTGGGGGCGCCCAGCGATTTCGACGCGACCGCCATGATGTCCGGCATCGAAAGCCACTTCACGGTGTCGCCTTGGGCCTTCACGCCGCTGCTGCTGGTCCTCGGCCTGTCGATCGCCCGGTTCCCGCCCTTCATCACGATCTTCTTCGGCGCCCTGGCGGGCGGGATGCTGGCGGTCGCCCAGGAGCCGGCGCGCGTCGTCGCCTTTGCCGCCGCACCGGAGTTGCCGGCCGCCGTCGCCATGCTGAAGGGGGTATGGATGGCGCTCGCCAACGGGTACGTCGCGCACAGCGGCAACGAGGCCCTCGACGTCATCCTGACGCGGGGCGGCATGTCCAGCATGATGAACACGGTGTGGCTGATCATCACCGCGCTTTCGTTCGGCGCGACGGTGGAGCACGCCGGGCTTCTCAATCGCCTGATCGACCCGGTGATCCATTGGATGAGGTCGGTCGGCGGGCTCGTGGCGACCGTTGTCGCCACCTGCATCGGCGCCAATATCGTTACTTCGGACCAGTATATTTCAATCGCCCTGCCCGGCCGATTGTTCAAGGCGGAATTCGCGAAGAGGGGCCTCGCTCCCGTGCTGCTGTCGCGCGTCGTCGGAGATTCGGCAACGGTGACCTCGCCACTGATCCCCTGGAACAGTTGCGGGGCCTATATGGCTGCGGCACTCGGCGTCTCGGCGACCGGCTTCGCCATGTACTGCTTTTTCAACATTCTCAATCCATTGGTCACAATTCTCTTTGCCGTCTCCGGTTTGCGGGTGTGGAAGACGGCCATCGACACGCCTCCGGGCAACGCCCCGCCGCGGCAAGGCTGACTTGCCCGGCGCGGGTTGGGAGTTGTTCCGTCATTTGGTTCAACAGGTGGAGTGATCACCGCCAGGATAGAGGGGGACAATCATGGAGCGCTGTTTTCTTGCGGGCTGCGCTGCCGTCGCTCTGGCAATGGGCGCAGGGGAGGCCAACGCCCAGGCCAAGTACGAGATCAAAGTCGGCGGCGACGCCTACTTCGAGGGCGGTTACGTCAATCAGGACCGCGATTCCGGTCTGCGTTCGACCGAGTTCCGCAACCGTTTCCGCGTGAACATCACCCCGTTCGCCAAAGCGGACAACGGCCTGGAGTATGGTGGCCGCATCCGCATCCGCACCTCCGGTTCCGACACCGGCCTCAACGCCGACCGTGCTTTCATCTTCGCGCAGGGCCGGTTCGGCGAGGTCCGTCTCGGCGTGTCCAATTCCTTCAACGACGAGACCTTCATCTCGACACCGGGCGGCTATCTGCCGACCAGCATCATCGATCTCGATGAGGTGACGAACTGGGTCGGCCCGACGAGCGCCGGCCAGTCCATCAACCCCGCGAATGGCAAGTATCAGGGAGCCGACGTGCTCGGCGGCGTTGCCGAAGCCGTCAACGCCGCCAGCATCCTGTGGCCGTCGCTGACACCGGACGCCAACGCAACGAAGATCGTCTATTTCTCCCCGCGCTTCGCAGGGGTGCAGTTCGGTGGCAGCTACACCCCGCGCAACGACTCCTTCAATCAGGACATCAACCGTCTGAAAGCGTCCGCCGCCATCGCCGACCAGGGCGTCACCAACATCTTCACCGATCTGGTCGAGGTCGGCGCGAACTATGACGGCAACGTCTTCGGCTTCGACGTCAAGGCCAGTGCCGGCTATTTCTGGGGCAAGTCCTCGGACAGCACGGTGGCCGCGGATTCCTTCCGCGACCTGAACGCCTGGCAGGTTGGCGCGGAACTCGGTTATGCCGGCTTCGCCGTGGGCGGCAGCTACACCAGCTTCGGCAAATCGGGCCAGAACAGGCGTCCGGGCTTTTTCTCGGATGATATGTACAACTGGACCGCCGGTGTGCAGTACACGACCGGTCCGATCGTGGTGGGTGCGAATTACAAGTACGGCGTCGACCCCGGCTCCATGTTCGACCCGGGCAGCCGGCGGGTAAAGGTCTACGAGGTTGGCACCGGTTATACCGTCGCTCAGGGACTGACCGTGAACGCCCAGTACGACTATGTACTGTCCAACAGCGATCGCCCCGAGACGGTGGTCACGGGTTCACCGGACGACAAGGCGCACGTCGTTGTGCTTCGCACGGTCCTGGCGTTCTGATCGTAGGGCGAAGGAACGGAAAAGCCGATCCGGCGTGAAGCGTCCAACCGAAGCTTGAATGCCCAAATCTTTATTTGAAGTCACGGCAAGGGAGGAATCCATGGCGAAAATGATGAAAGCGGCTGTGGTCCGCCAGTTCAAGATGCCGCTGTCGATCGAGGAGTTTCCGGTGCCGGAGGTCGGTCCAGGCCAGATCCTGGTCAGGATCGAAGCCTCGGGTGTCTGTCACACCGACTTGCACGCGGCGGACGGCGACTGGCCGGTGAAGCCGACCCCACCCTTCATCCCAGGGCACGAGGGCGTTGGCACCGTCGCGGCGGTCGGGGCCGGCGTCACCGCGGTGAAGGAAGGCGACCGGGTCGGCGTGCCTTGGCTGCACACGGCCTGCGGCCACTGCCGGCACTGTCTGGCCGGCTGGGAAACTCTGTGTGACGCGCAGAAGAACACGGGCTATTCGGTGAATGGCGGCTTCGCGGAATATGTACTCGCCGACCCGAACTATGTCGGCCATTTGCCCAAGGGCCTGGACTGGATCGCGGCGGCCCCGATCCTGTGTGCCGGGGTGACCGTCTACAAGGGATTGAAGGAAACCGACGCCAGGCCGGGCGACACGGTGGTGATCTCGGGGATCGGGGGGCTCGGCCATGTTGCCGTGCAGTATGCGACGGCCATGGGACTCAAGGTGATCGCGGTCGACATAGCCGACGACAAGTTGGCGCTCGCCCGTGACATGGGCGCCGCCGCCGTGATCAACGCGAAGGCGACGGACCCGGTTGCCGAAGTCAAGGCACTGTGCGGCGGTGCCCAAGGCGTGCTCGTCACTGCGGTGTCGCCGCATGCCTTCAAGCAAGCCCTCGGCATGCTCGCCAAACGCGGCACCATGGTTCTCGTCGGGCTGCCGCCGGGTTCGTTCGAACTGGATATTTTCGAAACCGTGCTGATGCGCAAGACCATTCGCGGGTCGATTGTCGGCACCCGGCTGGACCTTGGCGAATGCCTCCAGTTTGCCGGTGACGGCAAAGTGCGGGTTCATGCTTCGGTCGAGCCGATCGAGAACATCAACGACATATTCAACCGGATGCGCAATGGGAAGATCGATGGCCGCGTGGTCATGACCGTCTCGTAGTCCGGATGAAACGATGCACCAAAAGAAAGGAGAGGCGGGAGCCCTGTCTTGAACGTCCGTTTGTTCGGTGGGCTCCACCTCTGCTTTCGTCATACAGAGTTCCCGTCTGTCGTGACATCATGGCGCACGGCCGGGCAGCGGAGAACATCCGGATTTCCCCGGCAATATCAGCCGCAGCCAGGGCCGACTGCTCGTGTCCGATCTCGGCAGCACGCTTGGGACGGTCGTCAACGGGCAGCCGATCGGACATGATTTCAAGAGGGACACGGCCCTTCCGAGCCGCGGTGAGAACCGCGTCGTTGCGGGCGGCTGGGGATCGCCCTTCGAATTCATCGTTTCCATCGGCTGAAATGGCATCACCGGAAAAAGGCGCTCTATCGCGCCCGGCGAAGTGGCGTCCTCCGTCTTCGAACTGCCTGCCGCGCCCGGAGATCTCAGCTTATGCGTAAATTCACAACAGTCGTCGGTGAGTTGGCATTACTCCAAAATCCTGAATCCTGAAGGGACCTCGCCGGTGAATGGGACTATCCGCACCTTGGCGCCGACGCTTCCTTTCGGCCCTTGCGCGCACAGCAGCGCCACGATCTGATCGACGGCGTTCGACGGGCCGCCGAACAGCGCCTCCAGACCACCATTCCTCCGGTCCCGCACCCAGCCTTGCAGCGCGTGCAAATGGGCCTGCTTCCAGAGCCATGCCCGATACCCGGCGTTTTGCACCTCCCCATCGATCTGGACGGAGACGGACTTTCTCGGAACGGACCCGATCCGCGCCTCCGGCATCAATGCCTCGATCAGTGCGCCGGTAACATCCCGGGGCGTGCCGAAGATCGGGAAATGGTGCAGCCCGGGGTCCGGGTTGGTGTTGACCTCGATCACGGTCCAGCGCTGCTCGTCCGGCGCCTTGGCGATGTCCTCGGCGATCAAGTCGAAGCCGACATGGGGCGGGGCGTAGATCGCCTCCCGGACCCTTACGGCAATCTCCAGAAAGCCGGGGTGGATGTCCCCGGTGACGTCCTTTCCTTCCCCGCCGGACCCGATGTTCGCCACCATGTGCAACTGCACGTTCTGCCCATCCTCGGGAATCGAACCGCCGTCCATGCCCATGGCCGCGAGGTTCCGCAGCATCATGGGTGTCAGTTCGATCGGCTTTGCCCCGTGATGCGGATTGGAGCGGCGCCGCTCGTTCTTGGCCGCGATCAACTGCGCGATCGAATGCCGGCCGTCACCGACCACATACGCCGGAATCCTCTGCGCCACCGCCCGCACGGCGTTGCCGATCACCAGGACGCGGTAATCGTTCCCCGTGAAGTGCTCCTCCACGAGAATCGTTTTCGGACCCGTCTTTGCCGCGATCCTCCAGGCTTCGAGGAAATGTTCGCGCGTCCGGATGTTGGTTGACACCCCCTTGCCGCCTGAACCGCTCAGCGGCTTCACGACGACCGGAGCATTCATGCCTTCGGCGAAGGTCCAGGCGCTGTCCGGGTCGGTGCTCGGGAAGATCCCGCCCCGCGGCGTGCTGATGTCCGCCCCTTCCAGAAGCTGCTTGGTCCAATTCTTGTCGTTGGACGCTCTGCGCGCGATCCTTCGCGTCATGCTGGGCATGACGAGGTTGAAGCCGACCTGCCGGCGTTCGCTGGAAACCACGGTCAGCAGCCTGCCGACGATCTTGACCCGCAGGTTCCTGGCGAACGCCGCCTGCCGCAGGAGGTCGACCTGCAGGGAATAATCGCGATCAAAGGAATCGCCGCCGCAGTTCTGGGGGTAGGCTGGCGCCGGGTCCAGGCGGACCGGGTCCGTGCTCCTCCAGGCGGTGTCGTGGGCACCGGCTTCGATGAAATCGATGAGTTCGGCCGGAATGTGTAGGGCCGGCTTCCCGTAGGCCGCAAAATAGGGAATGGCGAGGGCCGGGTTCGTGTTGACCCCGATGACGCGGACATTGTCGGGATCGGCGCCACGGGAGAAGTCGGACACGATGATGTCGAGCCCGAGCAGAGTCGCCCCCGGAATCGCCTCCCACACCTTCCTGGAGAGTTCCAGGATCGATGGATGGACGTGATCGATGACGCTGATGCCCTCCCCTCCCATGCCGACATCGGACACGGAAGCGAGTTGGACGTACTCTCCGTCCGCCGGGACATCCTTCAGCTTGCGCCCGGCCGCAAACAGCCCGTCGAAATTCGTGATGGGATGGGCGCTCAGCAGCGGGTTGCGCTGCCGGCGCGTGTTCTTCCGCTTGACCAGAGTGGCGATCGAATTCTTCCCGTCGCCGATCACATAGGCGGGCACGCGGCATACTGCCGCCAGCACCTTGCCGCCGAGGACGAGGACGCGAAGCTCGTCCCCTTCCAGGTGGTCCTCGACGACGATGTCGGACCCGAAGGCGCTGGCCTTCTCCCAGGCCCGCCGGAAGGCCGTCTCGGTGCTGATGTCGCTGGAAACGCCGTTGCCGCCTTTGCCCTTGAGTGGCTTGACCACCTGTGGCTTTTCCCTGCCCTTGAAGTATTGCAGAGCGCTTTCGAATTCGTCGAACACATCACCCGGAGGAACGGAAATCCCGCAGGAATCGAGCAGAATCTTGGTTATGTGCTTGTTGACGGCGATGGCGCAGCACACCACCGAAGGGTCAGGGGAAATCCTTGAAAAGATTGAGGTCCGCCCGTCCTTCGAGACACGGAAGTGGGATTTTCTCTCGACGGCGACCTCATACCCGCGCTTTGCCGCTTCTTCCTGAACCAGGGAGTGGCCGGCGCTGACGGCGCCAGGGTGGAAGGCGAGCCTGGTCCAGTCGTTCTCACCCGCCCGTACGATCTCCCGCAGGATGCCCTGGTTCGGGTTCCCGGCCTTCTCGGACGCCGCCCGCTGGGCGGGCTCTTTCACGGCAGCGGACAGTTCGGGAAAATAATGGCGCAGGATAGCGCGCGCCACGTTGACCGGGCGGCCATGGACGGGGAAGACCGCTCCCGTTAGGGCGGCGTCGGTGTCGATGGCGACGATCATGTGGTTGTCAGGGCGGGCGGGGCTGGTGAAGTCCTGGACCAGGAAGTCCACCCTGCCATAGTCGAGGCCGGGGAACGCCGCCACCGCCCGCACGGCCCGCACCGCGTAGCTGGGGTGCAGATGGTCCAACACCGCGATCGCTTCGCCGCCCTTGCTGATGGCCGGTTCGTCGCCCAATGGAACCCGCTGTCCCGCCTCGGGCGTGGAGAACGGCGTCAGCCCCTGCCGCTTCAGAAAGCCGCGCGCCGTGTCGTCCAGTTCGATTGGAGGATGGAACACACTGAGCGCGCGCAGGCCATTCTTGGCGGCCACCAGCGCTTCGACGGTGTCGGTGCCGTTGCCCACCACATGGGCCGGCTCGCAGAGGAACGCCGCCACGGCCTTCATGCCGATCACCGGCACGCGCAGGGTCATGCCCTCGGCATGGTCGGCGACGGTCACCCGGTCCGACCGGCGCAGCGCGGCGGCGACCGCCGTGCGGAACGCCTTCTCCGAGGAGACGACCTTGACGGTCGCCCTCCCCGCCGTCTGGGCATCGGTTGGACTGACGGCTTGCGGACGGCGGCGAGTGCGGAAGTAGGCCAGGGCGGCCTTCGCGTCTTCGAACGTCTGTTCGTGCCGGACACTCAGCTTCTGCCGGCTCAAGCGCTGTGCGACCACGCCCTTTCCGGCGATGAGCCGCTGTATCGGCACCGTGGTCAAAGCGTTCTGGTGGAACAGGCGCGTCTGTGTTCCGCTGGACAGCGCGTACTCCGACCGCGTGATGCGCTCCACCTCCAGGCCCAACCGTCCGGCCTCGGCCTGCATGATCGCGGCGGCCCGGCTGGTGTTGCCCTTCTGGGCCTTGATCGCTCGCAGAAGCCCCGACCCCGTGTGATCGTTCTCATGCTTTCGGATCTGAGCGAGGACGGCTTCGAGCCGCGTGCCGGACGAAGCCTGGGATGCGGCCGAGGGTCGCTTCCCGCTCGTGCCCTGCATCTCCTTCAGCAGCGCTTCATGGTTGTTCACGAAGTCCCGCCGCTCCGGTTTCAGCCTGGCCGCCGCTTCGAAACAGGACAGGGCCTGCTTTGGGCGTCCGGCGGCAAGGTGCAGGATGCCCGATTCGTTCTGGGCATCGGCAAGCGTGGCCTGTACGGACAAGGCCCGCTTGTAGGCCATCCCGGCCTCGTCCTTGCGTGCAGCTTCCAGCAGCGCTGTGCCGTAGCGGGCCCATGAGTCCGCCGAACCGGGCCGCAGCACCACCAACCTGCACAACGTGTTCACGGCGTCATCCGGGCGCTTCATCCGGCGGAGGAGGTCCGCCCGCGCGGTCAGCCCCGCGGCGTTGTCCGGCAGAAGGGCGAGGAAGGTGTCCAGCGCGCTCAGGGCGGCGTCATGCTCCTGGCCCGCGATGCGGATCTTCGCCAGAAGCATCCATCCCCCGGCCAGTTCCGGCATCCGGGCCGTGGCCATCTCGATCATTGGGATAGCCAGCGCGGCCTCGTTCCGCTGCGCGGCGACCGCCGCCCCCTGAAGCAGGGTTTCGACATGGCCGGGACGGGCGGCGCGTGCCCGCTCGATCCAGGACCACGCCTCGTCCAGTTGGCCGCGGGCGGCAAGCACCTCGGAAAGCACCAACTGATTGTCGGGGGATTGGGCATCACGTTCGATCAGAGCCCGTGCCAGCTGCTCGGCCTGCGCCACACGCCCCTGTGTCAGGCGCACCCTGACGGCGGTGCGCAGCACCTCCTCTCCGTCAGGGGCGAGGGCCAAGGCCCGCGAAAGGGCCGGGTCGGCATGGTTGGGCAAATCGCCGAGCATGCAGGCAAGCGACAGCAGCGCCCAGGCCAACGCGTCGTCCTGGTTCGCCATGAGGTGGGGCCTCAGCACCTCCAGCATCCGCGGGTACCGTCCTGCCAGACGATGCGCGATGGCCTCCCGGCATTCAGCCGACCAGTCGGCACGCGGAGCGGTCATGGCGGACTCTGCCGAAGGCGCAGGAGAGGACAACGTAGAAGACATCCGATACCCCACGGAAACGTGGCATGGCGAGCCGGGCACATACACAGGGCTGATCTGCCCACCAGCGGACATGGCGATCAGACACTATTACAGCTCCCCATCGTCCTTGACGGGGATCGGGCCGCGCCGCGGGCGCCTTCCGGGAGAATGGGCACCGGGCTCGCCGGAGGCCGTTCGGCATGAGTCATGCCTCCATGGTCCCCCGGCGGGCGGTACGGAGGGATCATCCGGATTTACGTAGGTGAGTCGTCAGATCCCGGATGTCCTCCACGGTCTCCATCCTGCCGACGATGGCAATAACCTTCTCCGCAGCCTCCTTCCCAAGGATACCCGAGGTGTTGGCAAGGAATCTCGCGACGATTTCCTCCTGCGAGAAGAACGTGGTCGGATCGCCCTTCGCCAGATTGACCTTGAGGCTGCCGGTCCGCCCATCCTTGAGAGTCACCGTGACGGCAGCCGGCCGCGCCTTTGCCGGGTAATGGCGCCCGAGGATGCGATCGGACGTGATCTCGATCTTGTCTGAGATTTCCTTGACGCGGGGGTCCTTGATGCAGTCGGCCTCGAATTGCCGCACGGTCAGCTCGCCATCGATGACGGCGCGTGACAGGCAGTAAAACAGGTTGAACTCGGCTTTCTTGTAGGGCATGTCCGGATCGGGCCGCTTGCGGGCGACATACATTCCGGCCGGAAGCTGCCGGACCGCGATTTTGGCGACGTCCTCAGCCCCGAAGTTCATTTCCTTCCTGAGCCGCAGGAGCGCCTCGATGGCGCTGTGGGTCATCCGGCAGGTCGGGTAAGGCTTGAGGTAGATGTTCATGATCTCGAACACGCGGCCGAGCCCACGCTCCACGAAGCGCGGGGAAAGCTCCGGCTCGTCCTGAATCCTCGGCCCCTTCTGACCGGCACCGGCTTCGAAAGCCGCCTCGATGCCGACTCGGGCGCACAGCCCTTTCGAATAGGGGTCCAGGGCGCCCGCCGGCTTGCGGGTGCCGGACCGGGACGGAGAGGCATAGCCGGCAAGCCCCATGGCGGTCGATATCTCGGCGGCGGAGCGCCCTTGCAGACGCGCCGCAATGGCGGCGGCGGCGTAGAAGCCGCTCTTCGGCTTGACCTTGCGGCCCCTGATCTTGCAGGCGACATCATAGCCGGCGACGATCGCGGCCAGCAGTTCCCTGCCGCTGCAGGCGAGGCGCTCGCCCTCCGCCAGAGCCGTGGGGATGACGACGCGCCCCGGATGCGCCGCCCCTCCGGTCGCGGCGGCGACCCTGTGACCGTCGTTGAAATCGTGAATCTGGGCGAAGGCGGCGTTCGCGAAGCCGGCGATGTGGCTCGAACAGCGCACGTCCGTCCCGATCACCGTCGACTGGTGTCCCCCTCCCATCTCCTGGGCGAGGCGGATGTACGGAACGGCGCTCGGATGCCCGGCGCCCAGCACCGAAGTGCCCAAGGCGTCGAGGAGAAGAACCTTCGTGCGTTCGATCACGGACGCCGGGATATCCTCATAGCGGAGGTCGTGGACGTAGGCGGAGATTTCCCGGTCATCGGCTCCCTGTTCATCGGCACTCCGGTCGTCGGCCCCCTGCGCATCCTCCTCCTCCTCGGCCTCCGGTGACACCGGCTCCAGCACGGACACCGCGGCCGCGGACGGCACGATGGGGCTGGGGACCGCGCCGAGGCTGCCCGATGCCTGCTCCTTGCCCTGTCCCTCCAGGGGGCGCATCAGCACTTCGGCGGCCTTGGCCGCGGACGGACCGCTCCTGGCGCTCACGCGCAGGGCGTCGGTCGGCGGCGCAACGGCAGCCGTGGCTTCGGCTTTCGGGAACACGCCGTCGACGAGCGCTCCGGCGACATCACGCCCTGGACCGGCCCAGGGGAAATGGTGCATGGCCAAGCCCGGATTGGCATCGACCTCGAGCGCAGCCCAGACCTGGGACTTGGGCGCCGCCGTGATGTCCTGGGCGACCAGATCCACCCCGCAATACGCCAAACCGGGGAACGTCGCCCAGACCCGCTCGGCGATCCTGCGGAAGGCCGGATGCACCAGTTCCGTGACGTCCTCGATTTCTCCGCCGAGAGCAACGTCGGAGCCGGGCTGCAACCGCAGCCGCTCTCCCGGTGCCAACACGGTGCTCAACGTGACCCCCTGGTCACGCAGCAGGTCTTCCGAAACCTGCACCGGATGTTTGCGGAGATACGGGTTCAGGGCGCGGCAGGCGTTCTTCTGATCGATCAGCTCGGAGACGCTGCGCTGTCCATCGCCGATCACATGCGCCGGCCAGCGCCGGACCGCCGCGACGAACCGCCCGCCGATGACCAGCAGGCGATAGTCGCCGCCCTCCACATGGCGCTCCACGACGATGCGGTTACGGCCTCCCAGAACGCCGGAACGGGCGGAGCCCGCCATGGCGAAAGCCTCCTCGAAACTCGCTTTGTCCTTGGCGTTGGCGACGATTCCCTTCCCGGCCTTCGTCCAGGCCGGCTTGACGGCGACAGGCCCCCGGAGTTTCCTGGCGAAGC
The DNA here is from genome assembly GCA_023411035.1 of Pseudomonadota bacterium. GTDB lineage: Bacteria > Pseudomonadota > Alphaproteobacteria > Azospirillales > Azospirillaceae > Azospirillum. Next base: position 15,380 of record JAEYPE010000101.1, read on the forward strand.
TCCAGGCCGCCTCGGTTCCGGATCGGAAGAATGTCCGCCCCTCCGGCGTGCGGATTCCCGCCGCCTTGAGAAGCAGCTTTACCTGATGTCTTGCGCTCGTGATCTTGAAAGCCGGCCAGCTCGTGCTTTCCGGCATGTTGCGATACCAATACTGTACGGTCTCGTCCTTCTTCAGGCGCCAGAGCTTGCCCGCCGAGTCGAGGGGAGTGATTCCCCTCTCCCTGGCGGCGCGCACAACCAGGAACCGTTCCAGTGACAGTTTGCCGGTATCGACGAGAGAAGCGTCCCGGGGCTCGACACGGCGAGCGACGCCCGTGTCCGGACGCCTCAGATCCTCAAGCCTTCCTTTGTAATCCTCGACGCTGAACCGCAGCAATCGTCCCACGACGTCGCGGCATTGCCCAACCACGGGGAAATGGTGGTGAGGCAAGCTTGGGGCCGCGTTCGCCTCGATCACCGCCCACTTCTGACTGTCCGGCGACGCCGTGATGTCTTGCGCGATGATGTCCACGCCGACATGGCCAAGGCGCGGCAGAACACTGGCGACCCGTTCGGCGACCCTGCGGAAGTCGGGGTGGACTCGCTCGGTGACGTCGATGTGGAAGCCGCCGGCCGTGACGTTCGCGATCAGCGAGAGCTGTACCCTCTGGCCTTCCTTCGGGATCGAATGCTGGTCCAGCCCCTGGTCCCTGAGATGCTTCAGGATCGGAACGGTGAAGGTGATGGGCGGCTTGGTGGTCAGGTTGGGAAGCAGCTTCCGTTCCTGGTTCTTCAGATCCACCAACTGAGCGATCGTCGACTTGCCGTCGCCTATCACTTCCGACGGTCGCCGGATCGTCGCAGCCGCAAAGCGGCCTCCGATCACCATGATACGGTGGTCGTCGCCGCGAATCATTTCCTCAACGATGATCTGCTGGGCTGAAAAGCGGCTCGCCATCTCCCAGGCATCGTTGAAGGTCTTGCGGTCGCTGATGTTCGTGAGAACGCCGCGCCCTTCCGCTTCGGAAGTTGGTTTCACGACCAGGGGGAAGCCGATGGACCGCGCCCAATTCCATGCGGCCTTTTTCTGATTATTATTGAAAACACTGCCTTTCGGAACGGAGATACCCGCTCTTTCCAGGATCTTCTTTGCATATTTCTTATTCCGGCAGGCGTAATGAGCCGCCGCGGATGTAAAGGGCGAGGTCGTATCGGGGAGGAAGAAGGCTCCGTACGGATGTCCGATGGAAACCAAGTTGGACTTGCTGACCTTGAAGGAAAGCCCGATCCGAGACGCCGCATCGGCCAGAAGCCGATACGCCGGGTTCTCCATGAAGCGAGAAAAATCGTGCTTGATAATGGGGGCGAAGCACTCTTCCGGCCGGCTCTCCCGCAAGCTTCCCGGCGGAGTAAACGTGGGGACATCACGAGATTTGAGCCGCTCCTTCTGGCTGTCAAGAACAGCAGCCTCTGCAACGAGAAAGTCCATTTTGCCCCTTGGGAATACGTAGCGGGAGATGGTCCGGAATTACCTTACGAGATAAGGTTATCTTCTTTCCGTTAGACTATCCGAATCGGCGAATTCACGCAAGATAGGCTCGACTGAGTTGAGCGCAACCGCTTCAGCAAGCCGCAAAGGAGTGAAAGGTCGAGGTGCATTTGCGATCCCGAAGCGCTCTACGACCGGAAGGCTCCGTCTTGGCCTTCCCCCCGCTGGCACCGCGCGCCATTCTCGATCATTCTCGGCTTTGCCGGACCGGCGCCGGGCTTTGCGTGCGATCCACCCACTCCCGGAGTTCCTGCTCCTGGTCCTGGGTGGACGCCTCGCGACGGCGGCACCGGTCTAGCGGCCACGTTCCGTGAAGGCCTTATCCTTCACTTTCAAGACCGGTTCGATCACATACTCCAGAACGGTGCGCTTCTCGCCGATGATATCGACCTCGGCGACCATGCCGGGGATGATCTCAAGCGATTTTCCCTCGGCGTCCACGAGCGTGCCGTGGGTGCGGATCTGCACCAGATACATGCCCTCGCCAGGGTTTTGGCCCGGCTGCTCCACGGCACTGGCGCTGATGGTTTCCAGCTTGCCCTCGAGCGAGCCATAGCGGATGAAGTGATAGGCGGTCAGCTTTACCCGCACCGGCTGGCCCGGCCGCAGGAAGGCGATGTCGGCGGGCTTGATGTAGGCCTGGATCAGCAGCGAATCGTCCAGCGGCACGACCTCGACCAGCGGCTTGCCAGGCTGCGCGATGCCGCCGATGGTGGTGGCCAGCACCCGGTTCACGACCCCCCGCACCGGCGAGCGGACCTCGGTGCGGGCGAATCGGTCCTCCATGGCCGGGATCGACTTCTCCAACTCCTCGCGCGACGCCACGACCTGGGCGAGTTCCTGCAGCGCGGACGCCCGGAACTTGTCCCTTACCGTCGTAATGCGGTCTTCGACCTCGCGCACCGCCACGGCCAGGCGGGGGATGGCGATTTCCATCGCCTCGCGCTTGCCGACCATGTCGGTGAGGGAGCGTTCGAGATGGATCAGGGTGACTTCCGCCTCGAGCCCCTTCTGGACCAGCGGCTTGTACAGGGCGATTTCCCTGCTCAGCAGCTCGATGGACTTGATCAGCGTGTTCTGGTTGACCTGGGCCTCTTTGAGTTCCTGGCGGCGCTGCTGCAACTGCTGCTCGAGAACCCGGATTTCCGACAAATGCTCCGTCCGGCGCCCCTGGTACAGCGCCGTTTCCGAGGCGATCACCGCCGGCGTTTCGGCCTTCAGATCCTCGGGGAAGGTCAGCGGCTGCTCGTTCACCTCGACCGACAGGCGCTGGAGGCGGGCGCTCAGGGTGCTGTACTGCTGGCGGGCCTGCAAGTAGTGGCTGCGCATGATGGTGGAGTCCAGCTCCAGCAGCACCTGCCCCTTCTCCACGATCTCACCTTCGGTGACCAGCACCCGCTGAACGATGCCGCCTTCCAGGTGCTGGATCTCCTGTGCCCGCTGGGATGGAATCACCTTGCCCTGTCCGCGCACCACCTCGTCCAGCTCGGCGATGGCGGCCCAGGTTATGATCGCGATTATGAAGCCCAGGATGGAGAACAGAAGCACGTTCTCCGATCCCCGCTTGCGAACGCGGAAGGCGACCAGTTCCCGCTCGTCGACGTATGCGACCATGGTGATCCTACCGGGCAGCGCCGGGCTCGCGCGCCGGCTTGATGATCATGGATTTCGGTCCCGATGCCACCACGCGGCCGCCGTCGATGACGATCACGCGATCGACGAAGTCCAGCAGGCTGGTGCGGTGCGTGATGATCAGGACGGTCTTGCCCTGCATCGCATCCTTCAACCGGGCCATCACCGCCTGTTCGGTGTTGGCGTCCATCATGCTTGTCGGTTCGTCCAGAAGCAGGATCGGCGGGTCGCCGACCAGGGCGCGGGCCAGCACGATGGACTGGCGCTGACCGCCCGACAACCCTTCGCCACGCTCGCGCACGGCCATGTCGTAGCCGCGCGGATGCTGGCCGACGAAGTCGTGGATGCCGGAAATGGTGGCCGCCCGCAGGATCGCCTCGTCGGTCGGCCTCAGCATGCCGGCGCCGATGTTCAGGCGCACCGTGCCGCTGAACAGCCAGTTCTCCTGGCTGGCGATGCCGATGTTGTCGCGCAGTTCCGAGGGGTCGATCTGGCGGATGTCGACGTCGTCGACCAGAACCGATCCCTCGTCGGGCGTGTACAGATTGACGAGAAGGCGGGCCACCGTGCTCTTGCCCGACCCGATCCGTCCGACGATCGCCACCTTCTCGCCGGGCTGGACCGTGAAGGACAGGCCGTTCAGCACGTCCATGGTCTGATCGGGATAGCGGAAGCGGACGTTCCGGAACTCGATCTTGCCGGCCAGGCGCGGCCGGCTGATGTACTGGCGGCCTTCCTCGCGCTCGGTCGGCGTCGCCATCAACTGATCGACCGACTTGTAGGCGCTGCGCGCCATGTTGATGCGCTGCAAGGTATGCGCCAGTTCGCGCAGCGGCCCCATCACCCGCCGGGTCAGCATCATGGAGGCGAGCAGGCCGCCCATGGACAGTTGGTTGGTGGCGATCAGATAGACGCCGTACACGATCAGCGACACCTGGCTGAGCTGAATGATTACGGTCGTGCCATGCAGGGAGATCATGTTCGACAGCAGCCCGCGCCGATCGATGCGGGCCTGGCGCGCCAGGCTGTCTTCCCAGCGCTTGCGCATCACCGGCGCCACGCCGGTGGTCTTCACGGTCTCCAGCCCGGTCAGCGTCTCCACAAGGACGCTGAGCTTTGTCTGCCCCTCCTCCATCGAGGCCATGGTCATGCGCGCCACCATCGGCTGGACGATGAGCGACATGGCGACCACGATCGGTACCGTCATCAGCGGGATCACCACCATCCACCCGCCGAGCACGTAGATGATCAGCAGGAACACCAGCATGAACGGAAGATCGACGAGCGCCAGAACCGTTGCGGAGGTGAAGAACTCCCGCAGGTTCTCGAAGTCGCGCATCGTGCTGGTGAAGGCGCCGGTGGATTCCCGCCGCGACTTCATCTGCATGTCGATCAGATGGTTGAAGATGTCCCGGCCCATGACCAGGTCGGCCCGCTGCGCCGCCCGCGCCAGGAACTTCGACCGCAGCGTCCGCACCAGCGCTTCGAAACCGATCGCGATCAGGATGCCGGAACTCAGCGCGGCCAGGGATTCGAATGCCAGGCTGGGAACCACCCTGTCGTAGACGGTCATCAAGAAGAGAGCCATCTTGATGCCGAGCAGGTTGATCAGAAAGGCCGCGAACAGAACCTGGACGTAGGTCCACCGGTTGCGCACCATCGCCCGCGAGAACCAGTGCCCGTCGGGCAGCACCGTGCCGTCGTCCGTCATGCCCCGGTGGCGTGGACGGACGATGACCGCCATGCCCTGATAAGCGACGAAAAGTTCGCCGGAAGTCATGCGGACCGGGGTGTCGCCGAGCTCAGGGTTGTAGACGACCCAGGAGGAATCGGCCTCCATCTTGCGGAGAAGCACCACCGCGCGGTTGCCGTTGAGCAGCGCCACGAGAGGCAGATTGTCCCTGGTCACCTCCTCCAGGGGGTGCTTGTCCAGCAGCGCGGCCAGGCCGGCATAGTCGGCGGCCTGGAAGAAATCCTGGACGGTGAAGGGGCCGCTGCCATGCCCGCTCAGGCCGACTCGCAACCGTGCCGGGGAGGTTGGCAGGTCGTAATGGCGGCATAGGAAAAGAAGGCAGCTTTCGAGATGGTCGACCGGCGCGGACATCTGGTGGGCCGGTTCCGCGGTCTCCTGCCCGGGGCGCTCGGCGGCGACCTCGGCGGCGACCTCGGCCTCGTTTGACCTCATACTTACATCCTTTCGCGCGGCATCCTGTCGCCTGGTGCGCGCAGAGCGATATCATCCAGCCCTAGGAAGGTCAACAGATCGCCAGTCAGCGATACAATGACGAGTCGGGATAGCTCAAGATCAACAAGATTGTCGATGAACTGGCGCTGAGCATCGAAAAGATCGCGTTCAACGGATACGATGTCGGACAATCCTCTCCTTCCGATAATGAACATTTCCCGATAGGCGTCGGCAGTGGCGGCATAAGTCCTCACCGTGATGGCCTCGGCATCCAGACGTTCACCGAGGGACGAGAGATCGACGAGCGCCGACTTCACGCGCCGTTCGAGTTCGAGCCGAGTGCTGTCGAACTGCAGCTCGGCTTCGGTCACCCGCTGCCGCGCTTGCTCCTGGCGGGCGGTGATGAGGCCGCCGGAATACAGGTTCATCGTGACGCCGACGCGGACGTCGACTCCATAGTCGGGCTTGCGCAGATTGCTGACGTCGTACTTGCTGCCCTGGACCGAGAAGCCGATGCGCGGAAAATCACTGGCGCGCAGCGCGTCGTATTCGGCCCGCGATGTGGCGATGCCGAACTGTCTGGCGACCAGGGTGGGGTTTTGTCCGAAGGCCCGGTCCATCACCTCGTCCGGCGAGGTCGGCACCGGGATATTGATCACCGGCAACCCGACGTTTTCGGGCTGGCGTCCGAACAGTTCCACGAAACTGGCCACCACCTGCTGGTATTGAGCCAGGAACCCGATCAGACGCGCCCGGGCGTCGGCCAAGCGGCTTTCCGCCTGCAGCATGTCGCTGGGGGGGATGAGGCCGCCTTCCGCCCGCTCGCGGACCTGCCCATACAGCTCCTCGTAGCGCCGCACATTCTCGCGCGCCATTTCCACAATCGCCCGGAGCCGCACGACATCATAGTAGACGGAAATCGTCTGCAGCGCGAAGCTGTGCGTCTGGGCGGCGGTGGTCGCCTGAACCGCCGTGGCGTTGTAGCGCGCGGCGGCGATGCGCTTGTACACGGCGCCGCCATCATAGATGAGTTGCTGAACCGTCAAGAAAGCATCGGGACGCACGGCGAAGTCGCTGTACTGGTGTTTGCCGACTCGGCCGAAGCTGCTGCCGACGCTCTCCAGCCCGATGTTGACCGACGGGAACAGGTCGGAACGGGCCGCCTTGATCCCCTGTTCGGCGATGTCGCGGTTCAGCAGATTGCCCCGGCTGGACGGGTGCGAGCGCACAGCGTCGCTGACGGCACCGATGAACTCGTCCTGGTTGGGGCGGCGGGCATCGAGGCCCGTCATCTTCAGGACATGCCGATAAACGCTTTCCGTACTTTCCAGGGGCCGGCCCTGCTGCTGCGGGCTGGCGGCGGGCGTTTCGGCCGCCACGGGCGCTGCGGGCAGAATGGAAAGACATGCGGCGACGACCAACCCGGCTCGCCGTGCCCGCATGCTCACGCACAGACCTCTCGGCCCACGGTTCGCCGCAGTTTTCGGCAGCAATCTCGGCATTCACCAACCTCCTTGCGAATGCGCGGACTATACAGTTGGGCATATACAACTGCTAGAAATTATGCATGGCACCGGCTATCCATAAAGCGGTTCAATCTCCACAAATCACTACATAAACTCCGCAAACAGCATATCACCGCAAGCAGTGCGGCAGCTTGTCCGAACACAACGCCGATTCCATCAGAAGCACGGACTCGCCACCCAAAGGGTGAAGAACGTTGCAATTCGCATCGCTTTTTCGGCTCAAATTTTTGAGACTACACAAAGATAGGAGGTTTATATGGCCAATCTTAATGATCTTTAATTGTTGTGTGTTCTTATATGCTAGTTATAGCGGAGTCGGTTATGCCATACTCCTAGTGAACGGCGATATTAACCACATACTCACCCTTTCCAGCTGATTCTTGGGAATTTTCAACGCCCGCTCCAACGGGGCGACATAAAATTCCAATGATAAAGGAGAAAGCGCGACCTCATGTCGCGTAAGGGTACGATTGTTCTGCCGGTTGATAACTTATGGATTTGTTACCTTGCGCTTACGCTCTGAAAGAGTGTATCCGATACGCTATACAGGTATCCTTATTGAGGGAAAGGGCCCTACAGCGCTCCGATGCGCAGCGAGCGATACCTAGCTGGATGGGGAAGTTGGAATGATGAAAGGCATACTATGACCGGGATAAACGAAAGCATTGAGGGGCAAGGGGCACTTCTCAAAACGGCCAACGCCTGGCTGGGAGGCCAGCTCCTTAACGGTGTGCGTATTGCCGCCTCCGAGGCGGAGCTTTCGCGGTTCCAGCAGACTCATGCGAACGCTGGAGTGCGTCAGGTGGAGCTTCCCACCGGACGCGCCGCACTGCAGAAGTTCGTGAAGAACTTCCACCTTAAGAATGTTGGAGCCAAGGGCTCGGCCCTCACCCTTCTCATCCTGCCGCTGGCGGCGTGCGCCACCGGCGGTGGTGGCACGGCTCTGGAAGTCACTGGCGGCGGTGGCGGTGGCGGTGGCGGTGGCGGCTCCGGGGGTGCACCGGTCGCCGGCGCTGGTGGCAATAGCGGCGGCAGCGGCGGCGGCTCCGGTGGGACTGGAGGCACCAGCTCCGCCGGTATCGTGGCCGACGGCTACATCGAAGGCGCCTGGGTTTTCCGTGACGAGAACGGCAACGGCGTGTGGGATCAGGGCGAAGCCCGCGTCCAGACGGGTGCCGGTGGCGCCTTCAGCGGCCTGGGCGGCAACCCGAACGCTCCGGTCGTTGCTTTCGGCGGTGTCGACGTCAGCACCGGTCAGGAGTTCAAGGGCGTGTTCACGGCGCCTGCCGGCGCGACGGTGGTGAACCCCCTCACCACCCTCGTGCAGGCGCAGATCGCCGCCGGTGCCGACCCCGAGACGGCCGCCGCCAGCGTGGCCGCGGCCCTGGGCCTGCCGGCCGGTGTCGATCTGACCAACTATGATCCGATCGCCGCGCTGAACAGCGATGATCCGGCGGTGCGGGCGGCGGCCGCGAAGGCGCAGGCTGCAGCCGTGCAGGTCGCCACGCTGATGGAAACCGCGCGCGCCGCTTCCGGTGCAGCGCCGGGTTCCGCAGGTGCTCTGAACGTCTTCAACTCGGTCGCCAAGGCGATCTCCGATGCCGCAGCGGCAAACGGCGGCCCCCTGAATTTGACTGACGCCTCCGCGGTTAGCGGCCTGCTCACCAACGCGCTCACGAACTCCGGGGCGTCCGGTGCGGCGATCGCGGCTGCAACTGCGGCCGCGGCCGCGATCGCCAATGCGAACAAGGCGGTTGCGGACAGCCTAGAAAGCGCGGCCAGCGCCAGCACCCCTGAGGAACGGGAGCGCTTGCTGCAGGAAGCGGCGAACGCCCAGAAGGATATCCATAACCAGATCGGCAATGACATCGAGCCGCAGCCGGGTGGCGGTGACGCCGATGGCGACGCGGACGGTGATGCCGATGGCGATGCCGACAGCGATGCGGACGGTGACGCCGACATCGACGCTGATACCGGCGAACAGACCTATGAACTGGGTGACGACGACGCTGAGGATCGCGTGATTTACACGGCTGCTTCGCCGGGTGGTGACACGATCAATGGCTTCGATACCGGTGAGGATAAAATCGTCTTCAACGGACTCGGCCTGGATAAGAATGGCAACGGTGAATTCAACTTTGGCGAAGTCGATGAGACGGCGCATAACAACGATCTGAACTTCACCGTTGACGGGGACGAGGGATACATCATTGATGCCTCGGCCTACTTCACTGAAAACGGGTCGGCGAGCCTCTCCAACTCGCAAGATGTGGCTGATTTCCTCTCGTCCCTGACCGACGACGGGGGATCGATCACAGCGGTAACTGGTGACACAGGCCTGCTCGTGATCAGCGATGGTGAGGATACCGCCGCCTACACCTTCACCGAGGGGACGGGTGACGGAGCCATCTCGAGCGGCGAGTTGAAGCTCATGGCAACGCTCAACGGCGTCAACGACTTGGCGGCCGGGGACATCGAACTCGAAGATGATCTGGGCTAAGCCTAAGCCTTAAGGGCATCGACGGGCCGGCGGCAACGCCGGTCCGTCACCCGGACGGGACCCGCAAGGGTCCCGTTTTTTTGTCTTCGCACATCCGCACCAACAGCGGCTTGGCTCTGGCTTTTGGCAATAGAGCGGCTATCATCGCCGCGGCTGACCAGTGGGCGCAGCGGCCAATTTCCTTTTTTTATTCAGAATCCGACGGAAGAAAGACAGTGAACGACGAACAGCAGGTGGTACCGACCAAGGAAATGCTTGAGGCCCATTTCCGCGACGACCACGGAGCCTCGCCCATCGACCCGTCGTTCGATGCTCCCGATGGGGCGCTGTGCGGCAACGGCATGCGGTTCTACCACCTCCCGCTGAAGCGCAAGCCGCTGCCCGAGGGCTGGCAGCCCCCGCCGCTGCCCGGCAGCGATCCCGATTACGAAGGCCCCGCGCCGACCGCGCCCTTCAAGGAATCCCCCTACGCCATCCCCGCCCGGCCGGTGGTGATGGACCGCAAACCAGCCGTGGACCACGCCGAACCGACATTCGCCCGGGCGGTCACGGCGGAACTGGCGGGTTGCACCACACGGGTCGGCTTCCTGACCGACGCCCGCTCGCCCACGGACTGGATACTGCTGTCCCCCCACGACGACCGGCTGGAAGCCTTGGAGCCGGAGCCCTTCCGCGAACAGGGCGAATCGGCGTTGGCGCAGTCGTTGCTGGCGCGCGGCATCGGCCATCTGCTGATCGACCGCGTGCTGCCGGCGGTGCGCCCCTGGACCGAGGAAGAACTGGACCGGCCGCGGCTGCGGCTGCGCGACAACCTCGATCTCGGCTGGTTCCATCCGGTCGTCATCGGCTCCGGCTGGATTCTCTACCGCATCGCGCCGCCCTTCCGGGTCGAGGGCTGGCTGCGGCCCATGCTGACCGGTCGCGTGCGGCGCCTGCTGACCGGCGAGGCGACGCCGGCTCCCCGGCAGAAGGGGAAGCAACGGGTGCTGGTGTCGCTGCGGATGCGCGACGAGCCGAAGCTGAAGGGCCGCAAGCTGGCGAAGCGCATGGCCGCCGAGGCCACCGTCGCCGGAGCCGTGGACCGCGCCGCCCGGCGCATCGTCACCGACTGGGCCAAAATCCGCGAAGCGAACAAGGCGGAATACGACATCGACCTGCCGCCGACCCCGGCCGAGATCATCGCGCGTTGCGAGATCGAGATCGAGGTGCTCTACGACCTGTGCCTGCTCACCGACCGCACGCCGACCGCGCTCGGTTGGGCGCTGGAACTCGGCGTCCATGGCCTTCTCGTCCGCGACGTGGCGACCGATACCGCCAAGTATCTGGAACCCGGCCATGCCGTGCACATGGGCATCAGCAGCCCGGTTGTCTTCCTGGAAACCCTGTTCCGCAAGGCCGGGCTGATGCAGTTCCTGCGCCCGCCGAGGCGGGCAGGCATCCGCCGCGATCTGGTGCTGTACGAGACGGTCTGGGGCGCGGACCACAGCCAGGAACTGATCCGCTTCTCGTCCGTGTCGTGGATCGAGGACCGTCAGGCCGGCGGCGTGATCAACCTGTATCGCGGCTATCCCCTGCGCAGCATGGCGGAGGTAACGCGCGAGACGATGGTGCACGCGCTGGAGCTGGGGGCCGACTGGCTGATCCGCAACCAGACGCCGGATGGGCAGTACGGCTACAAATACACCCCAGGCAACCGTCCGGGCCGGCGCTGGCTCGAAGGCGGCAACATCGTCCGCCACGCGCTGAACCCCTACACGCTGCTGTTGGTGAACGAAATCGCGCCCCGCGACAGCTATGTGGAAAGCGCGCGGCGCGGCATCGACTTCACGCTGAAATTCCTGCGCTGGGACGGGCGGCGGTGCGTGGTCTGCCACCGCGACCCGCCGGCCCCCTATTACAACGCCAAGCTGGGCACCAACGCCGTCGCCATCCTGTCGATCCTGAAGCTGGCCGAATGCACGGGCACCCGCGACTATGAGGAGGCGATGCTGGGGCTGGCGGAAGAGCTGCTGTACATGCAGGACCGCAACGGCCATTTCCGGCAATTCGACGTGCCGCCCGAACATCCCTATTACGGAGCGGAAAACACCATCGCTCCGGGCGAATTCCTGCTGGCCCTGGCCCGGCTGTACCGTCACACCGGCGACCGGCGCTATCTGGACAGCGCGGACAGAGGCTTGGCTTTTTATCTGGAAGCCTGGCGGGCCGGCGCGGCCAACCGGTCGCCGCAGGGAATCTACGACGAGGAGACCCGCGTCAATCTGGTCGGCATCGTCCCGTGGTTGGTGATGGCGATGAACGATCTGCACGAAGCCACCGGCGATCGGCGCTATGCCGACATCGGGCTGGAGCTTGAGGATTGGATCGAGGACACCTTCTTCTATTATCCGCACCGCTGCCGCTACGACGACTATCTCGGCGCTTCCTTCAAGTTCCACGGGGAGCTGCCGGCCATCAACTCCTGCCAGTACATCGAAGGCGCGTCGGCCGCTCTGGCCATCGCCAAGCGGCTGGGCACGGGGGTGGAACAGCGCACCGCCGTGGTCATGATGGGCGTGCGGTTCTGCCTGCAACTGCAATATCAGGACTATGGCACGACCTTCTTCCTGCCCGAGCCCGACGTCGCCATGGGCGGCTTCCGCTACGCGCTGAACCAGCTTCACCTGCGCAACGACTACAGCTACCACGCGATGGCCGCGTTGGCGCAGTCGGTGAAGTACCTGTACTGAACCGGGGGCCGGTCCCGATCGGGAGACGGCTCCCCCTCGCACGGACAGTTCGGTATTTCCAATCCGACCTTTCTACATATCGCTGCAAGTTTCCGCAAAACTCATCCTTGAGGTGAACAAAGTGCTTCTGTATGTGTGCCAAGCAGGCTGGCCGAGCCTATGCCTTTGGTACGTGTCACACCGCGCTTGCCGTCATTCGCGTTGAGGAGCCCCCATGCCGTCCTCTCCTTCGTTCTCCGACGGAGCCGCCACGGCTGATGCGCCGACCGCGTGGCCGGCGGTGCACCGGGAAGCCATCGCCCATCGTCTGGCAGGGCGGTACCCTAAGATGCTGGAGGTGCTGAGGACCCACCTCATGGCGAACCAGGACGACGCGCTGGCCTGGGCGCTTCTGGCGCATGCCTGCATGCTCACCGGTCGGGCCGCCCAGGCCGAAGCCCCACTCAAACGGGCTCTGGCCCTGGCGCCCAGGGACGAGGGGGTGCTGCGCGCCGCCGTGGCGGTTCTCCTGATGCAGGGGTGCATGACGGAGGCGGAGCGGGTGGCGCGGGCGCTGGCCGATCGCAACCCCGGCGATCCCGACAACCAGCTGACGCTTGCCCAGGTGCTGGACACCCAGGGCCGGCTCGACGAGGCTTGGGAGCGGGTGAACCACGTTCTGAGCGTGGCGCCCGGCCATGCCGAAGGGCTGGCGCAGGGCGCGACGATCGCCCTGCGGCGCAACGATGCCGCCGTGGCCGCGGTGATGCTTGACCAGGCCCTTGAGCGGGCGCCGGACCTGTTCGTGGCCCAGGCGCTCCGTGCCCGGCTTCGCCCCGAGATCAAGGGGCGCGGCGCGGCGCGGCCGGTCAAGCGGCCGAAAACGCCGAAGACGCCTCCGACCGAGACGCTTCCAACCGGCACGCTTCCAGCCCAGGCGGACCACCTGCCCCAGTCGAACCTGCCCCAGTCGAACCTAATTGGGTTCCTGATGTATCCGACCAAGCCCAACTTCATGGAAGTCAACGCGCTGGCGGAGGCTTGCCATCGGCAGGGCTTGTCGGTCATCTACATGTCCTACAAGAACTGCCGGGTAGAGGCGGGAAGAGTAAAGGGCTACGTCTACGACCACGGAAAGTGGGTCGCGGGAGACTCCGTGTTCCCCTGGGTGATCGACAACGCACCGCCGAAGAGCGACGCCCACCGGGCTGTGTACAGGGAGCTTCGCAAGCGCGCCTTCCTGACGTTCCACCGACCGGGCGGCAAGGATGTGATGCTGCCGCTGCTGGCAGGGGACCCCCGCTCCGCAGGCTTTGCAATCCCCTCCGAGGAACTGTCCGTGGACGGGCTGCGGCGCGCCCTCGACACCTACGGCCAAGCCGTCGTCAAGCCCTACTCGTCCAACCGCGGGCGGAACGTTTACCGCATCGCCAGGGCGGGGACCGACACGTTCCTGCTGGAATGCGATCAGGAGCGCACGGTGCTCGACGAGGCCGGGCTTCACCGGCTCCTGGCGGACAGGTCCGCAGGCCCCTACATGCTGCAACCCTACATCCGCAGCGTGGACGAGGAGGGCCGGCCTTTCGACATCCGCGTCCCGGTGTTCCGCGGGCAAAACGGGGTTTGGGGGATACCCCGGGTGTATGCCCGCTGCGGGGCGGGCTCGATCACCTCGAACCTGGCGACCGGAGGAAGCGCTTACGATGCCGCTCCCTTCCTGAGCCGCCTGTACGGTGAGAAGGCGGGCGCCGAGATCGCAGCGAAAGTGGAGCGTGCGGCCCTGACCATCACCGAGGTCATGCAGGAAAACTACAATTTCATGATCGACGCGCTCGGCTGCGATTTCGGAATCGCCGACGGCGAGATCTATCTATTCGAAGTCAACAGTTATCCCGGCATCAAGGGATGCCTGGAGAATGCAGTGGCGAGGAAGGTTGACTTCTATCGGTTCCTGCTCCGCCGGGCGTCGCTCCACCAGGGAAGCGCCTTTGTGAACAAGAGCGATCTCTTCAAAAAATGGTTGTGACCGCGGCATCGGGAGTTGGCATGGCGAGGGCGATTCTCAGGACCTTGGCTGCTTCGGGGCTGCTGGCAGCCGCTCTGCTCCCGATGGCCTCCGGGGCCGCGTGGGCCGTCTGCAAGGGAAACGCAGAGGCCTACCGGGGGGAGGTCTATCAGAAGGACGAGTTCTTCATCCACTACAGCCTCCAGGGCGAGAATGCTCTGGAGCATCGGGAGGACCTGAACGCCAACGGCACCCCGGACGTCGTCGAAGACATCATGACGCAGCTCGTCACGATGCGCGACATGCTGCTGCATCTCGGTTTCCGCCATCCCCTTCAGCAGCCGAGATACAAGGGAGTCCAGCAGATCCGCCTGCGGATGCTCGCCATCGAGAAGAAAGGGCTGGCGTTCGATTCGGCGCGTTCCTACCCCGGAGGCGACTGCTCGCTGTTCATCACGTTGGGCAGCCATCTGAAGTCGGGGAACCTGACGCCGGCCCACGAGCTGTTCCACCTTTTCCAGTACGGCTACACCATGTTCAAGCGTCCGTGGTTCCTGGAGGGGATGGCCCGCTGGTCGGAGTCCGTCCTGGGGGCCAAGTCCGTGGCTCCGGCTCCCATTCCCCGCGACTCGTCGGCTCGCAAGGCGTTTTTCAACCGGGGCTACAGCGCCAGCGAGGTGTGGTACGCCTTGGCATATGGGGCGGACCCGATCGGGAGGCTGACGGTTCCAGACTCCATCGCCAGTATGCGGTACGTCTCCGGTCGGAAGGCTCTCGAGGACACCCGGCTTCCCGGGGCACCGTTCATTCTGGCCGTGCTGGAGGCTCTCGGCGATGCCGACCGGAAGGTCGGCCGGGAAAACGGGATGCCAAGATACGCTTGGCCGGAATCCTTCCAGCGCGATCCGCAGCACGATGAACCGATGTGGGCGGCGATCGAGGGCGTCTACCGGAACTTCCGCCCCAATGGCACCGCGTCGATCTTCCGCTGAACGGAACGGCTGGCTGGGCCACGATCGCGCGGGATACGTCTCAAAGGCAGGATCGGGCCAAGGAGCATCGGGTTGCGGTACACTCAGCAGCAGCCGGCTTTCCCGGCGCCATAACGCGCTTCCAGCCGATTGTCGAGGAATTCGGAATACGTCATCACCGGCTGTTCGGGATGCAGGGTCCGCATGTGTTCGAGATAGGCATCGTAATCGGGCACCCCGACCATGAGTTTGGCGGTTTGCTCGAAATACCCGCGAAACCGGCTGAGATTGCTTTTCAGGCTGCTCATGAGGCGTTCTTCCCAATGACGTTCTTCCCAATGAAGGGTGCCGCCGCTTCTCCGCCCTTGCGGGGCTGAGGAAACGGCGGCGGCAACGTGAGGTGATCAGTCCCCTGCCCCGGCGGGAACGGAACTCGCCGGAATCTCCCGCGTGGTCGGGCGGTCGCTGCGCAGCGCCTTCAGACAGGACAGGATGCCGAAAATCAGCACCGCCAGCACGACCAGGACGAACAGCGACGCCAACGCGGCGTCAAGGTAATCGTTGAAGATCACCTGCCGCATCTGCTCCATCGAGGTCGCCGGGGCGAGAATCCTGCCCTCGTCGGCGGCGGCGCTGAAACGCTCGGCATGGGAGAGGAAGCCGATCGCCGGGTTGCTGTGGAAGACCTTCTGCACGCCCGCGGTCAGGGTGCAGACCAGCAGCCACGCCGCCGGCACCATGGTCACCCAGGCGTAGCGTTCCCGCTTCATCCGGAACAGCACCACCGTCGCCAGGATCAGGGCGATGCCCGCCAGCATCTGGTTGGAAATGCCGAACAGCGGCCAGAAGGTGTTGATGCCGCCGAGCGGATCGATCACGCCCTGATAGAGGATGTAGCCCCAGGCGGCGACGCACAGCCCGGTCGCGATCAGGTTCCCGGCCCAGGACGCGGTCCGTTGCAGCGGCTTGAAGAACACGCCGAGGAGATCCTGGAGCATGAAGCGCCCGGCGCGGGTCCCGGCATCGACGGCGGTCAGGATGAACAAGGCTTCGAACAGGATGGCGAAATGGTACCAGAACGCCATCATGCCCTTGCCGCCGAACAGATCGGAGAAGATCTGCGCCATGCCGACCGCCAGGGTCGGGGCGCCGCCGGCCCGCGACAGGATGCTCACCTCGCCGACGTCCCTGGCGGTCTGCTCGATCATCTCCGGCGTGATGACGAAGCCCCAGTTGTTGATCACCTGGGCGGCGGACTCCGCCGTGGTTCCGAGCACCGCGGGCGGGCTGTTCATGGCGAAATAGATGCCGGGCTCGATGCAGGAGGCCGCCACCAGAGCCATGATGGCCACGAAGGACTCGGTCAGCATGCCGCCATAGCCGATGAAGCGGGTGTGGAGTTCGTTCTCCACCATCTTGGGCGTGGTGCCCGAGGCGATCAGGGCGTGGAAGCCGGACACCGCGCCGCAGGCGATGGTGATGAACAGGAAGGGGAACAGGCTCCCCGACCACACCGGGCCGGTGCCGTCGACGAACTGGGTGACAGCGGGCATCTTCATGGGGGGTGCGACCAGCAGGATGCACAGCGCCAGGAGCACGATGGTGCCGACTTTGAGGAAGGTCGACAGATAGTCGCGCGGCGCCAGCAGAAGCCACACCGGCAGCACCGACGCCACGAAACCGTAGCCGATCAGAATCCAGGTGATCTGCACGCCGGTCAGCGTGAACATCGGCGCCAGGGTTTCGCTCTGGGCGACCTGCCCGCCGAGCAGGATCGACGCGATCAGCAGGATGAAGCCGACCACGGAGATCTCGCCGATCCGTCCGGGCCGGAGAAAGCGCATGTAGATGCCCATGAACAGGGCGATCGGCACGGTGGCGGCGACCGTGAAGAAGCCCCACGGGCTGTTCGTCAATGCCTTGACCACGACCAGGGCCAGCACCGCCAGGATGATCACCATGATCATGAAGGTCCCGAACAGGGCGATCACGCCGGGAACGTCCCCCAGTTCGGACTTGATCAGTTCACCCAGCGACCGCCCGTCGCGGCGCATCGAGATGAACAGGATCATGAAATCCTGCACCGCCCCGGCGATCACCACGCCGGCCAGAATCCACAGCATGCCCGGCAGATACCCCATCTGGGCGGCAAGCACCGGGCCGACCAGCGGGCCGGCTCCGGCGATGGCGGCGAAATGGTGGCCGAACAGGACGTATTGGTTGGTCGGGACATAGTCCAGGCCGTCGTTGCGGCGAACCGCCGGTGTCGGCCGCGCCGGGTCCAGGCGCATGACGCGCGTGGCGATGAACAGGCTGTAGTAGCGGTACGACACCAGGTAGGTGCAGATGGCGGCCACGACCAGCCAAAGGGCGTTGATGGTCTCGCCTCTCGCCAAGGCGACGGTGCCGAGCGCGAACGCTCCCAAGACGGCGAGGACCAGCCACGGTGCGTGGTTGAGGATGCGGGGCATGCGTACTCCTCCCAAACGATGCATTATCGCCGAAAAGCACGATCATCCTGGCGAAGACGACGGGAAATCATCCACCCAAGCAGCCCGTACGGGAAGAATAAATCGCTCGGCCGCGTCCAAATGGGCCGAAATTAAGACGTACCCTCAAATAGGGCGGATACTTTCTCCTATAGGTCGAGGACTTATTGTCTGCACCCGCGCCCAGCGGAAGCGCGGGCCATTCAGGCCGGCGGGGCCGGCGGCACGTCGTCGCTGCCCTCGCTGCGGTCGCGGTAGAGGGCGGCGCGGGCCAGCAGCGTCAGGGTGATGGGCGTCGTGACCACCATGAAGACCGCGATCAGGACCTCGTGCAGCGCGAGGCGCGATTGCAGCACGGTGAAGCACAGCATCGACGCCAACAGCACGAAACCGATCCCCAGCGTGGTGCCCAGGGTCGGGGCGTGGACCCGCTCGTAGAAGGTCCGGAGCCGCAAGAACCCGATGGACCCGATCAGCGCCAGCCCGGCGCCCAGCAGGAGGAGCAGCGCCGTCGGAATCGCGGCCCACGCCGGCAGTTCGGCCAGATGCGTCATTCGATCACCTCTCCGCGCATGAGGAATTTCGCCAGCGCCGCCGTCGCGACGAAGCCGAGCAGCGCGATGATCAGCGCCGCCTCGAAATAGAGCGTGCTCGCGGTGCGGATGCCGAAGGTCAGCAGCAGCATCGTGGCGTTGACGTACAGCGTATCGAGCCCGAGCACCCGGTCCTGCGCCCGCGGCCCGCGCAGCACGCGGAACGCCGCGCAGCCCATGGCCGCGACCAGCATGATCTGCGCCAGGAAAATCGACCAGAGCAGCAGCGTGGCGATCATTCGAAGATCTCCATCAGGCGTTTCTCGTACCGTCCCTTGATGGTGTCGATCCAGGCGCTCTCATCGACCAGATCGAGGATGTGGAGGAGAATGGTGTTGTTCGCGGAATTGTACTCCACCCAGATCGTTCCGGGCGTCGCCGTGATGATGCAGGCCAGCGCGGCCAGACCGTAAGGTGCGCGCATGTCCAGCGGGATGCGGAGGAATCCGGAGACCCGCTCCGTCCGCTTCGGATTGAGGATGATCCTGGCGACCGCCAGGTTGGAGCGCGCGACGTCGGCCAGCACCAGCCCCGCCAGCGTGACGGCGGCGCGCGGCCGCCGCAGCCGCCCGCGCGGCGGGTCGAGCCTTGCGAAGCCCTGGACCGTGAGGAGGGCCAGGACGCCGCCCATCAGGATGGAGCCCAGGGACACACTCTCGGTCAGCAGCAGCCACATCGCCACGAGCGCTGCGGTCAACAGCGGAAACGGCAGCCAACGTCTCATGGGGCGTCTCCCTTGCCCACACCCGGCACGGCGGAGGGCGGAAGCACCCCCTGGATATAGCGGTGCGGCCCGTGGAGCGACCGGGCGGTGTCCTCCATGTAGCGCATCACCGGGCCGGCCTGGACGGTCAGCGCCACGCACAGGGCCAGGAGCATCATCACCGGCGCGATCTCCACGACGCGCACGCGCGGCAGTTCGCTCGCGGGCGAGGCCCAGAACACGTCGATGCCGGTGCGGGTCATCGCGACGACCGTCGCCAGACCGGACAGGATCAGCGCCGCCAGCAGCGCCCATGTGGTGAAGGGAAGCCCCTCCCCCTCGCCTTGTGCCAGCAGGGGCTCCAGAATGGCGAACTTGGCGAGGAATCCGGACAGCGGCGGCAACCCGGCCAGCAGCAGGGCGCAGGCCATGAAGGCCATGCCGAGGATCGCCATGATCGCCGGAATGGACACGCCGATGGCGTCGTCATCGTCCGATTCCTCGTCCTCGCCCTCGCCGAACGCCTCGCGCGTCACGGCCAGCACGTCGGCGCCGACCATGCGCCCGCGCTCGACCAGCTCGATCAGCAGGAAGAGGCCGGCGATCGCGAGGACGGAACTGGTCATGTAGAACAGGGCGCCGCTGGTCACCGCCACCTGCCCGGCGCCGATGGCGGCCAGCAGCGTGCCGGAGGAGACCAGCACGCTGGCCCCGGCCAGCCGCGCCAGATTCTGCGTCGCCAGCACCGCCACGGAACCGAAGGCGATGGTCAGGACCCCGCCGATCAGCAGCCAGTACCCGCCGAAGCCAGCCGAGGTCCCGGCGCTCTCGCCGAAGACCAGCAGCCACAGACGCAGAATGGCGTAGATGCCGACCTTGCTGAGGATCGAGATGATCGCGGCGGACGGCGCCCCGACCGTGGTGTAGGTGTTCGGCAGCCAGAAACCCAGCGGCCACATGCCCGCCTTGATGAGGAAGGCGACGCCGAGGATCGCCGCCCCGGCCTCCAGAAGCCCGCGGTCCTCCGGAGCCACCCCGGCGATCCGCCCGGCAAGGTCGGCCATGTTCAGCGTGCCCGACACGCCGTAGATCATGCTCACCCCGATCAGGAAGAGCAGGGAGGCCGACAGGTTGATGGCGATGTAGTGCAGCCCGGCCCGGACGCGGGCAAGGCCGGAGCCGTGCAGGGCCAGCCCGTAGGAGGCGGCCAGCATGATCTCGAAAAAGACGAAGAGGTTGAACAGGTCGCCGGTCAGGAAGGCGCCGTTCAGCCCCATGAGCTGGAACTGGAACAGCGAATGGAAATGCGCCCCCGCATTCTGCCAGCGGGCCAGGGAGAAGATCAGGGCCGACAGCCCCAGCACCCCGGTCAGCACCAGCAGCAGCGCGGACAGCCGGTCGAGAACCAGAACGATGCCGAACAGCGACGGCCAGTCGCCCAGCCGGTACACGCGCACGGTGGCGTCGGCACCCGTGGCGGTGTGGTCCGTCAGGAACAGCAGCACCACCGCCAGCACCAGCAGCACCGACGCCGAGACGACCCCGAGCGCGGCCTTCAGCGTGCGCCGGCGCTCGTCGATCAGCATCATCAGCGCGCCGACCAGCAGCGGGATGACGATCGGCGCGATCACCAGATGATTCATCCACCCGTTCACCGGGACTTCTCCTTGCCGTCCACATGGTCGGTTCCCGTCAGGCCGCGCGCGGCGAGGATCAGGACGAGGAACAGCGCCGTCGTCGCGAAGCTGATGACGATGGCGGTGAGGACCAGTGCCTGGGGCACCGGGTCGGCGAAGGTGGCGAGGCTGCCGGCCATGCCGCGCTCCAGCACCGGCGCCGCCCCCGTGCGCAGGCCGCCGGTCGAGAAGATGAAGAGGTTGACGGCGTAGGAGAGCAGCGACAGGCCGATGATGACCTGGAAGGTCCGCGGCCGCAGCAGCAGCCAGACGCCGGAGCCCGTCAGCACCCCGATCCCGAGCGCGAGGATAAGTTCCATCAATCGTCTCCCGTTGCGGCGGTCGAGGCCCCGGTGGAGGCCGGCGCGGGCAGCGCGGGGGCGTTCGCCGCGGGCGCGCGCGGCGCGGCGGCGCGATGGCCGCGGACCGACTGGCGGGCCAGCGCGATCAGCATCAGCATCGTCGCCCCGATGACCAGAGCGAAGACGCCGACGTCGAACAGCAGGGCGCTCGCCATTGGAACATCCCCGATGAGGGGCAGCTTCGCGTAGGTGAAATAGGTGGTCAGGAAGGGACGCCCGAACAGCAGGGCGGCAAGTCCGGTCAGGGTGGCCAGCAGAAGCCCGAGCCCCATCCAGCGCAGCGGAAGCACGCGCAGCCGGGCCTCCACCCACTGCGTCCCGCCCAGCATGTACTGAAGGATCATCGCGATCGACGCCATCAGCCCCGCGGCGAACCCGCCGCCGGGAAGGTCATGTCCGCGCAGCAGCAGGAACAGCGCGACCATCCCGACCACCGGGAACAGAAGCCGCGCGATCACCGACGGAACCAGCAGCCAGTCGGCAACCGTGTCGCCCTCCCGGCGTTCGGGCCGCGCGATGTCGAATGCGCTCTGGTCGCGCTGCTGCTCCGGCACGTCCACGCTGTCGGGGGCCGGGCGGAAGCGGCGCAGCAGCGCGTAGGCGGTCAGCGCCACCGCGCCCAGAACGGTGATCTCGCCCAGCGTGTCGAAGCCGCGGAAATCCACCAGGATCACGTTGACGACGTTGGTGCCGCCGCCCTCCGTGTAGGCGCGCTCCAGGAAATGCTGCGCCAGGATTTCCGGCGGAAAGCGGGTCATCACGCCGAAGGCCAGCCCCGCCATGCCGAGACCGGCGGTGATGGCGATGGCGAGGTCGCGCAGGCGGCGCGTCGTCCGCATGCCCTCGGGGCCGGTGCCGGGCAGCCGCTTGGGCAGCCAGCGCAGGCCGAGCAGCAGCAGGATGGTCGTCACGATCTCGACCAGCAGCTGCGTCAGCGCAAGGTCGGGGGCGGAGAACCAGACGAAGGTGACGCAGGTCACCAGCCCCGTGCCGCCGAGCAGGATCAGCGCGGCGAGGCGGTGGAACTTGGCCTGCCACGCCGCACCCAGCGCGCAGCCGGCACCGATCACCCAGACCATGGCCAGCACGGGATCGATGCCCGAGGGGACCAGATTGCCGGGGCCGAGCCCGCGCCGGTAGACCGCCCACCCCGCGGCCAGGATGGCGACGCAGACGACCAGCCGAAGCTGGGGCTGCAAGCGGCGGGTGCCCAGCAGCCCTTCCAGCGACCGGGCGAGGCGCCAGGACAGGAAGACCATGCTCCGCTCGAACATGCGGCGTCCTTCCAGGCGGCTGATGAAGGGCGGGCCTTCGATGTTCCTGCGAAAAAGCGGCTGAAGCAGGAAATAGAGCGTCACGCCGGCCGCCAGGGCGAGCAGGCTCATCACCAGGGGCATGTTGAAGCCGTGCCAGACCGCCAGGCTGTAATGGGGCGTCGCGGCACCCAGCGCGGCGTGCGCCGCCATGTCCAGATACGGCCCCACGGTGGCGGCGGGCAGCAGGCCGATGATGATGCAGGCCAGCGCCAGGATCTCGACCGGCAGCCGCATCCAGGCCGGCGGCTCGTGCGGGACGTGCGGCAGGTCCACCGGGTCGGGGCCGAAGAAGGCGCCGTGGATGAAGCGCAGCGAATAGGCCACGGCGAAGGCGCTCGCCACCATCGCGGCGAAGGGCAGGATGTCGAGAAGCAGCGGCAGCGACGCCTGGGCCGACAGCGTCTCCGCGAAGAACATCTCCTTCGAGAGGAAACCGTTGAGCAGCGGCACGCCCGCCATGGCGGCGGCGGCGATCATCGCCAGCCTCGCGGTGAAGGGCATGAAGCGGTTCAGGCCGGACAGGCGCCGCAGGTCGCGCGTTCCGGTTTCATGGTCGATGATGCCCACGGCCATGAACAGCGACGCCTTGAAGGCGGCGTGGTTGATGATGTGGAAGATCGCCGCGACCATGGCGAGCTCGCTGTTGAGGCCGAGCAGCAGCGTGATCAGCCCGAGATGGCTGATGGTCGAATAGGCGAGAAGCCCCTTCATGTCGTTCTGGAAGATCGCGACGTAGGCGCCGATCAGCAGGGTGGCGAGACCGGCGCTGCCGACAATCCAGAACCACGCCTCCGTCCCCGCCATCACCGGCCACAGGCGCGCCATCAGGAAGACGCCGGCCTTCACCAGGGTCGCCGAATGCAGATAGGCCGAGACGGGGGTGGGGGCGGCCATGGCGTGCGGCAGCCAGAAATGGAACGGGAACTGCGCGCTCTTGGTGAAGGCGCCAAGCAGGACCAGCACCAGCGCCGGCACATAGAGATCGCTCTGGACGATGAGGTCGCGCGATTCCAGCACCTGGTCGATGTCGTAGCTGCCGACGATGCGGCCGATCAGCAGCACGCCGACCAGCAGGCACAGCCCGCCCGTGCCGGTGACGGTGAGCGCCATGCGGGCGCCGTCGCGCGCATTGGCGGTGTGGTGCCAGTAGCCGATGAGCAGGAAGGAGAACAGGCTGGTGAGTTCCCAGAAGAACACCAGCTGAATGAGATTGCCTGACAGCACGATACCGACCATCGAGCCCATGAAGGCGAGCAGGAAGGAGAAGAAGCGCGGCACGGGATCTTCGCGCGACATGTAGTAGCGGGCATAGAGCACGACGAGCGCGCCGATGCCGAAGATCAGCATGGCGAACAGCCAGGCGAGGCCATCAAGCCGCAGGGTGAAGTCCAGCCCGAGCATGGGCAGCCAGGACAGCCAGAACTGCACGGGCTCCCCGTCGGCAAGCGTGGTGTAGAGCCAGCCGCTTATGCCGATACCCGCCACCGCCACGCTGCCGGCCAGGATCGCGGCGGTGTTGCGCGCGTGGGTCGGCAGAAACCCCGCAGCGAGGCTGCCGATGAACGGCAGAAGCAGCGCGACGAGGAGCAGCGTGCCATGGGACATAGGTAGCGGGGGCCTCCCTGCGGGCGGTTAATCCTCGAGTCTTGCGATATGTCGCCCATTATGGTTGATTTGGTCGTCGTTACGCAAGGCAGAAGCGATGGATTTGGCGCCCGAACAATGCCGCGCCGCACGCGGGCTTCTCGACTGGACGCAGGAACATCTGGCCGAGCGCGCGGGCGTCTCGCGCAGCACGGTGCGCGATTTCGAGCGCCACCGCCATGTGCTCCACCGCGCGACGGAAGCGCTGCTCATCACCACGCTCGAACAGGCCGGAATTATGCTGCTGCCGCCCGGCGAGCACGGGCCGGGCGTGCGGATACGCTGACCCCCTATTTCCACATTGCCCGCATCCGCGCCCCGATGTCGATGGGGGCCTGTGGCGCAGCCCGCATGCCTGCCGCTTCCGCCGTCGCCGGCGGCCAGCTCGCCATGGCGAAGCGGGAGAGGATGGTGGGCGGGATGAAGCGGGTGCGGGCGGCGTAGACATGGCGGTCGCCGCGCGCGGACTGTCCATGGGTGAAGAAGCGCTGCGGCAGCATAAGGTGCAGGCTGTCCTTCGCCCGCGTCATCGCGACGTAAAGCAGGCGCCGCTCCTCCTCGATCTCCTCGCGCGTGCCGGTGCCGAGATCGCTCGGGATGCAGCCATCCACCGCGTTGAGCACGAACACGGATTTCCATTC
>JAEYPE010000157.1 GCA_023411035.1 Pseudomonadota bacterium
GGTGGAACACGGTCCCGGACCCGCTTCCCGAACCCGCCGCCCCGGTGGTGGAGGCGCCCGCCGCCACGCCGCCGCCCGCCGCCGCTCCGGCCACCCCGGCCACCGAGGAGGAGAAGGACCCGGCCAAGGCCGCCGAAGCGCTGATCCAGCGGCGCAACCGCGGACGGGCGGGGACGGTCCAGACCTCCCTGCGGGGGGTGCTGGACATCGGCGCGCTCGTGCCGCTGCGCAAGCGCCTGCTGGGGGAGTGAGGTCATGAGCGATACCTCGCACGGGCACCGCAAGGGCGGCCCGGCCCACACTTCGCAGAATGGACCCGAACATCTTCTGGAACGCTACCGGGCGGCGCGGGAACGCCGGTCGGTCTGGGAAAGCCATTGGCAGGAATGCTACGACCACGCCCTGCCCAACGGGCAATCCTTCCGGGGCGGCGGCAACCCCGGCGAGCGGCGGGTGGACCGGCTGTTCGACGGCACCGCCCCCGACGCCGTGGAGCAACTCGCCGCCAGCCTGCTGGCCGAACTGACCCCGCCCTGGTCGCGCTGGTTCGGGCTTCAGCCCGGCCCCTCCCTGCCGGACGGGGAACGTGACCGCGTGGCCCCGATGCTCGACCGCGCCGCCGGGATCGTCCAGGCCCACTTCGACCGTTCCAACTTCGCCGTGGAGATCCATCAGGCTTTCCTCGATCTGGTGACGGTGGGCACCGCCTGCCTGCTGATGGAGGAAGCCCCGCCCGGCGGTGCGTCCAGCCTGCGCTTCACCGCCGTGCCGCTGGCCGAAGCGGTGCTGGAGGAGGGGGCCGATGGGCGGCTGGACGGCACCTTCCGCCGCAGCGAGGCGACGCTGGCCCAGATCGAGCGGCGCTTCCCCGGCGCCGCCCTCCCGGACGAACTGCGGCAGCGCGGCACGGAGGAGCCGGACAGCCGCTTTCCTCTGGTGGAGGCGGTGCTGCCGGACGGGCTGGCCTACCGCTGGATGGTGGTGCTGGACAGCGGGCTGACCGATCCCCGCACGCTGGCCGAGGGACGCTTCGCGCAATCGCCCTTCATCAGCTTCCGGTGGCTGAAGGCGCCGGGGGAAACCTATGGCCGGTCGCCGGTCATGAAGGCCCTGCCCGACATAAAGACCGCCAATCCGATTGTATCGCCAATGAATACAATGGCTTAGTAGTATCGTGTGCCATCTATGTGCCGTCCGCGAGGCGGGACTCGATGGCTGCCATCTCCGCGCCCTCGTGCCCATCGGGGAAGAGATGCCCGTAGCGGTCGAACGTCATGCGGATTGAGCTGTGCCCGGCGCGCACCTGGACCGTCTTGGCGGTGAGGCCTGCGGCGATCCAACACGAGATGGCGTAATGCCGCAGAGCGTGCCAGTTGATGCCCGGCGCGCCGGCCGCCGCGCGGGCTGGGTAGAAGGCGTTGCGCAGCACGTTCTCGTGCCGGAGCGGCTGCCCGTTCCGGGCCGGAAAGACGGGGGTGTCGTCGCTCCCGCCGACCTTCAGCTTGTGGGCCCGCAGCTCGGCAACCAGGTTGGGCGGCAACGGCACCTTGCGGCGGCCGGCCCGGCTTTTCGGCGAGCCTCGCTCGTTCCGGCGGTCCACGCGCGTCTCGACGGTGACACGGCCGGCCTTCAGGTCGACGTGGCGCCAGAGAAGCCCGCGCTGTTCGGAAGAGCGCAGGCCGCTCAACGCGGCGAACTTCACGAACAGACCGAACGCCGCACCGAGCTTGTAGGCCTCGGCGATGAGCCGCTTCACGCCCTCGTGGTCGGGAATGGCCACCTGCTGTTCATCGCGCCCGTCACCGTTGCGGCTCCGGGAGCGCAGCACCGGGTTGAACACGACGAGATTGCGCTCCTGGCCGAAGGTGAACGCGGCCGACAGGCCGCGGACCACCGTCTTGGCGTTGGCCTTCGAGAGGCCGGCGCTCACCAGCGAAATGCGGAAGTCATCGACGGTGCCGGTGGTCACATCGATCAGCCGCATGCGGGCCAAGCCATGCTGGGCGTCGAGGATGTGCCGCGCCTTGACCTGGTAGTCCGCGGCGGTGGACCACTCCAGATCGACACCGACGCGGCCCTGGCAGTGGGCGAGCCACGCGTCGACCAGCTCCTTCACCGTCAGCTTTCGAGCGTCGGCACGGTAGGTGCCGGACTGCACCTGCCCCTCGACCTGGATCCGAAAGGCGTCCGCCGCGCGCTTGGTGGCGAACTGCTTCCGCTGGCGCTTGCCGGTCTGGTCAACAAAATCGACGCACCAAGCGGCCTTCCCCTCGCCGGCCGCGGTGGTCCACGTGCGCTTTCGGATCGATGCCATGGATTAGTCCACCGGTGTGGCGTCTTCAGGGTTTGGCTTGGCCAGCAACGCCAAACGTACACCAGCCGCTCCGCTGCCGGTGTAATCCCCATAGGGAATGAAAACGGCCCCGGCATCCTCAAGGGCTTTCCGGATCGCGGCCAACGTCCTGGTGTGAAGCTCGCGGCCGCTTTCGCGTTCGTAATCCGCAATGGTCTTCGCGCTCACATCCGCGGCTGTCGCCAACTGGGCTTGGCTCATCCGCAACATGGCGCGCGCCGCGCGGCACTGATGGGGTAGAATATCCGAAATTCTGTCAGAAGACATTTTCTGTGTTGCCATGTTGGATGTCACATGACATATATTCTGTCATTGAGCGGCGCTCATCAAGGCCGCTGCGTCGAAACCCCCAAAGATTCCCGCCCGTTCCGGCTACCCCGGCGGGCTTCAAGCTGAGAGGTGTTGAAATGCGAGCGTTTCTCGCCACGCCTGAACCTTGCCCGCCGCTTGCTCCACTGGCCAGTTGGCCGCGCCGGCTGGTCGAGGCGACCGTTGAGGTGCTGATCGCCGAACTCGACCGGCGCGACGGCGACGCGGACCGGGAGCCCGAAGAAGACGTTTCGGAATTCGAGTATCTTCCGGACGCTGACGCCTACGATCCGCTCGATTATCAGGCGCTGCCTGTCACGGTTCTGTTCAGGGAGACTCGCCATGCCGGGTGATGTTTCCCGCCGGAGACTTGCGCGATTCCCCGTTCGGTTTGGAATGCGAACGCTGTTCGCCAAGACGGAACCATGCCTGTCTGCTGCTTCGAAGGCTCGCAGCGGCGACCGGTCCACCCGTAGGCTCCCCACCCCCCAAGCTGTCCCGGTGGACGCGCTGACGGACAAGCACGGCGAAGCTGAGCTCGCCGCGTTGGCCAGCGAAATTGCCCGCCATGACCGGCTGTACCATCAGATGGATGCGCCGGAAATCACCGATGCCGCCTATGACGCCCTGGTCCGCCGCAACACCGCCATCGAGGCCCGCTTCCCCGAGCTGCGCCGCGCCGATTCGCCGTCATTGTGCGTCGGTGCTGCCCCGGCGCCCGACGTCCGCAAGGTGCGCCACGCCGTGCCCATGCTGTCGCTCGACACCGCCTTCACGCGGGAGGACGTTCACGACTTCATCGCCCGAGCCCATGGTTTCCTGGGCATCGAGGACAGCGTGCCGCTGGTGTTCGTCGCCGAACCGAAGATCGACGGTGTAGCCTGCTCGCTTCGCTACGAAAACGGGCAATTGGTGCGGGCGGCAACCCGCGGCAACGGGGCAGAGGGCGAGGACGTCACCCCCAACGTCCGAGCCATCCAGGACGTGCCGCAGCGTCTCGGCCTTTCCTGCCCCGCCGTGCTGGAGGTGCGCGGCGAGGTCTACATGGGCCGCAGCGATTTCCTGCACCTGAATCAAGCTCGTGCCGTGAGGGGCGAGCCCGTCTTCACCACCGCGCGCAACGCGGCGGCCGGCTCGCTGCGCCAGAAGGACGCCGCCATCACCGCCACACGCCAACTGCGTTTCATCGGCTTCGCCTTGGGCGAGTCGGCGGCGCCCATCGCCGACAGCCAGTGGGGCGTCCGGGAACGGCTGGAAGAATGGGGCTTCCTGATCAGCCAGCCGGCCGAGTTGTGCGGCGATGCTGGGGCGCTCCTTCGCTTTTTCGCAGAGATCGCCCAGCGCCGCTGGACCCTGCCGTTCGACATCGACGGTGCGGTCTACAAGGTCAACGCCTTGGATTGCCAACGGGCGTTGGGCGCCACCAGGAAGGCGCCACGCTGGGCTGTCGCCCACAAGTTTTCCGCCGTGCCGACGCATGGTGAACGCGCCAACATCGTTGACCGGGAGGGCGGCCGCCATGCCGGGTGATGTCTCTCGCCGAAATCTGCTCTCCGTCGCTGGCGGGATCGCCGCGCTCACCGTGGCCGACTCCGCTTCTGCCCCAGCATTCGCCACGGCACATCCCGATGTGGAGTTGCTGGCCCTGGGGCGTGAGCACGAAGAGTTGCGTCGCAGTATCCACGACCTATCCAGTGGGGCCCCGGAGGTCAGCCGGCTTCTGTGGGCGAAAAAAGACGCCGTTGAAGCCCGTATCATGGAGAAGCAGCCGCGCACGGCTGCTGGCATGGCGGTACTTCTGTTCGTTGTCTACGACTACCTGTGGGAAACCACGGACGAATTCGACGGTCCGGCAGGCATGAGCGACATGCACCTGAAACTGTTGTGGACTGCCATTCAGTCGGCCAAGCGAATGGGGGCTCTCAATGCTTGATCGTCGCGCCTTTCTTACCGGTACCGCGTTGTCGTCGGCCGCAGCGTTGCCGGAGGGCTGGGAAACCGGTGCTGCGAACTCTGACGCGGAGCTTTTGGCCGCGTGGAACGGCTTTGTGAAAGCCTGCCGTGCCCGTGACGACTCGGCTGAGGATTGGACTGAAGTCGAAGACGACGCACACACACCTGTGGTGGACAGCTTCCGCGCCGCGCTGGAGGAGTTTCCTGCCAGCACGGCCGCCGGGCTGGCGGTCAAGCTGCGCTACTTGTTTGCGTCCTCCTGCGGGAGCGTCGCCGCCTTCGCTGCGGCCGTTTACGGTGCGCCAATCACCGATGACATGCTGGCCGATCCGTGCGACCGCATGCTGTGGGGCATGATCGAGGATGCAGAGTGCATGGCGGGCATTATCAGATGAGCCATTCACATCCGTCGCCCCATCCTCCTGTTCCGGACTGTGCTCCGCGAGTGTGCGAGGGGAGCGGCAGCGCCGTTCCAAAACATTCCATCCTGTTTCGGAGCTTTCCGCAAAAACCCGGTTGCGATTGGCCTCTTTTTGCGTAAAAATCCGAAACACCCTAACGACGAAATGGGCTCATGGAGCCATGGCCAAGCTAAGTGACCTCATCCCCGCAGCCGCCAAGGTTATGGGCCTGCCAGAAAAGACCGTAGGGCTGTATGCCCGCATGCTGCGAGAGGCAAAACTCATCTCGTCCGGCGGAAGGGGACCTGGTGCGGCTGACATGAATGCGGGGGACTGTGCGAACCTCCTGTTGGCAATCATGGGCAGCGAGCATGTGAAGGACGCTGCGATTGCGGCGCGATTGTGTTCGACGCTGATCCTCGACAACGCGTCCTTCATTGGCGAAGCCCAAGAGGGCCAAATTGCGAACTGGCGGCCAATACCACCTGGGCTCCGTTTCCTAAATCAGCCTGGAAAGGAATTCTGGCAAGCTCTTGTGGAGCTGTTCGAGCGTGCGCGAGACGGAAGGCTACAAGAGGCATTTGTGACATTCGCATGCCCTATGATGCGCATCGAGGTTGCGACACCAGTCCCCCATGCGATCATCTCGATCTCCGACGTTGTTGAAGACGATACAGTGAATGTCTTCTTCGGGGATTTTAAAGTGGACCATAATGCGCATGAAAAGGCGCTTTCGTATATCGACTGCATGAACGAGCGTGCTGATTTTCGCACCATTCATGAAGTTAGTCATCGGACCATCCTCGCACTTGGCGAAATGCTAAGAAGCTAAGACCGGGAGTTTCAAATGATGCACTCAAAAGCGGGGGCGCTGCCCCTGCAGGGCGGAGCTTTGCCCACAGAGAATCTCGCCGACGACATGCTGCGTGGCGCCGATCAGATTGCCGGCTTTCTCCTCGGGGACCCGAAGGAGCGGCGGAAAATCTACCATTTGTCCGAGACGAGCCGTCTTCCGGTTTTCCGTCTCGGCGCCGTCCTGTGCGCCCGCAAATCGGTGCTGCTCGCCTGGATCGCGCAGCAGGAGGAAAACGCCATCAAGGGTGTCGCCAATGGCTAGCGCTCCCGCTGGACTCGGCGCCCGCATCGACGAGGCTCTCGCCGCCAACCGGTTGGGGCATCTCGCGCCAATCATGGAAATGGTCCGTGACCGGGGCATCGGCCTTCTTCGGTTCCGGCCCGGTGATTCCCTGGCCTGGGGCCTGAACATCGCCGGCAGCCGGTCGTGGGTCTGCGTCGTTGGCGACGACGAGGCGACCAGCGGCGGTCCGAGGGCGTTCGATGAAACCTCCCTGATCCAGGCGGCGCAGTGCGCCACCCACGCGTGTGTCTATTCCGGCCCGGCCGATCCGCGCTGCTACGCCATGTTCGCCGCGGCGGCGGCGTTGGGCGGGCGCGTGCTGCTGATTGAGACCCAGATTCGCCACCACGCTGAATGGTCGAGGTTCGTGCGGCGGTTCGCACCGGAGGCCGCCTATCTGGACGTGACCCCGATGGGAGGGCGGGCATGACGGCCGCCGACGCCACGCGCCGCTCTGTCCCGGCGGAGAGCCGGCAAGTCCAGTGCGCGCGGTCGGAGGCTGTTGGCGCGGCGGATTGCCGTGATTCCCGAACGCCGTTCGCCATCAGGGCGGCCTTCCCCGGCTTTCCCTCGAACGAGGGGCGGGCCTGACGGTCCGGTGACGTTGGATGTCGGTCGACCTCTATCGCGAATTTTACGCTGCTCTGTCCGCCGTGCCGGGCAACGATGACGAGCCTATTGGCCGTTGGCTCGCCCGCCGCGGGCTCACCGCCAATCGGCGCGACCTGGTCGGCGGTGTTGGCGTAATGCGCGCGGTCCTGACCGACAGCACCGGCACGTTCGAGCCCAACAGCGACGGCGAGCGCGTCATCGTTTGCCCGGTGTGGGACGGACGCGCATGCGAGCCGGACTGCGTGCAGCTTCACCTGTCTGAATTTGTGGACATGATCGCGTGGCGCCCAGAAGCGCCAGAGCGCCTCTACCGGCGCTTGGATGTAGGGGCGGTGCTGGGAAGCTACGGCGTCACGTTGGCCGCGTCCGTGGGCTACCCGCTCCGCCTGTTTCGGGCCGCGGAGAGCTTCATCCGGTACGGCGGCGAGCTTCACGGCGCGACATGCGCTGCGGTGTTGCTCGATCCGGCCCACGCGTGGCGGCTGCTCTCTAGCGTGCCACAGCTCATCACGGACGACATCGAACATGGCGAGGAACTGCAGAGGCTGCTGACTGGACAGCGCCCGCGACTGCCCCGCCTGACGGTCCAAATCGAGAATGCCGCATGACGATAGACGCGATTGATCTTCACGAGGCGCGCCGTCGGCGTAAGCGCAAGGCGGTTGAGTCGCCGCGTAACGACGACAACAGGCCGCTCATCCGCATCGTCGCCGGAGAGTTGCCCCGCGTCGTCGATGAAGGCGAGCGGGCGTTGATTGGTAGCCGCGCCGAAGTCTACCAGCGCGGCGGCTTGCTCGTGCGGCCGGGTTACTGCCCGGTGACTGTCGACAAGGGCAAGGTTGCGAAAGGGCTTCGCCTCATTCCGGTCACCACACCCAACTTGGTCGAGCTGATGACGGCAGCTGCCCGGTGGGAAAAGTTCGATGCTCGGGTCGAGGATTGGGTGTCGACGGACTGTCCAGGTCGGGTCGCCGAAGTCTATGCGGCGCGCGCTGGGTCCTGGCGGTTGCCCGTGCTCACCGGCATCATCGAATCCCCCACGCTCCGGCCGGATGGCTCGATTCTCGACAAGCCCGGCTACGATCGCAGAACGGGCCTTCTCTTGCTGCCGACCTGCAAGGTGCCTCCGATTCCAGCGTTGCCGTCGCGGGAAGACGCTTTGGTGGCGCTCGGCAAGCTGGAGAAACTGATCGACACGTTTCCCTTTGTTCCGAGCGGGGTGCCCGACCATTCTCCAGACCGCTCCGTTGCCCTTTCCGCCATCCTGACGACCATCGTGCGGCGCTCGTTGGCCACCGCCCCCCTTCATGGGTTCACGGCGCCTGTGGCGGGCAGCGGCAAGAGCCTGCTGGTCGATATCGCCAGTCAGATTGCCACCGGTCGGCAGGCCGCCGTGATGTCGCAAGGCAAGACGGAGGAAGAATTCGAGAAACGGCTTGGAGGTATGCTGATCGGTGGCGACCTCCTGGTGTCCGTGGACAACTGTGAAACCCCGTTGGGGGGTGAGCTGCTGTGCCAGACGCTCACCCAACCCACGCTGAAGGTCCGGCCCTTGGGGCAGTCTGCCATGGTCGAGGTTCCGACCAACACCGGCCTCTTCGCCACGGGCAACAATCTCACGCTGATCGGGGATATGACCCGACGCTCTGTCGTCTGCCGCCTGGACCCGCAATGCGAGCGGCCCGAGTTGCGGAAATTCGGGAGCCACCCATTGGCGATGATTGAGGCAGCGCGCGGTGAGTATGTTGCCGCGGCCCTTACAGTGTTGCGCGCCTATTGGGTTGCCGGCCGGCCAAACCGGCTTCCACCGCTTGGCAGCTTCACCGAATGGTCCGATACGGTCCGCTCGGCCCTGGCGTGGCTTGGAGAAGCGGATCCCTGCGAGACCATGGAGGATGTCCGAGGGTCTGATCCCACATTGGACAACCTGTCAGCGGTGTTGGCGACGTGGCGGGCGGTAATCGGGATGGAGCGGGTCACCGTGGCCGAGGTGATCCGGCGTGCGACGCGGACGCGCGCGGACACCATCGCGCGTCCCGAGTATGAGCATCCCGAGTTCCGCGAAGCTTTGCTCGTCGTTGCGGGCGATGGCGGCGCGATCAACAGCCGGAAGCTTGGAAAGTGGCTTGCCAAGCACAAGGGGCGCATCGTCGATCGAACGCAGCTCAACCAGGAGGGGAAGTATGAAGGGAACCTGACGTGGCGAATTGCCGTCCATGCGCAACCATGACGGTGGGCGTTTCGGTGGGTTTCGGTGGGTTTCGGTGGGATTTCTGCACCCATACGCGAAAACTGTCGGAAATAATATTACTGACAGTTTTTATAGGTGGAAGACAGAAACCACCCGAAACCCACCGAAACCCACCGGCGCCGACCAGAGCACCAAAAAATTTAGGGCAGGTGTTTTCTGGGCGGCCAAGAGAGCATGAATAGGTGGGGCCGATGGGTGTTCTCAGAAATAATACTTCCGGCTTTATGAGGTTTCCGCCAGAGCGTCCTAGTAGTGAGAATGTGATTGGCGCGTGCGGGTCCTCCCGCCAAAGCCGACACGCGGGTAATTCGAACCGCGCCAAGTCTGGGCTTCGTCTCATCTTCATTCACTCGTGTTTTTGTTTCTTTTGTTGAGGGGCCGACGATGGAACGTTTGACGGTCAACAAGCAGGAGCTCGCGGACCTGTTCGAGGTATCGGTTCCGACCGTCGATACTTGGATCAAGGATGGTTGCCCGGTCGAACGCGAGGGTTCCAACGGGCGACCCTACGCGTTCGACGTGGAGCGCGTCACGGCGTGGCGCCGCGACGTGGAGGAGCGGGCGCGGTCCGTCCAGCTCGAGCGCGAACGCCGACTGGCGCAGATGCAGCTGGACTTGGTCGGCGGGACGGGCGGCGCCAACGAAGGCGACGGTGCCACCCTCACTGGCCGGCAGCGGATCGATGCCATCCAGGCCGCGCTGCTGGCGGACAAGCTCCTTCGCGAGCGGCGCCAGGTCATACCGCGCGACGAGGTGCGCTCGGACTACGAAGCGGTGTTCCAGCTCCTGCGCCAGCGGTTGACCTCCTTCCACGTGGTGATGACCCGCACGGTGGGCCTCTCGCCGGAACAGGCCGCTGCCTTGCAGCGGGAGGTGGGAAGCCTCCTGGTCGACCTGAGGCAGCAGATCGCCGATCCCGAGCTGCGCTCGGAGGCCGCCCATGCAGATTGACGCACCCTACGCCACCGCGGCCGAGACCCGTCGGGAGGCGGTTGCGGTCCTGCGCCCACTCTCCACAGTGACCGTGAGTCAGACGGCGGAACGCTACCGGATCCTCGACAACCCCGGCGGTGGCTTCAGCGGACCGTGGCGGAACCGGATCGCGCCCTACCTCGTGGATGTGATGGACTCCCTGACGGCGGCCCTCTACCACACCACCGTGTTCGTCGCACCGGCGCAGTGCGGCAAGTCCGAAGTGGGCTTGAACTGGGCGTTGTACAGCGTCGTCGAGGACCCCGCGGACTTTCTCGCGATCCAGGGCGACAAGAGCATGGCGGAGGACTTCTCGGTTCGGCGGCGGGACAAGATGATCCGGAGCTGCCCGGCGCTGTCGGACCAGCTCCAGCGGAAGAACCTGCTCACCGCGACCTTTCCCGGTGTCCTAATGACGATTTCTTGGCCCAGCGGTCCTCAGGCAGCGTCCCGCCCGCTGCCGCGCGTCTGGTTGGACGAGCGCGACGACATGGCCGACGATCTCGACGGCCAGGGCGACCCCGCGGCGATGTTCGGAAAGCGCGTCCAGACCTTCGGTCCCAGCGGACACGTGTTCGTTGCCAGCTCGCCGAAGAAGGCGGTGATCCCCGGAAAGACCAAGCCGGCATCTCCCCACGAGGCACCTCCGGCCACCGGCATTCTCGCCCTCTACAACCGCGGAACGCGCAAGCGCTGGTACTGGCAGTGTCCGCAGTGTCAGGACTGGTTCATTCCCGCCTTCGAATGCCTCACCTGGGAGGAAGGGGCGACGGCGGAATCGGAACACATCGGTGTCGTCATGGTGTGCCCGGCTTGCGGGATGCCTATCGCGGCGGACCAGAAGGCCGCCTTGAATGCCGGCGGCCGGTGGCTCGCCCATGGACAGAACCTGGACGCCGAAGGGCGGATCAGCGGCAAGCCCCCGGTCACCGGGATCGACAGCTATTGGCTCCAAGGGTGCGAGGCCGCCTTCATCTCGTGGGAGGATCTGGTGCGCCGTTATCTGTCCGCCCAAGCCGAGCTGGAGAAGACGGGCAGCGACACCACTCTGAAGACTTGGACCAACGTGGATCTGGGGCGCCCGTACGAGCCCGCCGTGGCCGTGGGCGAGGGCCTGGACGCAGCGGTGCTGCAGGCCCGCGCCGAGGGCTACCCGCTTCGGGTGGTGCCGGAAGGCGTGCGCTATCTGGTCAGCACGGTCGACGTGCAGGGAAGCTACTTCGACGTGATGGTGCGCGGGTTCGGCGTCGACGATGAATCCTGGATCATCGACAAGTTCCAGATCGGGGCGTCTGGCGCCCGTGTTCTCGATCCGGCGGCCTACATTGAGGATTGGGACCTGTTGGCCGAACAGGTCATCCGCGCTTCCTATCCCCTTGCCGGCCGGCCGGACTGGCGGATGACCGTGATGACCACGGTGATCGACACGGGCGGCGCTCCCGGCGTGAGCGCGAAGGCGTACGAGTTCTGGCGCACCCAGCGGAGCCAAGGCTTGCCGGACCAGCGGATCACCCTGGTCAAGGGGGAGGGCATCGGACGGAACCTCGACGTTGCCGAGACGAAGGTCGATACGGCGAAATCCGGCCGGCGCGCCGGTTCCGTGAAGCTCTTCCTGCTGAATGTTGACCGCTTGAAGGACCTGACCCATGCGCGGTTACGCCGTTCGGCGCCGGGACCAGGGTACGTCCACTTCTCCGGCGAGCTGGTGCAGGATGCGCGGCCTGGGGCGGTTGCCGAGTTCTTCGAACAGATCGCCGCCGAGCACAAGGTCGACGGGCGTTGGACGAAGCTGCGGCCCAGAAACGAGGTGTGGGATCTCATGATCTACGGCGAGGCCGGGCGCATCCGCTTGCGGGGGCAGGCGATCAATTGGGCCGACCCGCCCTTGTGGGCCGCCCCGTGGGACCGCAACAGCATGATCGTCAGGGCGGACCTGCCGGAGTTGAGTGCACCGATGCGCGTGCCGAGTCCGGAGGCGGTGAAGCCGGTGAACGTCGCCATTCGCTCGAGCTACATTGACGGAGGGCGCTCCTAGGCCTGTTTGAAGCCACAATCGGCGCACGGCGAACGGCGTTCGTCGGTCTTTTGTAGTGCCGAGCGGCAAATATAGACGGAATAAACGGGAAAGTTTTGCAAAGACAGATCTGGGGTTAAGAAAACTCATCTAGGGCATCGCCTCATCGCTCTATGCTTCGTCGGCAGAAGTGGATTGGGGTCATGCTTGCATATCTGAAGCGTATACTCGGGTGGAACGGGGCGCGCAGCCTGGACGCTGCGGCACAGGGCCGTCGGATGGGGAATGCCCGGACCATCACGAGCCTCAACAGCGATATCCTGGGCGCGGCGGGCACCATCCAGCGCCGCGCGGCCTACTTCGCGCGGAACAACGCGCACATCACCTCCGCCGTCAATGTCCTGGTTTCTAACATCGTGGGCCCGGGCATCAAGCCATCCTCCCAGCACCCGGACCCCAAAACGCGCGAGCTGCTGCACGCCCTGTGGGCGCGCTGGGTAGACCGCTGCGACCTGGAGGAGTTTGGTGATTTCTACGCCATGCAGGCGCTCATGGTGCGGCAGATGGTGGAGGCCGGTGAGAGCTTTGCCCGATTCCGCACCTTCGGCCCCACCGCCGGCCAGGAAGTCCCGTTCCAGCTTCAGGTGATCCACCCGACGCAGGTGCCCATAGACACCGTGGCTGGCTTGATCGACAACCGGGTGTGGGGTGGCATCGAGTTCGACAATGAGGCCCGGCGTCTCGCCTACCATGTGCTGCCGGTCCGCCCGAACGATCCGCGGGCGCCGCTGAGCGACCTCTGGAACCCGGTGCGGGTGCCCTCGTCCGAGATGGTGCACCTGTTCAACCCGGTGGAACCGGGGCAGCTGCGTGGCCTCTCCTGGCTCGCTCCGGTGCTGCTGGCCGTTCATGAGGTGGACCAGCTCCAAGACGCGGCCCTTGTCCGCGCCAAGCTCGCCAACCTCGTCTGCGC
The DNA here is from genome assembly GCA_023411035.1 of Pseudomonadota bacterium. Classification (GTDB taxonomy): domain Bacteria; phylum Pseudomonadota; class Alphaproteobacteria; order Azospirillales; family Azospirillaceae; genus Azospirillum. The sequence continues at coordinate 12,977 of JAEYPE010000157.1, forward strand.
AGCCCTGGTGGACCGGGATGACGCGGGGGGCGGACTGGCAGGCGATGTTAGCGCCGGTGTTCTGAACGTTGGTTTGGAGCCCGGCACGATCCTGCCTCTCAGACCGGGAACGACGCTGGAGTTTTTCGACCCGAAGGAGTCGGAGCACTACGGCGAGTTCATCAAGAGCCACCTGCAGGCCATCGCCGCCGGTCTCGGCATCCCCTACGAGTTGCTCACGGGCGACCTGTCCAGCGTGAACTACAGCTCCATCCGCGCCGGGCTGGTGGAGTTCCGCAAGCGCCTCGAGCACTGGCAGTACAACGTGGTGGTCTACCGGCTCTGTCGGCCGGTGTGGGACCGCTTCATCGCCGTTGCCGCCCTGTCCGGGGCCATCGACTGGCGCGCCTACGAGGCCGACCGGGCCGCCTTCCACCGCGTCGAGTGGCTGCCGCCCAAGCCGATGTGGGTGGATCCGCTGAAGGACGTGCAGGCCGAACAGGCCGCCGTGGCCGCCGGCTTCAGGAGCCGCACGCAGGTGATCACCAGCATGGGCTACGACCCCGAACGGGTGGATGCCGAAATCGCCGCTGACGCCGAGCGGGCGCGGCGCCTGGGGCTGTCCATCGGCGGCCCGGCCGCGCTGCCGGCGCCCAACACCAGCACGGAGGCTGCCGCCAATGCCGACTGAGCCCCTGACCCGCGCCCTGGGCGGGACCACCCCGACCACGCTGGACCGTGAGGCCCGCACCGTGGATGTGGTGGCGCTCTCCGGCTTTTCCCCAGCCGTTCGCCGGGGCCCCGCCCCGGACGGCGCCAACGAAGCCTGGATCGAGGAACTGGACGCCGCTGGTGCCGACCTCGCCCGCTTCATCGGCGGCCCGGTGCTGAAGGATCACCGCCCGACCACGGACAACGCCGTCGGCGTGGTGGATGCCGCGCGCGCGGCCGATGGCCGCATTCTCGCCACCGTCCGCTTCTCCAAAAAGCCGGCCGCGGACGAGGTGATGATCGACGTGGGCGACGGCATCGTCCGCGGCGTCTCCCTCGGCTACCGCGTGACCAAGTGGCAGGTGATGGGCTGGCGTGACGGCATGCGGGTGTTCCGCGCCGTCGCCTGGGAGCCCTACGAGCTGAGTTTTACCCCGGTGCCGGTCGATGCCGGCGCGACCGTTCGCAGCAACATCGAGGACAACATGCCCATCAAGACGACGGCGGCGCCGACCGACGATCCGGCGCCGACCACCACGGTCCAGACGACCACGGTGCAGACCGTGACGCCGCCGGTGACGGACCCGACCGTGCAGACCCGTGCGGCCGTCAACCAGGAGATCCGCTCCATCGCCCGCATCGTCGGCCTGGGGCAGGACTTTGTGGACGCGCAGATCGACGCCGGCGCCACCGCCGACCAGGCGCGGGCCGCGGCCTTCGCCGAGCTGGGGCGCCGCAGCGGCGGTCCGATCCAGACCACGGCGACGGTGACCATCGGCGCCGACCACACCGACCCGACGCGGGTGCGCAGCGCCATGGCCGACGCCCTGGCCGCCCGTCTCGCTCCTGGACTGGTCAAGCCGGAAGGCCGGGCCCGCGAGTTCATGGGCTATCGGGCGCTGGACATGGTGGCCGACCTGGCCGTTGCCCGTGGCCAGCGGTTCAACCGCTTCGACCAGAACAGCCTTCTGGAACGCGCCATCGGCGCCCACTCCACGGGCGACTTCCCGCGGCTGCTGGCCGACGCCGGCAACAAGATCCTCCTGGCGCAGTACGCCGCGGCGGCGCCGACCTACCGCAAGTGGGCCGCGCGGAAGTCATTCAATGACTTCAAGCCACACAAGTTCCTGCGCGCGGGCGACTTCCCGAGCTTCAAGAACCTCGCCGAGTCGGGCGAGGTGAAGTATGGCACCATGGGCGAGAACCGCGAGCAGGTGACCGCCAACGAGTACGCCGCCGGCATCATCCTGGGCCGCAAGGCGCTCATCAACGACGATCTGTCCGCCCTGTCGGACTTCTCGTCCATGATCGCCATCCGGGCGGCAGCCGATGAGAACCGCATGGTGTACGGGCTGCTGACCAGCAACCCGGAAATGAGCGACGGCACGGCGATGTTCCACGCCGGTCACGGCAACCTGGCCGGCGCGGGCTCCGCCATCTCCGTCGCCAGCGTCGCCGCCGCGGTGGCCGCGCTGCGCAAGCAGAAGAGCCTGGACGGCATCCCGCTCAACCTAGTCGCGGTCTACCTCGTGGTCGGGCCGGACATGGAGCTGGAGGCCAAGCAGGTGGTGGCCGGCATCACGCCGACCAAGGCCGGCGACGCCAACCCCTGGGCCGGAAGCCTGGAGGTGGTGGTGGACGCCAACATCACCGGAAACGCTTGGTACGTGATGTGCGACGGCGTGATGTGCCCGTGCATCGTCTACGGCTACGTCAACGGCGCGGAGGGTCCGCAGATCCTCACCGAGCGGGACTTCGACACGCAGGCCGTCAAGGTCCGCGCGGGTCTCGACTTCGGCTACGGCGCCATCGACTTCCGCGGTGCCTACCACAACCAGGGCGCCTGACGGTGGCAACGCTGGCCGAAATGACCGCGTGGCGGAGCGCGCTCGAGCGCGCCCGCTACAGCGGCCGCCGCACCGTCCGGTTCGGAGACCGCGAGGTAACCTACAAGTCCGACTCCGAAATGGCGGACGCCTTGGCCGACCTCAATCGCCGGATCGCGGAGGCCAGCGGCGCCGGTCGCATCCAGGCAATCCGTATCTCTTCTTCGAAAGGGCTGTGACCATGAAGAACTACATTCAGGACGGTGATTTGATCGAGGCGACCGCTCCAGCCGGCGGCGTTGTGTCCGGGGCCGGCCTCCTGGTCGGCAATCTGTTTGGCGTCGCCGCAAGCACCGCTGCCGAAGGTGGGGCGTTCGCCCTCGCTGTTGAGGGCGTTTACGAGCTGCCGAAGCTGAGCGCGGCCTTGTTCTCGGCCGGCGGTAAGGTTTCGTGGGATGGCGCCAACGCCCGATGCGACGTGCCCGGCACCGGGCTTCACCCCATTGGAGTCGCGATCGAGCCTGCTGCGAGCGGCGTTGCGACGGTGAAAGTCCGCCTCGACGGCATCGCCACTGCTGCGGCGTCCTGATCCATGTGCGGCATGGCCGCTCCGGAACCATCCTTGGGCGAGCAACAGAAGGTGTGACGATCATGCGCAACATTGCGGAGTTGCGTAAGGCCCAGCTGCAGAAGTCCGCGGAGTTGGTGAAGGCGGCCATGCGCCAGTACCAAGCGCAGATTACCGACTACGCGATACCAATGGCGCTGACCAAGACGGCCATGGATGCCAGGGACGACATCCGGCGCGCCATGCCACAAGTCTTTGACCGGCCCACGCCGTTCACGATGGCCAGCGTCGGCGTGGTTCGGGCCACGCGCAGCAACCCGGTGGCCCTGGTCGGCATGAAGGAGTTCGCGCACAAAGGCACGCCGGCTCCCGAGTACCTGCTGCCGCAAGTCGAGGGAGGACCGCGCCGACTGAAGCGGCTTGAGCG
>JAEYPE010000226.1 GCA_023411035.1 Pseudomonadota bacterium
CCCCTGCGGCGTAATCGCCTCTCCATGACCTCCTCCTCCCGCGGCGGGCCGTGTAAGGTTGCGCGGCGCCCCGCTTCTGGGTATCACCCGGCCGAAGGAACGGCGATCCGCCGGCCTCGCGGTCGACCTGTGCAGCGTTTCAACGGACGGCAAGCATGACGACATCCGATTCCGGCCCGCCGCAGTCTTCCGGGGGCGGGGCTCCCAAGGGGATCGCCGGGACCATCGACGGCGATCTGGAGCCGTGCTGGCTGTGCGGCCGTTCGGTCGCGGCGCGCGCGATGTTCTGCCATTCCTGCGGGGCGGTGCAGGTGCCGCGCCCGCTCGACCACTTTACCCGGCTGGGCCTGGAGCGCCGCTTCGACATCGACCCGGAGGCGCTGGCCCGCCAGCACGCCGGCTTTTCCCGCGCCATGAACCCGGAGCGCTTCGCCGCCCGCGGCGCCCGCCAACAGGCCAACGCCCGCGCCCAGGCCGACGCGCTGGCCGAAGCCCATGAGGCGCTGGGCGACCCGGTGCGCCGCGCCCGCTACCTGCTGGAGTTGCTGAACGTTCCCGCCGCCGCCATCTCCGCGGAAGAGGACGAGGAGGTGACGGCGCTCGCCCGGCGGCTCGACACCGCTCCGGACGTGGCCGCGGTGGACCGGCTGGCCCACGACATCGGGCAGCGTGTGGAAAGTTGCATCAAGTATCTTGCCATTGCCTTCCGCAACGGGCAGACCGACAACGCCGCGCGCATCCTCGCGCGGCTGGAGCGGTTGGAGGCGCTGGCGGTCGAATCCCGGACGCGGCGCGCCGGACTTGCTCCGAAGACTCCATAACCATCGCCACCGCCACACCGACGTTCTTGTTCAGGAGAGTACCCCAATGCCCAAGATGACCTTCATCGAGCCGAACGGCACCCGCCACGAGGTGGACGCCCCGCTCGGCCTGTCCGTGCTTGAGGTCGCGCACAAGCACGGCCTGGACCTGGAAGGCGCCTGCGAGGGCTCGCTCGCCTGCTCGACCTGCCACATCATCGTGGAACCGGAGTGGTTCGACGTGCTGAACGAGGCGTCGGAGGACGAGGAGGACATGCTCGACCTCGCCTTCGGCCTGACCAAGACCTCGCGCCTCGGCTGCCAGATCATCATCAGCGAGGAACTGGACGGCCTGACCGTGCGCCTGCCGGGCGGCACCAACAACGCGATGCGCTGACCCTCCGCCGCGGCGCGCCTCCCGCTGCCGCGGCCCGCATCCGCCACCGGGAAGCCGCCAGCTTTCCGGTGGTGAATTTTTTTGGAACCAGCCCATATAGGGCGCCATGAACTCCTACGCCAATTCCCTCGGCATCTCCAAGCGTCCCCAGGACACCCGCGTGGTCGTCGCCATGTCCGGCGGCGTCGATTCCTCCGTCACCGCCGCCGTGCTGCGGGAGGAGGGCTACGACGTGGTCGGCATCACGCTCCAGCTCTACGACCACGGCATCGCCTTGCAGAAGCCGGGCGCCTGCTGCGCCGGGCAGGACATCTACGACGCCCGCCAAGTGGCCGACCGCATCGGCATCCCGCACTATGTGCTGGATTACGAGGGCAAGTTCTCCCAGGACGTGATCGACGATTTCGCCGACACCTACCTGCGCGGCGAGACGCCGATCCCCTGCGTGCGCTGCAACCAGCGGGTCAAGTTCCGCGACCTTCTGAACACCGCCCGCGATCTGGGCGCCGACGCGCTGGCGACCGGCCATTACGTGCGCCGCGTCCAGGGCGCGGGCGGGGCGGAGCTGCACCGCGCCATCGATCCGGGCCGCGACCAGAGCTATTTCCTGTTCGCCACGACGCGGGAGCAGTTGGAGTTCCTGCGCTTCCCGCTGGGCGGCCTGACCAAGCCGGAAACCCGCGCGCTGGCCGAAAAGCACGGGCTGGAGGTGGCGGCCAAGCCGGACAGCCAGGACATCTGCTTCGTCCCCAACGGCTCCTACGCCGACGTGGTGGCGAAGCTGCGCCCCGGCTCCGTCGAGCCCGGCGAGATCGTCCATGTGGATGGGCGCGTGCTGGGCCGCCACCGCGGCGTGGTCCATTACACGGTGGGCCAGCGCAAGGGGTTGGGCATCGGCGGCATCCGGGGCGAGGAGGAGCCGCTGTTCGTCGTCCGCCTGGAGCCCGGCCAGCGCCGCGTCGTGGTCGGCCCCCGCCGCGAACTGGCGCGGAGCGTGGTGACGATCCGCGAGGTCAACTGGCTCGGCCCCGCCCTTACCCCCGGCGAGGGTCTGGAGGTGGAGGTGAAGCTCCGCTCCGCCCAGCCGCCGGCCCCGGCGGTGTGGCGCCTGGGTCCTGACGGCACGGCGCAGGCCGAACTGCACGAGCCGCAATACGGCGTGGCGCCGGGGCAGGCTTGCGTTGTTTATCAGGGCGACCGGGTGCTGGGCGGAGGCTGGATTGCCGGCACGGGAGCCTGACAAAAACTTCGCAGAAAAGTGAATTTTCGGCGTTGACACCCCGGCCCCGCTGGAATACATAAGCGGCCCCGGCACGAACCGCGGCGGACAACACCGAAACGGACCGCGCCGGACCATGATGGGAAGCCACGATGGCAGCGTAGCTCAGTGGTAGAGCAGGGGAATCATAATCCCTTGGTCGGGGGTTCAAATCCCTCCGCTGCTACCATCTCAACCCCTTGATTTCCTTACGGGAATCAAGGGGTTTTCCATTTGTTCATGGTGCCTTTCGCGCTTCACGCTCATTCCGCCTAAGTGCGTGATTTTGCATGATTTCCGCAGGGGCGCGGAATCTCCGTGGCACCGCGATGGCACCGCGACATTCTTGGAATGTTCTTAGACTTGCTCCCTCGTAGGCCGCAAGGGGTAGCTACCACGCGTGGCGGATGTATAATAAACTCGCAATATATCGAAAGCGTGGGGGCATATAATGCGCGATTTCAAGGCTGGTGGTGATATAAACGTTGGGGGAAGTATTCATATAATTGATAAATCAGAACAGCCAAAGTTTCTTTCTCAATGTACTAATGGAGAGCTTTTCGATGAGAGAGAGCATAGGTCTGTCTTGTTGAGTAATGAGAAGAAAGCAAAATGGAAACGCCTTGTCATTGCGTGGATTGTGATCGCTGCTGTTTTGTGTGCGATTTCATTATATCAGTATGTTTTTGGCGATAAGACGCTTGCTGGCTTCATTCTTGGTGGAGGTAGCATCGCAATAGGTTTCGCATCGGTGAAGGCGCTTGAGCGCCCTACCGAATTCGAGGCGCGGCAAATGGCAGCTCTCAATGAGATTAAGATGATTTTGCGGGAACGTGGGGTTGAACGCTGAGGAGCATTGCTCAGCTGTTTCTTAAGTTCGGCAGCTTACCCAAGCTGCCGTTCCATCTGGCGGGCGATCTGGCTGTCTTGGGCCGGGTCGTGCCAGAGGTGGCCGTACAGGTCCATGGTCATCTGCAACGCGGCATGGCCCATCAGCTTCTGAACCCGCTTGGGCTGAAGCCCCATTTCAATCCACAGACTGGCCGCTGCATGGCGGAGGGTGTGGAAGCTGAAGTGCGGCTTCCCGTCCTCTGTCACCAGCCCAGCTTCCGCCATGAGCGGCTTCCACCAGCGGTTCCGCAGATTGGTGTGCGACTCGACGGTGCCGATCCCGGTAGGGAACACAAGGTGCAGCTCGGACACCGGGGCGTGGGGAAGCCACGCCTGTAGAGCTTTAACCGTTTCCGGCCCGAGAGGGATGCGCCGACGCCCGGCGCGGGTCTTCGGGGCCTTCAGCTTCTGGTACTGGTCAGCGGCCTGCGTCACCTGGATGAAAGGGTGGGCTCCTTTCAGCGACAGGGCGCCGCGGGTGACGGCGCGCAGCTCGCCCATGCGTAGTCCGCAGTAGAGCAGCAGGTGGACCATCGCCTTCGAGCGGCCATGGTCGCCCTCTTTGTCGCCGTCCGGCTGCGCGGCCTTATCGGTGGCCTTCAGCAGCGCCTTCAGGTCCGCCTTCGGCGGTATCTCCACCGCCTCGTCGTCATCCAGGCTGCTGGCCTCGATCCGCACGCCTTCAGTGGGATCGGTGGCGAGCCACTGGTGCTTGCGGCAGTAGGCCAAGGCCATGCGCAGATCGGCCATGACCTTCTTCGCCATGGCGCCGGACAGGGACCGTTCCAGCTCTTCCGCGAATTCGGCCACGTCCGAAGGCCGCAGGCGGGACAGCAGGATGTTCGCCAACTGGCGCGGCTTGATATGGCACTCGACGTGCTGCCTGTACTTCTCCCACGTCACGAGGCTGCGCTTGCCGGCGCGTGCCAACAGGTCGATGTGGTCGATCCAGGCAAGGCAGCCCTGGTAGACCGTCCGGCTTGCGTTGTCGGGGACGTGGGTGCCGGTCTGAAGCTGCGACTCGATGCGGATGCGTTCGGAATCCGCATCGCGCTTCAGGGTGAAGTTCTTCCGATGACGCTTTCCGGCGGCGTCGATGTAGGAAAGCTGCCACGCCTTGGTGGAGCTGCCGTCCCGGTTCCTGCGGGTGATCTGGCGAACGCTGGCCATGCTCGGATGCTACGACTCGACGTGGACTTCCTCAACCGCGCCGACGTGTTGCTCCATGTAGGCGCGCAACGCGGCACGGCTGGCGACAAGGCCGAAGCCGGGGAGGCTGGTGATTCGCAAGCCTTCTCCGGTTTCGGCGAAGCGTTCGGCCAGATGGTAGACCGTGCGGGGCTTGATCCCGAGAAAGCGGGCAATGGCCGGGGCACCCGTCAACAGGTCGAGCCGAGTGGACGACTCGCCGGCGGCCTCCGGGGTGGTTGTGCGTGGCAGATGGCTCATGGGGGATGCCTCGTTGTCGGCGGTTTCCAACCGCTCGGTTGATGGTGCGTCCAAGTTGCGGTGCAGCGCGGTTAGGGCGGTGCTCCTACGGAGCCTTGGCCGCTTCTCGCGGATGCAGCGCGCCGTTCCTGGCGGGCTTTCAGCAGATCGGCGACGGCGTCTTCCAGGCACATCAGGGCTGACGCGCACTGTTGGTCGTTGACCCACAGCACCGCCGCGTCGATGACCTGCCGTTCGGCATCAGTCAGTGCAGGCGCAGTCAATGGAGTCTCCCTCAAGGAAGTCGATCAGGTCGCCCTGGCGCTGCGAGGCGTCGAGCATGGCGGCGTAACTTGGGCGGTCAGCGCGGAACAGAGCCATTTCGGCCTTGCGCAGCTTCCCCTTGCCCGGCGCGTTGATCTCTTGGTTTATCCACCATGTCGCCAGTTCGGGATTGCCGCGCAGCAAGCCGCGGATCAGAGCCTCGCCCTTCAGAAAGCACAGGTCGCAGTTGCCGGCCGGCGTCGTGCCGTTGACGTTCGGTAGGCGCAGGTCAAACGGCTGCCCCGCCCACCACGCTTGGATGTCCCGCTTGGTCACCCCAGCATCCGCCAGTGGCATACACGGGATGCCGAGCCCCTTACCGTCCTTGCCGGAGGCCGCCCGTGCGATCTGCTTTTGGACGCGGTGCATCTCGTCGGCGCGCAGGCCGACTACGCTCGTCCATGTCTTGAACCCAAGGAAGTGCTTGGCGTAGGCAGCGATCCGGCGGATTTTCATTTCGATGGTGCAGAACCGCATGGTCGGGTTCGGCAGCATCGAGCGGGCGCGGATCACGGCGGCGAACGGTTCCCCGTTCCGGCTGGCGGAGTTATGCGAGACGATGGCCGTCTTGTGCTCTGCCTCCGGGTCGTACTCTAGCCAGACGATCCGCGCGGCCCACCGTTCGCCGCACTCCTGCACGAAGTCCAGCGTCTCCTGCCGCTCTTTCCCAGTGTTGCAGAACCCAACATGCACATTGTCCGGCAGCGTGCCGCCGTGCGCGTCGATGATGTGCTTCAGCAGATAAGCGCTGGTGCGTCCGCCGCTGAAGCTGATGAGCGCCGGCCCTGTGATGAGGTAGGGGTTGGTCATTTCCTGGCTCGAATTGGGCTGACGGAACGGCGTCCTATTGCTGCGGTGCGGCGGCTTGGACGCGCCTTCAAACGGTCGGTTATGGTTCGGCCTGATCCAGGCACTCCTTCACGCTTCCCGTCGCCTGGATGCCGGCGAAGAAGCTGATCGGGTCGCCGTCCCACAGCGGGTCGCGGAAAAGGTCGGCGTCGGCCTCGCAGTACTCGCAAAGGCCGGTGCGGTGGTCGACGCGGTCGGTGTTGCCGCACATGACACAGGTTCCGTTGACCATCATGATTCGGCCCTCGGTGTCGTGCCGTTGGCGTGTTCGTTGGTCAGCGCTTTGACCAGACCTTCGTCCATCGCGGCGCCCGCGTCCGGCTCGTCCATGAACAGGCGAGTTCCGGGCAGCAACGTGGGGGGCGGTATGTCGAGCGGCATCAACGCCACACGGCGCCAGATGGTGTTGTCGGCCTTTGGGAAGCTGGGCTTCACGGCCTGCCCGAGCATGCAGACGTTGACCGGTTCGCCCGCCTGCCGATTAAGGGGGAAGCGACCGAGCAAACCCTTGATCTGCTCGTGCGTGTTCAGCAGTGCGTTCCGTCCGTCCAGCGGGCACGGTCCGGCGCTTTTCAGTTCGTTGATCAAGGTTTCCAGTTTCGCGATGGCCCGCAGAGCTTCCCGGTGCAGGCGTTGCTGTTTGGTCGCGGACATACGTCCTCACTTCGGCGGCGTCTCGCGCCGGCCTTTGTTGGGGTTGTAGATGCGGGGTCGGTAGGTGCGGCCAGCGGCGCGGTCGTCGTGGCGCCAGTCGCGGACGAGGGCGGAAAGGGCGCTGATCAGGTTCCAGCGCCGAAGGCTCCGCCACTCCATCAGGAGTTCATAGGCGACCATGCCCCGCGTCATGGCGCGGTTGGTCCAAGCCTTCTTGCAGGGTTCGGAACAGAATTCCTGCTGCATGTGACGGGGCGTGTAGACCGTCCCGCATTCGCGGCAGGGGCAGGGTGAATAGGTTGTCCGCACTGTCCGTGCCCGTGTGGGCGTTCCGGCCTCTCCCTGGTCGTCCAGCAAAGAGCGACTAGACGCTTTGTCAGCGCTCATCGCGGACCCTCAGCCGGATGTTCAGGAAGTGGATGGTGCTGGCCTTCTGGCGGCGCAGCCGTTCGGCGATGATCTGGAGGAAGCGCTTGCGGGTGGTAACGTCCAGGGGCGTGGTGGAAAAGCGCCCATGAAGGATCGGGCCGGGGCCGGGCGAAGCCCTCCCATAGCGTAGCCCGGGCCCGGCC
>JAEYPE010000108.1 GCA_023411035.1 Pseudomonadota bacterium
TGCTCGAACCGCTTGAAAGCGGTGAAAGCATCGCTTATAAGCATGGAGCGCGCGGGTGTAGCTCAATGGTAGAGCAGAAGCTTCCCAAGCTTACGACGAGGGTTCGATTCCCTTCACCCGCTCCAAGGTCCGCCACATCTCTCCGTCTTCGCGCTTGAAATTTTTGGGACGAATTGGGACGCTGGCCCCTGCGGCGTGTCCCTGGACGGTGTCCCATGGCGACCATCGAGCAGCGCGGCCCCTTCCAGTTCCGAGTCAAAATCCGTCGCGGCGGCATCACCGAGTCGCGCACGTTCGAGAGCCGGCGCGAGGCCCAGGAGTGGGCCCTCGTGACGGAGGGCCGGATCGTCGGTGACGACTACCAGGATCAGCGCTTGGCGCGCCGCACCACCCTTGGCGACGCCCTCGAGTGGTTTCGCGAGCACGGCATCGACCGCGGCCGCGCCGACGCCAAAAACAAACTGTCCAAGATCCAATACTGGCTGGAAACGGACTTCGCCCGTTGGTCGCTGGTCTCGGTAAGGCCCTGGGATCTTGTCGAGTGGCGCCGCGGCCTGCTCGACGAGGACAGTGCCGAGGACGGTGGGACCGTCGGCCCGAAAGCCGCGTGCTCGCCGCAAACCGTCATCCACCGCCTCAATGTCCTGAGCCAAGTTTACCAGATCTGGTCCCTCGCGCATTGCGTGGCGGTCGCCAACCCGGTCATCCCCAAGGTACGGCCGCCGGCACCGCGCGGTCGCGACCGCCGTCTCCGCGACGGCGAGGAAGCGCGACTCCTCGCCGCCAGCGAGCGATCGTCGCGGCCTTGGCTGAAGGCCGCCATTGTGCTGGCGATCGCGACGTGCACGCGGCAGGCCGAACTCGCCGATCTCACCTGGGACCGCGTCCATGCCGACGGTCCCGAACCCCACGTCTATCTGCCGAAAACGAAGAACGACCGCGCTCGGACCGTCCCGTTGTCGACCCGCGCCGTCGCCGCCTTCCGCAGCCTGCGTCCCGAGGACGGTACGGACCTCCATGGTCGCAAGGTCTTCCCCATCGTGACGCCGCGCGGCATCCTGCACGCCTTCCGGGACGTCGCGACGGAGCGGGAGTTCCCCGACCTGCGCTGGCATGACCTGCGCCACGAGGGCATTTCGCGTCTTTTCGAAGCCACCGACCTGCGCGACAACGAGATCATGGCCATCACCGGCCACCTGCGTCCGGAGATGCTGCGGCGCTACACCCACCTGAGGACGAGGCAACTCGCCGCGCGATTGGGGTAAGGCGTTACCAATGCACCGCTCCGTTCCCAAGTGCGCGGATTGACCATGGCCACACGCCTAGGCCATCCTCGCCACCAGCTACGGTCATGACGATACCGTTCACAAACGCGTGCGGTGCACGCGTTTGTGAACGGTCCGCCGCTGCCAGCACGCGGAATGACGGGTGTGATCCGGATGGTTCCGGTGATCATTCTGTCCGCAGGCACCAGGGCCAAGCCGCGTCGTGGCTGTCGAGACTTTAGGGGCGCAGGCCCTCCGTTCCTGCACACCGGCAGCTCCCGGGGAGGGACCATGCCGGATGCATGCGGGGGGAAATAGCGACGGCCTCGAAGGTCCACAGGGTTGCTGTCCGCGCCGTAGCCTCCGCGGGTGGCATTGCCCTGTGGAGATTTCACGATGCGGTCCTCATCCCCGAGGTATCTCACCACGAGCGCCGCCGCCGAACACCTCGGCGTCTCCTGTTCCACGCTGTCCCATGCGCGTGGCAAAGAGAAAGGGCCGCCCTTCAGCCATTGGCCCTGCAGCTCGATCGTGCGCTACGACGTGCATGATCTCGACGCGTGGATGGCCAAGCTGAAGACCCTCGGCTCCGACGGCGCCCCGCCCCGGAAGCGCCGTCGCGGGGCGCCGTCGAAGGCGGAAGCCTTCGCCCGTCGCCTCCGGCAGAATGGCCCGACGGTCGACGGGACGAGCGAGGCGCCCGGAAAATCGAAGGCGAGGCGCCCCGGACAGCCAAAGGCGAGGTGCTAAGCTGAGGCGGGCGCGGTCCCGGGCGGGGCCGCGCTCCCAGTCCTATCCTCCGTCCTCGGGCGCCCAGTCCGGCCCGCTGTGGCCATGACCGGGCCGCCTCCCCCCGCCATCGCCGAACGATATTAGGATGTCTCGAGTGCGCCCCGCCGTCCGGTCGCGTCCGCCTGGGCAGCCTCTCCCGGACGCAGGGCCGAACGGACCGTCAACACCGCCTCACTCCATCGGAGGCTACGGCGTTCCGCTCGCTCACGCCGCAGCCCCCCTGCTTCTTCAAACGGCCCGTCCGCCCGAGTCGGCACGGCGCGCGGGTTCTACGATCCGGCGCATGCTCATGGGGTGGGCAAACTCTGGCGGCAGTTACGGCGGGAGTGCCTGAACGTGGCGCGCTGCACGGTGGCCGGCTGATGAAGCGCATAGGCCTGAAGGGAGCGATCCGCGGCAAGGCGGTGCGCACCAGGATCAGTGATCGCGCGTTGCCATGTCCGACTGACCGGGTAAACCGCCAGTTCCAGGCGGCACGCCCGAATGCCCTGTGGGTGGCTGATTTTACGTAGGGCGCGACTTGGCGGGGGGGGGGCCTACGTGGCCTTCGTTATCGACACGTTTGTCCGCCGCATCTTGGGCTGGCGGGAGTCGCGCACCGCCCACGCCAGCTTCGTGCCGGACGCCCTGGAGCAGGCGCTCTACGAACGCCAGCCGGCCGCAGGCAGCGGCCTCATCCACGATGCCGCCTACAGATTGTGGGGCGCGTCGAGAAAGGGGTGGCGGGTTGAGGGAGTGTTCCCTATTTGTGCTGGGTGGGGCGCTATGATCTGACTGATGCACAATGGGAGCGGCTGGAGGCCATGCCGCAATGCCGCCATGACAGCGCTCGGCCTGGTGGGGGAGTAAGGGGCGGTTCTCGACGTGTGCATGCTGAGCGAAGCTCCCCCGCCACTAACGCCCAAAGCGTCTTCGCGACCTGTCCCAGCGTAACGCACCCAAGCCTCATCCACCAGCCGCCCGGCGGCTGTTCTCGTGCCTGAAAGGAGGGCTCCATGCTCCAGCTTCTTCCCCCGTGATGCCGATCATCCAGGACCTGATCGGCCGCATCCCCGACCCACAGGCGCAGGCGAAGGCCGCGGCCGAGATGCAGACCAAGCTCATTGACGTGCTGTCGGCGTCCGACTCGGCGCAGATCCAGGTCGACGCTGCGGAGGCCGCCAACCCGTCCGTGTTCGTCTCCGGCTGGAGGCCTTTCGTCGGCTGGCTGTGCGCGATCGGCTTGGGCGTGCAGACCATCGCCTATCCCACGCCCGCCAGCGCGCCGTGCAGCCGCGCATCGACGCCGCTCCCGGAAAGGGAGGGCGTCAGCAAGACCCAGTCGATCATTGAGCGGATCAGTTCTATCGCTTGCGGTCCGGCCTCGGAGGCCGCGACAATGCGGACACCCAGGATGCGGCCCACGAAGAAGCAGATCTTATGCATCCCTGATCTCAGCCACGAAATGATGCATTCGACCTCCCTCCTCCGGATCGCGCAATCCTGCTTGGATCAATTCGAAAAAGCTCGCTTTAAGTTTGGCAATTGTAGGGAGGCTGTCATACTGGCAGGTTCTGATAAACTTCTCGATTGCTTCAAGCGCGCTGTCACGAATTCTGATGTCGAGGTGATTCTCCATTGCGAAGGAGGCGAAGTCGGGAAGTCGGTAACGTCCAGGGGCGTGGTGGAAAAGCGCCCATGAAGGATCGGGCCGGGGCCGGGCGAAGCCCTCCCATAGCGTAG
>JAEYPE010000144.1 GCA_023411035.1 Pseudomonadota bacterium
GCCTCCCACGCCCCGCGGGCGGTGATGCCCATCTCCTTGTGGTCGTAGCCGACCGACCCCCCTGAGGCGAAGGCGTCGTCCAGCCAGAAGCCGTAGTCGGCCGAGATGCCGTTGGCGATGTCCGAGAAGGTCGCCGTGCCCTTGTCGGCGGCGACCACCAGATAAGGGTCGTCCCCGTCATGGCGAACCACTTCCGGCGGCGGCACCACCGCTCCCTCGGCGTCCAGGTTGTCGGTGATGTCCAACAGGCCGCGCATCAGCGTCTTGTAGCATTCGATGCCCTCGGCCAGCGCCGCCTCGCGCCCGGCGGACGGGGGCGGCGGGCGCTTCACCACGAAGCCGCCTTTGGAGCCGACCGGCACGATGACGGTGTTCTTGACCATCTGCGCCTTCATCAGCCCCAGGATCTCCGTCCGGAAATCCTCGCGCCGGTCGGACCAGCGGATGCCGCCGCGCGCCACCTTGCCGCCGCGCAGATGCACGCCCTCCATCCGCGGGCTGTAGACGAACACCTCCACCATCGGGCGGGGCAGGGGCAGGTCCTCGATGTTGCGGCTGTCGATCTTGAAGGAGATGTAGGTCTTGGGCCGCCCGTCCGGCCCGTTCTGATAGGCGTTGGTGCGCAGCGTGTTGCACAGCAGGTTCAGGAAGCGCCGCAGGATGCGGTCCTCGTCCAGGTTCCTCACCCCGTCCAGCGCGCGTTCGATTTCCGCGGCGAGTCCCGGATCGTTCTGCGGGCGCCGGGCCGGGTCGAAGCGGGTGTGGAACAGCGCGGTCAGCTTGCGCGCGATGGCCGGATGGCCGGCCAGCGTGCTTTCCACCACGTCCTGGCCATAGGGGATACGGGCCTGGCGCAGATACTTGGCGTAGGCGCGCAGAACCGTCACCTCCCGCGCGGTCAGGCCGGCGCGGAGCACGAGGCGGTTGAAGCCGTCATCCTCCATCCGCCCGTCCCAGACGGCGGCGAAGGCGTCCTGGAACTTCTCCTTCACCATGGCGCAGTCGATGGGCAGCCCGTTCTGGGAACGCGCGATGAAGTCGTGAATCCACACCGGGGCGGCGTGGCCGGCGACGGCGATCTCGAAGGGCGATTCGGTGATCACCTTCAGGTCCATGTGCTCCAGCATGGGCAGCACGTCGGACAGCGGCACCGGGCGGCCTTCGTGGT
Organism: Pseudomonadota bacterium; assembly: GCA_023411035.1. Classification (GTDB taxonomy): domain Bacteria; phylum Pseudomonadota; class Alphaproteobacteria; order Azospirillales; family Azospirillaceae; genus Azospirillum. The sequence goes on from JAEYPE010000144.1 coordinate 1,169, forward strand.
AGATCTTGACGTGCAGTTCGTCCCCTTCCGCCTCCAGCGGGCGGTAGAGGTTGATGCCCAGCGTGCCCTGGGCCATCGCCTTCTCGATCCGCTCGATGTCGAAGACCGCGGCCTCCGCATTGAACTGCTCACGGTAGGCGGTGGGGAAGGCGTCGGCGTAGCGGCGGAACAGGGCGCGCCCCTGCTCCTCGCCATGGGCCTCCACCAGCGCGTCGCGCAGATGGTCGTCCCAGCCGCGCGACGCCTGGACCAGCCGCGCTTCCAGATCCGTGACGTCCACGGCGGGAACGCGGCCCGGCTCGGTCCTGACGATGAAGTGCAGGCGGGCCAGCACGCTTTCGGTCAACTGCGTGGTGAAGCCGGTGCAGGTGCCGTCATAGGCGGCTTCCAGGATCGCCTGGATGCGCCGGCGCAGCGTGGTGTCGTAGCGGTCGCGCGGCACATAGACGAGGCAGGAGGCGAAGCGCTCGAACGGGTCGCGCCGCACGAACAGGGCAAGCCGCTGCCGTTCCTGGAGGTGCAGGATGCCGACCGCGATGTCCAGCAGCTCCGGCACCTGGATCTGGAACAGCTCGTCGCGCGGGTAGGTCTCCAGGATGTGGAGCAGCGCCTTGCCGTCATGGCCCTGCGGGTCGAAGCCGGCGAGATCCATCACCTCCGCGACCTTGCGGCGGAGGTAGGGAATCTCGCGCGGGCTGCGGTTGTAGGCGACGGAGGTGAAGAGGCCCGCCACCAGCCGCTCGCCGACGATCCGCCCCTCGGCGTCGAAACGCTTGATCAGGATGGCGTCCATCGGCACCGCGCGGTGCACGGGGGAGGGGCGGTTGCCCTTGGTCACCATCAGGACGCGCGGGTTGCGCAGGAAGTCGCGCACGTCCGGCGGCAGGGTGGCGTAGTTGCGCAGCCCGTCGAAGACGGTGACCGAATCGTCGCGCAGAATGCCCAGCCCGCTGCCGGCGACCAGCCCCAGCGAGGACTCCGCCCCGCCGGCGCCGCTCTCGAAACGGTATTCGCGGTAGCCGAGGAAGGTGAAATGGTCGTCGTCGGCCCAATCGAGGAAGGCCTTGGCCTCGTCCACCTCCTCCGGCGGCACGGTGGCGCGGGCGGAGTCGGCCTCCGCGATGGCGGCGCGCACCTGCTCGCGCATGGCGCGCCAGTCGGCCACGGCGGCGCGCACGTCGGCCAGCACACGCTCCAGCCCTTCGCGGGCCTGGTCCAGCGCGGCGGCGCCGGTGACCGCCCCGACCTCCACATGCATGAAGGATTCGGGCGCGGCGTCGGTGGGGGCCGCGGCGGGTTCGTACAACTCCGCAAGCTGGCCGTCGGCGCCGCGCTTCACCCGCACCACGGGGTGGATGACCAGATGGACGGTCAGACCCTGGCGGTTCAGCTCCGCCGTCACCGAGTCGACCAGGAACGGCATGTCGTCGTTGACGATCTCCACCACCGTGCGGTGGGACTGCCAGCCATGCTCCTCGACCCGTGGGTTGTAGACCCGGACCTTGGCCCGCTCCGGCGCCTCCCGCTGCTGGCCCCATTGCCACATGGCGAGGGCGGCGCCGTAGAGCTGCTCCGCCGGAGCCTGGATGATGTCGTCGGGCGGGACGTTGTCGTAGAACTGCCGTACGAAGCGCTCCGCGGGTGCGGCGCGGGTACGGCCCAGCCGCTCGCGAACCTGCCGCACGACCTCTTCGGTCAGCTCGTCCTTGAGTTGTTCGGCCCTGAGAGCCATCGCTCCAATCCTTCCCTTATTTTTCGGCGGTTTGCCGCCTTTGTAGGCAATAGGTTAGCCGATCTGCCGCCGCTGGCAACAGCGGAGCGGCGTAAGCGGAAGAAGCGGCCTTTCGACGGCCGAAGCCATTTGTATTCAGACCAATAGAAGTTGAACGAGTTTGGAATGGGGCGTATTTTTCGTGTGAGCGCGCCTATCCAGCGCAACCATCGAGACGATCATGTCCAACGACGATGTCAGCCCTCCGGAGGCCAACCCGGTTCCGTCCGCAAAGGCCCGCCTGAACGTTCTTGTGGTCGATCCCGACCCCTCGCTGGCGGAGCTGACGCGCACCGCGCTCGACGGTTTCTCGCTGGACGGCGCGCCGGTGTCGGTGCTGACCGCCACGACCGCCGCCGAAGCGCGGGAGGCGCTGTACCGGAACCCCGGCACCGCCGTCGTTCTGCTGGAGCCGGCGCTGGACCCCGCGGACGACGGTCCGCCGGCGGGGCTGGGCTTCATCGACCACATCCGCAAGGATCTGGGGAACAGCCGCGTCCGCATTCTCATCTGCACCGCCCATCCCGACCGTGCGCCGGAGGACGAGGTGGTGGAGGGCCAGGACGTCAGCGACTACCGTCTGAAGGACGGGCTGACGGCGCGCGCGCTGCGCACCGCGGTCGTCCCGCGGCTGCGCGCCTTCACCAACCTGCAGGCCCAGGCCGCCGGGCGCAAGGCGCTGGCCCGCATGCTGGTGGCGACCACCGGCCTGATGGAGATGCGCACCCCGGACGTGCTGTTTCCCAACATCCTGCCGCGCGTGGTCGGGCTGCTGGGCATCGGGCGGCACGCCCTGCTGTGCATCCAGGGCGACACGCTGCCGCGCGACCGCCGCATCCGCGTGCGCGCCTCCACCGGGCGCTTCGCGAAATGGAAGGACGTGGACCTCGCCGACCTGGGCGAACCCAACGTGACCGCCGTGCTGGATCGGCTGAGCCCGAGCAGCGAAACCATCGTGGAGCCGGGCTATTGCGCCCTGCGGCTGCGCGCCCATGGCGGGATCATCGGCATGATCTACGTCGAGGGCCACAACAACGACGGCACCGCGCGCGAGTGGCAATTGCTGGAGCTGTTCCGCAATAAATGCTCCATCGCCTTCGAGAACGCCCTGCTGTTCGAGGAGCTGAACACCGCCCAGAAGGCGACCGTCCTGGCGATGGGCTCGCTGGCCGAATACAAGGACAACGCCGCCTCCGGCCATCTCCAGCGCATCGAACGGCTGGTCGGCGACATCGCCGGCGAACTGCTCGCCCAGGGCCGTTTCTCCGACGAGCTGGACGGGGACCTGGCGGAGAAGGTCGGGCTGGCCGCCCTGCTGCACGACGTCGGCATGATGAGCGTGTCGGATGAGACGCTGGGCATTCCGGGCGAACTGGAGGGCAGCGACATGGCCGCCGTCCAGCGCCACACGGTGATCGGGCACCGCATTCTCAGCGAAGCGGCGCTGCCCCTGCGCGGGCGCAGCCTGCTGTCCGTCGCCGCGGAGATCGCGCGCTACCACCACGAACGCTATGACGGGTCGGGCTATGTGGAAGGGCTGAGCGGGGCGGCCATTCCGCTGCCGGCGCGGATCATGGCCGTGGCCGACGTGTTCGACGCCCTCATCACCGACCGCCGGTACCGCAAGGCGTTGGGGGTGGAAAACGCCATCGGCTGGATCGCCGAACGGGCGGGCAAGGACTTCGACCCGCTGGTGGTCGAGGCGTTCCTGATCGTGGTCCGACGCATCCAGGCTGACGAGCCGGATTGGTTTCCCAAGCCGGAAGGCGGCAACCAGGGCCTGCTGGTCGCGGCCATCGGGCGGAAGCTGCGCGCCCTGTTCGGCAACCGTGCCGAACCGATCAACTGACCCGCTTGGTTCTGTTTACGCGGTTTCGGCGGTCCATCCCGGATGGACGGACTCTTTTTGCATCGTCGACCGTCAATGGTCATTGATATACAAGTGGAGTTCTTGCGCTTTCTCACTAAGGTTGCTTTATAAATATTATAGTATATGAAAAATCGTGTTACCATGGATTGCGTGATCGTCACCGCGGCGGCGCTCCGTGGCGGTGATCTTGCGGCAGCACTTGGTGGAGCCGACCATGAAAGCCAGAACATTACTCTCGACCCTTTTGACCTCCTGTGCCCTGCTGCTGGGCGCGACCACGGCCCAGGCGGCCTACCCGGACAAGCCGATCACCATGATCGTCGCCTATGGGGCCGGCGGATCGACCGACGTGACCGCCCGCATGCTGGCCCCCTTCATCGAAAAGCATCTGGGCGGCGGCGCCCGGATCGTGGTGATGAACCGGGCCGGGGCCGGGGGTGAGATCGGTTTCGCGGCCATCGCCGACGCCGCGCCGGACGGCTACACCATCGGTTTCATCAACTCGCCGAACGTCGTCACTATCCCGATCGAGCGCAACGCCCGCTTCTCGCTCGACCGGTTGGACCCGCTGGTCAACATCGTGGACGATCCGGGCATTATGACGGTCCACGGCGACAGCCCCTACAAGACGGTGGAGGATCTGGTCGCCCAGGCCAAGGCCAACCCGAACACCATCACGGTGGGGTCGACCGGCGTGGGGTCGGACGACCATTTGGGCATGCTGCTGCTGCAACGGCAGACGAACGTCCGCTTCACCCATGTGCCGTTTCCGGGCAGTGCCGAGAATTACCGCTCCATGCTGGGCCGCCACACCCAGGTCAGCGGCCAGAATCTGGGCGAAGGGCTGCGCGGCAAGGCCGGCGGCGACAACATCCGCATCCTGGGCGTGATGAGCGCGGAGCGCTGGACCATGGCGCCCGATGTGCCGACCTTCAAGGAACTGGGCTACAACATCACCATGGCGTCGCTGCGCGGGATCGGCGCGCCGAAGGGCCTGCTGCCGGACATCCGCGCCAAGCTGGTAGACGCCGTGACCAAAGCCGCCAACGATCCGGAATTCCAGAGCAAGGCACGCGACACCTACCAGCCGCTGCGCATTCTCGATTCTGAGGCTTTCGCCGCGGAGTTGAAGGAACTGGACAGCGACTTCCGCAACCTCTGGCGCGAATTCCCCTGGCTGAAGTGATCGTGCCGATCCGGGCGACCGCCCATGGAAAAGGCGCCCATGGAAAAGGCCCCTCTCCCGACCGGAGGAGGGGCCTTTTCCATGGGCGGTCGCGGAAGGAAGCCGCGGCGGTCCGCCACGGCTTCCGGTCGCGTCAGGCCGCGGTGATGCGGTTGATGAAGGCTTCGATCTCGTTGTCGAGCTTGTTGAAGCTGCGCGACAATTCCTCGGTCGTCGTCTGGACGGTGCCGGCGGAATGGCCGGTGGTTTCCGCCGCCTGCTGCACCAGCCGCATTTCCTGAAGCACGGCCGCGGTGTCGGAGGCGGCGCGCTGGGAGCGCTCGCTGATGTCGCGGGTGGCGGCATCCTGCTCCTCGACCGCCGCGGCGACGGTGCTGAGCGACTCGTCCACCTGCCGGATGGTGTTGACGATGGCCCGGATGGCGTTGACCGCCGCCGTGGTCGCCGCCTGCACCGCCGCGATTTCCGAGCCGATCTCGTCGGTCGCCTTGGCGGTCTGGTTGGCGAGACTCTTGACCTCCTGCGCCACGACGGCGAAGCCCTTGCCCGCTTCACCGGCGCGGGCCGCCTCGATGGTGGCGTTCAGGGCCAGCAGGTTGGTCTGGCCGGCGATGTTGTTGATGAGGCCGACCACCTCCTCGATCTTCCGGCTGGCCTCGCTGAGTCCCTGGACGATCGAGTCGGTCCGTCCGGCCTCATCCACCGCGCCGCGGGCGAGCTGGGTGGATTGGGTGATGGAGCGGGTGATCTCGTCGATGGAGGCGCGGAGTTGTTCGGCCCCGGCGGCCACGCTTTCCACCTCGCTCGTCGCCTCCTGCACCGCATGGGCGACGGAGTCGCTGTGGTGGCTGGTCTGGCGGGCGTTCTCCAGCACGACGTTCGCTTCGCCGCGCATGGAATTGGCGGACCGCACCACCTCGCCCATCACCGCCTTGACCGACGCTTCCAGGTCGGTGGCGAGGCGGTTCATGGCCCGGCGCTGCTCCTCCGTGGCGCGGGTGCGCATGGCGTCCTGTTCGCGCGAGAGTTCCTGGACGCGCTGCGCGTTTTCCTTGAACACGCGGACGGTGCGGGCCATCTGGCCGATCTCGTCGCCGCGTTCAGCGGCGGGCACCTCGTCGTCCAGCCGGCCCTCCGCCAGCCGTTCCATCACCGTGGTCAGGCGGACGACCGGGCGGGCGATGTGGAAGCCGATGAACAGCGCCACGCTTACCGTGATGAGCAGGGCCACGACCGCCGCGGCGATGAAGGCCCGGGTGGTCGCATCGACCGATGCGTTCACGCCGGCGTAGGCGTTGGCCGACTGCTGGCGCTGGTAGGTCAGATAATCGCGGGAGGTGCCGTGCAGGCGCCCGTAGGCCGCCTGGACCTCCTGAAGGAAATCGAGCGGATCGACGCCCATCTTCAGCAGGTCGAGAAAGCTGCTCACCTTCGCCTGATAGACGGAGGTATCCGAACCGAAGCGCTGCAAAAGCTGCCCCTCCTCTTCGGTCGAGGACGACTGGCCCTTCAGCTTGTCCGCCTGGACCTTCAGCTTGGAAAGCTGTCCGGTCAGGGCCTTCGCTTCATCCTCGACCGCCTTGGGGGAGGCGTTGGCGGTGCTGAGGATCACGGTCCGGTACAGGCCGGCGTGTGCGACGGTCAGAGTGTCGGTCAGCGCCTGGACTTCCGCTTCCCGCGTGAAGGAGCGGTTGAACAGCGTGTCCAGCAGGCGTGACTGTTCCGTGATGGCGGAGCCGCCAAGCAACGCGATGGCAAGCATGCCCAGAATCGCTGTCGCCGCCGGGATTCCCATTTTCGTGGGAATATGGAGGTGATTGAGGAAAGTCATGGAGCACCTGCTTCAACCATTGACCGGACCTTGGGCTCCGGATGGTGAGGAGAAACGGGACCGGTCCAGCCGCCAACCGTTTTTTTGCCGGCCGGATTGCCGCCGGCTGGAGGGCCGGCTGGAGGGCCGGCTGGAGGGTTTGTGGGCGGGCCGGACCCGGACGGGCCGGCCCGCCCGGATCGCGTCAGCCCGAAATCACTTCAGCCAGGGCGACGCCTGCCACAGGGCCTTCAGTTCGACGTCGATCTGCTTCAGTTCCGCCGCGAAGGCGTCGGACCCGAAGACGCGCAGCGGCTGGAAGGTTTCCTTGGCATTGGCCTTCGCCACGAATTCCGGATCGGTGGCGGCCTTGGTCACGGCGTCCACCAGCTTGGCACGGATGTCCGCCGGCACGCCCTTCGGCGTGGCGATGCCGCGCAGCGACGCCATCAGGACCGGGAAGCCCTGATCCGTGAAGGTCGGCAGGTTGGGGGCGACCTTCCAGCGCTCCTTGCTCATCACGCCCAGGACGCGGACCGGATCGGTGGCCTCGCCGCGCAGGCCCTCGCCCAGGTTCGTCGCGCAGATCTGGATCTTCTTGGCGAGCATCGCCTTGTAATTGGCGGAGGAGCCGGAGAACGGCACATGGATGAACTGCACCGCCGCCTGGCGCTGCACCAGCAGCATGGCGAGCTGGTCGTCAGACCCCACGCCGGTCGATCCGACGGTGACGGTGTTGGGGTTGGCCTTGGCCTGTTCGACCACCTCCTTCACCGACTTGAAGGGGCTGTCCGCCGGGACGACCCAGACGCCCGGGTCGTCCACGATGTTGACCAGCGGGTCGAGCCGGTCCACCGAGAAGCGGGCCTGACGCTCGATCGGGATGGACACCACGTTCGGTGTGTTGATGAAGCCGATGGTGTAGCCGTCCGGCGTGGCGTCGGCGATGGTCGCGAAGCCGATCTCGCCGCCGGCACCCGGCTTGTTCACCACCTCGATGCGGGCGCCGCCGCCCAGATGCTTTTCGATGAAGGGGGCCAGCAGGCGCGCGGTCACGTCGGTCGATCCGCCGACATCGTAAGCAACCACCAGGGAGATCGGCTTCTCCGGATAGGCCGCCTGGGCCGAGGCCGCGGCGAGCGCCAGGGCCCCGGCTGCGAACGCCAAGAACTTGCTGCGAGTGATCATCTGGATGCCCTTCTTTTACTTTGTTTGCGTGAACTCGTTCCGCATGACATCGGTTGGGATGAGTTGCGAAACGTCAGAAATGGCGAAAAAGAAGCATAAAATTTTACAAGACTGGAATGGTCGGTATCGCGAAATTTTAAGTTTTTATTTTAAATTATTGAATAATTGTGGCGACGGACAGAAGAGCCGGGCGGTAAGGATGCCACACGCATGGCTTGCGGCGGCTTGAGAGCGTCGGCGATGTCCACCCTTGCGGCGAAAAGGAACGTGCAGCGGTGAACGCCCGGCACATCCTTGCAATGAGCATTTGAGCATAAAACTTCTCAATCGAGCCGTCATGAAGTCCTTTCGCTATCGTGGGATGAACATATTACAGATGATTTCGTGCAGCAATGGTCCTATGTGCCGCACCTGAACTGAATCGAACGTGCCAATGATGGTTTCGTCAAGCAATGCGTTCCCGCCGGGAGGCCGGCCTGCAGGGCCGCCCGGCGGTCGCGGAGCCGTCGAATCCGCTGTGACGGGACCGCCTTGCCGTCGGCGGAGCGCCGCCGCTATCCCATCGCCACCATGAAGGCGACGGAGATCGAGATGGGGGAGAGGAGCGTGGACATCAGAAGCGACATGGACACCAGTTCCCGCCCCGACTCGTACCGCTCGGCGAACACGTAGGCGTTGACGCCGATGGGCAGGGCGGCGGCGGTCACCGCCGGCGCGATCCAGTCCGGTGGAAGCATGAACACCTTGGCCGCCAGCACCCAGGTCAGCAGCGGGTGCAGGGCGACCTTCATGACCGCCATCACCGCCGATGGCAGCAGCAGGCGCCCGTTGATCGGGCTGAAGGCGATGGTGGCGCCCAGCGTGAAGCAGGCGCAGGGCAGAACGGTCTGCGCCATCAGCCCCAGCCCCTTCATGATCATCGGCGGAATCGGGACATGGGACAGGTTGGCGACCAGACCGAACAGCACGGACATGACCAGCGGACTCATGGCCGTGGCTTTGATCGCCTTCCAGGCGGCCTCGACCGGCTTGCCTCCGCCGGAGCGCTGGGATTCGGCCAGCATGGTCGCCACCGTGAACAGAAGCGGCGACTGGAAGATGATCAGCAGGAGCACGGGCACGGCCACCGCGGCGCCGTAGGCTTCCATGATGATCGGGGTGCCCAGAAGGGCGATGTTGGAGAAGGAACTGGCGAGCCCGACCGGCGCGAACTCCTTCACCCGCCGCTGCGCCAGCATCCAGGCCGCGCCGATGGCGAACACCACCAGCGCGGCGACGTAGAAGGACGCCAGGAATCCCCATTCGATGGGATCGGGGATGTCGGCCTTCGCCATGTTCGAGAACAGCAGGGCGGGAAGGGCGTAGATGCCGAGAAAACGGGAAAGTCCCTGGACCATCGCGTTGCTGAATCCACGGTACCGCGCGGCCCAGAAGCCAAGCGCGATCAGGGCGAACATCGGCAAAACGATCGTGAAGATGAGTGTCATGAAAGGATCACCGTTGACGGGGCTTCCCGATTTCTCGCCCGATCAGGCGCGTTCCAGCTTGCGGTCGCGTTCGATGACCTCCAGTTCAGGAACGCCGAGAACTTCCACCAGGGTCCTTCCGGCCTCGATCTGGGACGTCCACAGGCGCTCGCGTTCCAGCAGCTTCAGGCTCGCCTCCAGCGTCTCGTCCGCCAGATCCAGCGGAATGACGACCACGCCGTCCTCGTCGCCCAGGATGATGTCGCCGGGGCTGACCGGCACGTTGCCGACCGACGCCAGCACGTCCATCTTGCCGCCGAAATTCTTGTGCGGGCCGCGCGGAACGGCGCCCTTCGCGAAGACCGGAACGTTCAGGCTGCGGATTTCATAGAGATCGCGGACGGTGCCGTCAACCACCAGCCCGCCCAGCGCGCGGCGCTTGCAGCAGCGGACGACCCACTCGCCGGCCATTGCCACATCCTCCAGCCCGCCGCCGGCCACCATCACGATGTCGCCCGGCTCCGCGAGGCTGACCGCGTGGTGCACCATGCTGTTGTCGCCGGGCATCGGAACGACCGTGCGGGCCTGTCCGCAGATGCGCATGCCGGGCACCATCGGCTTGATCCGGGAATCCATGCTCTGGCACCGGTTCTGGGCGTCGGACGCGACGCTGCTGGGCACGCCGCGCCATTTTTCGAGCGTGTCCGGGGTCAGGCGGCGAAAGTTGGTGATGTAGCGTTGCATAGCCATGGGAAGGACCTCTTGCCGTGTGGACTGAGCGTGTCGTCTGGGCTGTACGAAGCGGGGCTTGGAAGCGCGACCAGCGGCACCGCCGGTCGGTGTGCGACGGCAGCGGAGCCGATGACGGTCAGGCGGGGGAGGACAAGCGGTGCCGGAGCGACGGACGCCGGCCGGACAGGAAATTCCCATCCGGAAAAATCACAGGCGTAACCTGTCCGGTGCGGCCAGACCATCCATGGAGCATGCAACCCAAACGGTATTGAAGCTATTTATGTTTCGTGTTTGAAGCATAGTCGCTTCGGGAGAAATGCGCAAGTTGGTTGTCTTTAAGTAAATTTATTCTCGTGTTCATATGGGATATGCGCGGATGGAATGACATACGATGGAATGATGTTCGTGATCGTCAACCGCTTGGATTGCGTTGCTTGGCGGATGGCGCTCTTTTTGAACGCGCGATTCCGGGATTGGGGGAATCAAGGTTTGGAATGGGCGGTGGGCGCGGAGCTGGGACGCCTGCGGAGTGGGCGGAGCGGTCGGGGAATGGAAAGGCCAGGGGAAAAACGAAAAAGGCCGGCGCCCGGAGGCCCAGCCTTTCAATCCACGGTCCTGTCTCCCTTGGGAGAACCACCGCCTCCTTCGGGAAAATGGAGCGGGCGAAGGGATTCGAACCCTCGACCCCAACCTTGGCAAGGTTGTGCTCTACCCCTGAGCTACGCCCGCGCTCCGTTTCGCTGCCGTTCGGACCGTGTGTCGGTGCCGTCCGGCGGCGTGCGGCGGACTATACTCATCGACCGGCGCAATGCAAGCGTCATGTTTCACTTTTTTTCCGGCGCCTGGACGAATTTTCCCCGCGCCGTTAAAGATGGCTCCATGGACACCCGCAACACCCCCGAGGGCACGGCCGAGGAGCCGCTGCCGACGAGCCCGGAGCAGCTCCTGGAGCATCTCGCGGCGCTCGGCATCCGCACCGTGACTCACAGCCACCCGCCGTTGCACACGGTGGAGGAGAGCAAGGCGCTGCGCGGCGCGCTGCCCGGCGGCCACTGCAAGAACCTGTTCCTGAAGGACAAGAAGGAGCAGCACTGGCTGGTGGTCGCGCTGGAGGACGCGCGGGTGGAACTGAACCGCTTCGACAAGGTGATCGGCTCCGCGCGGCTGTCCTTCGCCTCCGCCGACCGGCTGTGGCGGCATCTCGGCGTGCGGCCCGGCTCCGTCACGCCCTTCGCGCTGGTCAACGACCGGGAGCGGCGGGTGCGGGTGGTGTTGCAGGAACAGATGCTGGCGCACGACCCGCTGAACTATCATCCGCTGCTGAACGACCGGACCACGGTCATCACCGCCACGGACCTGCTGCGCTTCATCCGGGCCGGCGGGCACGAGCCGCTGATCGTGCCCTTCGGCGAGGAGCCGCAGCCGACGCTTGCTTAACGCGCCCCGTGCGCTCATTTATCACGCGAGATCGCAAAGGGATACGTGCCGCCATGTTCTCCATTCCGCCCGCCAAGCCCACCGCCGGAGCCGCCCCCGCCGCCGGCGACCTGATCAAGGACAGCAGCGACCGCGCCTTCATGGCCGACGTCATCGAGGCGTCGCAGGCGGTCCCGGTGATCGTCGATTTCTGGGCGCCCTGGTGCGGCCCGTGCAAGCAGCTCGGCCCGATCCTGGAAAAGGCGGTGCTGGCCGCGAAGGGCAAGGTGCGGCTGGTCAAGATCGACACCGACAAGGACCCGATGGTCGCCTCGCAGCTCCGCGTGCAGTCGATCCCGGCGGTCTACGCCTTCTTCCAGGGGCGCCCGGTGGACGGCTTCATGGGCGCCCTGCCGGAGTCGCAGGTGAAGGCCTTCGTGGAGAAGCTGGTGAAGCTGGCCGGTGCGGCCGGCGGCGGCGAGGGCGACATCCTGGAGGAGGCGCTGGCCCAGGCCAAGGAGGCGCTGGAGGCCGGCGACACCCAGACCGCCTCGGAGATCTACGGCGAGATCCTGCAGGCCGATCCGGAGAACCTGAACGCCGCGGCCTACGCCGGGCTGGTCCGCTGCCTGATCGTCAGCGACGATCTGGCCCGCGCCAAGCAGATGCTGGACAAGGTGCCGGAGCAGATCGCCAAGGACAAGGAGATCGCGGCGGTGCGCAGTGCGCTGGAGGTGGCCGAGCAGGCCGCCAACGCCGGCCCGATCCCGGAACTGACGGAGAAGGTCGCCCAGAACCCGGACGACCATGAGGCCCGCTTCGACCTCGCCCTGGCGCTGTTCGCCGCCGGCAAGCGCGAGGCCGCGGTGGACGAGCTTCTGGAACTGGTGCGCCGCGACCGCGCCTGGAACGACGAGGCCGCCCGCAAGCAGCTCGTCAAGTTCTTCGAGGCCTTCGGTCCGACCGACCCGCTGACGGTGCAGACCCGCCGCCGCCTGTCCTCGATCCTGTTCCGTTGACCGCCGGCGGGTGCCCCGGACTTCGGACCGGGGCGCACCCGCCCGGTCAGTCATGACTCTGCCCGCCTTGTCTCTGCCCGCCGTGACTCTGTTCGCCGTATCTCTGTTCGTTCCGACGTGGGGTTCTATATTCGTCGCATGAGCCGGAACCCCATCGATCCCTCCCCGGACCGCCTGCCGCGGCAGATCCCGATCTTCCCGCTTGCGGGGGTTCTGCTGCTGCCGCGCGGGCGTCTGCCGCTGAACATCTTCGAACCGCGCTACCTTGCGATGGTGGAGGACGCGCTGGCCGGCGACCGCATGATCGGCATGATCCAGCCGACCGATCCGGCCTGCCGCCAGCGGGAGCCGGCGGTCTACGGCATCGGCTGCGCCGGGCGGATCACCAGCTTCGCCGAGACGGAGGATGGCCGCTACCTCATCACCCTGACCGGCGTCTGCCGCTTCGCCGTCATGCGGGAACTGGACGGCCAACGCGGCTACCGGCGCGTCGCCGCGGACTGGGACCGCTTCGCCGCCGACCTGATCGACCCGCTGGAGGACGGCGGGACCGCAAGCAACGGGTGCGGGCTGGACCGCCCGCGGCTGCTGGCCGGACTTAAAAGCTATTTCAAGATGCAGGGGCTGTCGGTGGACTGGAAGTCCATCAGCGGCACGCCGGACGAACGGCTGGTGACCTCCCTCGCCATGATCTGCCCCTTTTCACCCAGCGAGAAGCAGGCCCTTCTGGAGACGCCGGACCTGCCGGAGCGCGCGAAGCTCTTGATCGCCCTGGTGGAGATGGCCATTCTCGACGGCCATGAGGGCGACGGCGGCGCGCTGCGTCACTGACCCGCTTCCTTCAACCGACATTGCATTCCCCGACTGCGAGGCCCGATCCATGAGCGCCCATCCCCACGACGTTCCGCCCGCCGACGGCAAGACGCAGGCGCGCGTCGATCCGAAGCTTCTGGAAATCCTCGTCTGCCCGCTGACCAAGGGTCCGCTGCGCTACGACGCGGAGCGCGCCGAACTGATCAGCGACCGCGCCGGGCTGGCCTATCCGATCCGCGACGGCATTCCGATCATGCTGATCGACGAGGCCCGCAGCCTCGACGGGAAGCCGGGAGCGGCCTGATGTCCGACGAGCAATTCACGTCGGACGCCTTCGGCACGAGGCACTGGCCGGTGGAAGTCCGGCTGAAGAAGGAGGAGAAGCGGCTGGAAGTCGATTTCGACAACGGCCAAACCTTTTCCTATCCCGCGGAGTTCCTGCGCGTCCACAGCCCCTCCGCCGAGGTGCAGGGCCACGGTCCCGGCCAGAAGCAGACCGTCTCGGGCCGCCGCCACGTCGGCATCATGAGCCTGGAGGCCATCGGACATTACGCCCTGCGCATCGTGTTCGACGACCTGCACGACAGCGGCATCTACTCCTGGAAGCTGCTGTACGAACTGGGCGAGGACCAGGACCGTCTGTGGGCCGAGTATCTGGCTGAGCTGGACGCCAAGGGCCTGAGCCGCGATCCCAGAGGCAGACGGTAGTTTGGCAGACGGTGATTTGGCCGGCGGTGATTTGGCCGGCGCTGACTGTTATGCTTTTATGGAAATGGCGTAGATAACGGCCAATCGGCCGTTCCTCCGCCGTAGGAAGACCGCCGTGACCGCGACCGACCCGACCGGCGCGACCGCCACCCGAAGCGCCGCGCCCGAAATCGATCCGCCGCCCGCGGGTGGTGCCGGGTTGCCCGTTCCCATCGCACCCGCGCCGGACGCCGCACCCGACGACCCGCCGGCGGCGGCGTATGGCTGGGTCGGCGGCTGGTCGCGGGGCTACGGGCGCCGCAGCAGCGCCTTGCGGCAGAAGCTCGCCGCGCATCTGGCGGCCCGGCGGCGCAGGCGGCGCGCCTGGGCGCGCGACATCGCGCGGATCGTTCTGGTGCTGTCGGTCATGGCGCTCGGCGTGCTGGTCGTGGAGATCGGACGCAAGGCCGTCGTGGTGCTGAACCGCGCCGATCTGGGCGCCATCCCCCTGTTCGGGGAGCGGAGCTGACCGCAGCCCCTCTCAGGGAAGGATCACCACGTAGCGTTTCGTCGTGGTCTCCACCACCTCCCACACGCCTTCGAAGCCCGGCTCCAGAGTGAAGCGGTCGCCGGGTCCGACGGTCCAGCGGCGTCCGTCGGCGTGGCTGATGGCGCTGGTGCCTTCCAGGATCTCGCAGTATTCCCACTCGTCGTAGACGATCCGCCAGGAACCGGGGGTGGAGCGCCAGACCCCGGCGAAGCGCTTGCCGTCCGGCGACTCATACTCGTTCCAGGTGGTGAAGAGCGGCGCGCCGGACAGGACGCGGTCGGGGGCCGGGCCGCCGGTTTCGGGCTGCACGGTGGGGCGGGCGGGGTCGGTCAGCAGGGCGAAGCTCATCACGGTGTCCCCTTCACCAGCCGGTCAGCAGCGGCGGCAGGCCGTGCAGGCTGTCGATGCGGCGGTAATTCTCGGTGGGCGGCTCGGCCTCCTCATGCGCCCAGGTGACGGGGTAGGGCACATGCACGGCGTGACCGCCTACGGCCAGCACCGGCAGGATATCCGAACGCACGGAATTGCCCACCATCACGAAGCGCGCCGGCTCCACCCCGTGCCGGTCCAGCAGGCGGCGGTAGGTGGCCGGGTCCTTCTCGCTGACGATCTCGATGGTGTCGAACCGCTCGGCCAGACCGGAGCGGGCGATCTTGCTTTCCTGGTCGAACAGGTCGCCCTTGGTGATGAGCATCAGCCGGTAGCGCCCGGACAGGCCCTCCACCACCTCCTGCACCCCGCCCAGCAGATCGACCGGGTGTTCCAGCATCGCCTTGCCGAACTCGATGAGGCTCTGGATGTCCCGGCCGCCGATGCGCCCGTCGGTCAGGTCCACCGCCGTTTCGATCATCGACAGGACGAAACCCTTGATGCCGTAGCCGTAGACGCGGAGGTTCTCGCGCTCCGCCTGCAACAGCCGCCGGTCGATGTCCCCCGGCGCCGCCGGGTTCTGGAGATGGTCGGCGAGGAGGGAGCGGAAACGGTCCTGCGTCATCGAGAAGAGGGACTCGTTGTGCCACAGGGTGTCGTCGCCGTCGAAGGCGATGGTGTCGATCATGGGGAAACTCACGTCCGGACCGGCTGTCGGGACCAGAGGTAGGCGGTGCGGCGGCGTCTGTCCAGCGCCGGCCTTTCCGGCCCCGTTGGTTGGCGATCTGCACAATTTGTGATGCGCAAAAACTGGGCGTTAGCGCATTATTCCTGCATCGGTGATATTCCTACAGCAGCTATCGAGAAAGCTCACGGCTCGCATACCCACATGGCGGTGGCAGGCTTGCGCGGGATGAGCAATATTCTTTCTTACAAAGCGAGGGCGCGGTGGCCACTTCCGGCAGGCCCCCTCGGGAGCTTCAAAAAAAAGATAGGATGACCACCATGGCAATCGCACTGCACACGGCCCCCGCTGGCCGCACCCAGCGGGCTGCTCCGGTGGCGTATGTGCTGGACAGCGTTCTGGACACGTTCGCCCTCTGGCGGCAGCGCGCCATCACCCGCCGCGAACTGGCTCGGCTGGACGACCGGATGCTGCACGACATCGGCATTTCCCAGAACGAGGTCGAAAGCGAGATCGGCAAGCCGTTCTGGAAGGCGTGATGCCGTCGCCCCGGCTGCGGGAAACCGCAAGGTAAAGGGCCGCCCCTGTTCGACAGGGCGGCCCTTTTCACATCCGGGGCATGGCCTGTTGGACACATGGCCAAAAGATGGCCAAAAGAAAAGCCCCTCCTCCATCGGGAAGAGGGGCTTTTTCTTGGGCTGGATCGCCGTTCCGTCAGATGCAGATCTGCTGGAGCGGGGCGAAGCCGTTGAAGCAGACCGCCGAGTAGGTGGTCGTGTAGGCGCCGGTGGCGTGGATGCGCACACGGTCGCCGGCCTTCAGGTCCATCGGCAGCTTGTACTCCGCGCGCTCGTACAGCACGTCGGCGCTATCGCAGGTCGGACCGGCCAGAACGACCGCTTCCGTTTCGCCCTCGCCATCGTCGCCCATGATCTGGATCGGGTATTGGATGGCCTCGTCCATCGTCTCGGCCAGACCGCTGAACTTGCCGATGTCCAGATAGACCCAGCGCTTCACGTCGTTGGCCGACTTGCGGGAAACCAGCACGACCTCGCTCTCGATGACGCCGGCGTTGCCGACCATGCTGCGGCCCGGCTCCACGATGGCTTCCGGCAGGTGGTTGCCGAAGTGGGTGCGCAGCGACTCGAAGATGGCCTGGCCGTAGGCGGTGGTTTCCGGCACGTCGGTGCGGTAGCGGGTGGGGAAGCCGCCGCCCAGGTTGATCATGCCCAGATCGACGCCCAGCACCTCAAGCTCGCGGAAGAGCTGCGCCACCTGGAAGATGGCGTGGTCCCACTGCATCAGGTCCTTCTGCTGCGAGCCGACGTGGAAGGACACGCCGTAGGGCACGACGTTCATGTCGCGGGCCTTCAGCAGCAGTTCCCGCGCCATGGCGAGGTCGCAGCCGAACTTGCGGGACAGCGGCCACTCGGCGCCCTCGCCGGAGGTCAGGATGCGGCAGAAGACGCGGGAGCCGGGGGCGGCGCGGGCGATCTTTTCCAGCTCCGCCTCGCTGTCGAAGGCGAACAGGCGCACGCCCAGCTCGTAGGCGCGGCGGATGTCCGCTTCCTTCTTAATGGTGTTGCCGTAGGAGATGCGCTCCGGCGCGCAGCCGGCGGCCAGCACCATCTGGATTTCCGGCACGCTGGCGGTGTCGAAGGCGGAGCCCAGACGGGTCAGCAGGCCGAGGATCTCCGGCGCCGGGTTGGCCTTCACGGCGTAGTAGATCTTGGCGTCCGGGAGCGCTTCCTCCAGGTCGTGGTAGTTCGCTTCCACGACGTCCAGATCGACGACGAGGCAAGGGGTCTGCGGGCGCTGCTCTTCGAAAAAGCGCGCAATCTTTTCGGTCATCTCAGTCTCCCGGACGCAAGATGAAGGTGTCGGACAAATTGTGAAAAAGCAGGCGCGGAGCGGCCGAACGCTGCTGACCGGTCAAAAGGAAATGACGGTCAGGCGTTCAGGCCGCCCATACTGGACTGCCGTGTTGCCTTGCGGGGAAGGACCTGACTGGACAGAACCGGAAAAAGTCGGAGACGGGTGAGCCGGCGCCCACCCACAACAACATGAACCATCGTAACCTCCAAGACGCCGCCTTGCTTAAGGGACGGTCGGGGATCACGCGTTACGTCGTTGCATAACCACATCTCGAAAAGGACGAGGGGCGGGCCAGCGGCACGTGCGCTTGCGAGTTGCGGTTACATAGATCGAACGGACCGGCTTTTAAAGAGAAAAATGCGGTCCGTCGCAAAAAAGTGGCAAGCCTTGCGCAGAGGTAAAAAGACGGAGGAAAAACATGGACTTGAGTACGGCCATTCCGGTCTGGGACATTGCCGCCCGGTTGGCCGCAGCGGCGGTTTGCGGCGCCGCGCTGGGCTTCGACCGCGAAATCCGGGGCAAGGCGGCGGGCCTGCGCACCCACACGCTGGTCGCCATCAGCGCTGCGGTGACGACTCTGGTGGCGCTGGAACTCTACTGGGGCATGGCCGGACGGTCGGGCGGAGGCAGGGGCGAGATGGACCCGACCCGCGTCATCCAGGGTGTCGCCCAGGCCATCGGCTTCATCAGCGCCGGGGTGATGTTCCGCGCCGGCACCACCGTGCGCGGGGCCACCACCGCCGCGGTCATCTGGATGGCGGGCGCGCTGGGCATCGCCTGCGGAGCCGGTTTCTATGTGCTGGCCGGCATGGCGCTGGCGCTGTGCCTCGCCGTGACGATCATCTTCTCCTACGTCCTGCGATGGTTGCCGGACTCCGCCAAACACTCCGATCCCGTCAAGCCCGGGGACTGACCAGAAGCCGGTGCGCCAGCACCGCCCCCAGCGCGACCAGCCCGATGGCCCCCATCATGGGAAGCTGGCTGTCCGCGTGCATGTGTCCCAGCACCACTCCGATCAGCGCCGCCACGGTCATCTGCACGAAGCCGACCAGGGAGGAGGCCAGTCCCGCCATCATCGGATAGGGGCCGACCGCCCCGGCCATGGCGTTGGGCAGAGTCAGGCCGGCGCCCAGCATGAAGAGGAAGACGGGAACCACCACCGCCGCCAGATGCAGCACCCCGGCCAGCGCCAGCCCCACCCCCAGCAGCCCGCCGGCCAGCGACACCGCCGTGCCGGTGCGGATCATCCGCGGCCCGCCCAGCCGGACGCTCAGCCGCCCGGCGAGGAAGGACCCCACCGCATAGCCCAGCACCACCGCGCCGAAGCTCGCCCCGTACGCCGCGGGCGTCAGGTGCAGCCGCCCGATCAGCACGAAGCTGGAGCCGGAAATGAAGGCGAAGATGCCGCTGTAGGCGCAGGCGATCGTCAGCATCTGGCCGACGAAGGACCGGTCGCGCAGCAGCAGCGCGTAGTTGGCGAACAGCCGTCCCGGCTGGAGCGCCGTCTCGTCCCGGTTGGCGTTGGTTTCCCCCAACAGGGCCCAGGTGGCGGCCAGGATCAGCGCGGCGAAGCCGGTCAGCAGCAGGAAATTGCTCCGCCAGCCGAACCACTCCGTCATGACGCCGCCCAGGATGGGGCCGGCGGCGGGCGCCAGCGTCATCGCCATCGCCATATAGGCCAGAACGGTTGCCGCCCGGTCGCGCCCGAAGACGTCGCGCACCACCGCCCGCGCCACCACCGGGCCGCAGCAGGCGCCCAGCGCCTGGAAGAAGCGGGCGACGATCAGCGTTCCGATGTCGTCGGTCAGCGCGCAGGCGGCGCTCGCCACCAGAAAGATGGCGATGCCTCCCAGCAGGGCGGGCCGCCGCCCGAACCGGTCGGACACCGGCCCGTAAACGAGTTGCGACACGGCGAAGCCGGCCAGGAAGACCGACAGGGTGAGTTGCACCGTCGCCACGTCCGTGCCGAACACCGTGACCAGCGTGGGCAGTGAGGGCAGATAGAGGTCGGTGGACAGCGGGCCGAAGGCGACGAGCGCCGTCAGCAGCACGCGGACGGTCAGGGAATCGGGGCGGGGCATGGAGGGATTCGGGCAGGGCGGCACGGTTGGGGAGGCGCACTCTACCAGAGCGCAAGCGCAACCCCGTCACGGAGTTTCGGCATGACCGTCATTTTCGGGTGAAACCATTTCCGCTCCCTCGCCATAGCGCAGCAGCCGCGCGCCGTTGGCCTTCAGCCAGAGGCGCGGGGTCCGCACATCGCCGGTCAGTTGCGCGCACAGCGCCCAGAAGCGCGGGGAGTGGTTCATCTCGCGCAGATGCGCGATCTCGTGCCCCACCACGTAATCCAGCACCGGCTCCGGCGTCAGGATCAGCCGCCAGGAGAAGGAGAGCCGCCCGGTGGCGGAGCAGCTTCCCCACCGGCTTTTCGTGTCGCGCACGGTGACGGCGGCGACCCGCGCGCCGATCTGCGCCGCCTTGGCCCGCGACCGCTCGGACAGTTCGCGCCGCGCCTCCGCAATCAGGAAGTCGCGCACCCGGCGGGCGACATGCTCCGCCCGGCCGCCGACCAGGATGGCGCCATCCTCCCGCCGAGTCGCTCCGCGCAGGTCGGGGGTGTGCCGGATGACATGGTCGATTCCCAGATAGGGCACCATCGCCCCGTCGGCGAAGGGAAGCTGCGGCGGCAGGGCGGCCAGCCGCTCCCGGACCCAGCCGTCGTGCCGCCCGACGAAGCGCAACGCCTCCGCCTCCGGAACGCCCACCGGGATCACCACCTGGATCAGCCCGCGCCCGGCGTCCACCCGCAGGGTCATCCGGCGGGCGCGGGCGCTTTCCCGCAGTTCCAGCGGCACGGGCAGGCCGGCGACCGCCAGCGCGCGTGGGGCCTTCGGGCGGGGGGCTTGGGCTTTGGGGCTGGGTTTGCGGCGGAAGAACATACCAGACTTATAGACCGCGCGGCCCGCCGGGGCCAATGGAACGGTTCTCTTTCATATTCAAACGAAATTCGTCTCAAGTGAGGTTTGCATGTGACGTTTGACTCCGATGGTCAAGTCGCAAGATAAGTATAGTGCAATCATAGCCCGTGCGGTGAAGTCGTGGTCGAGTATCACAGCAGGAAACCAGCCGAAAGTCATATGACGGAACGTGCGATCTGGCTTGAGGCTCTGGTCTCCGCCAACGGCGCAGCTCATGCTCTTCTTGGGCTGGACGCGCGGATTCTCGTGGTCAACCAAGCCTTCGCTGCGGCCTTCGGCTGCCTGCCGGAGGAGGTGGAGGGCAAGGGGTTGGCCGAACTGGGCATTCCGGCGGTCATCGTTTCCCAGGTGGAAGCGCAGGTCCGCCGCGCCGTCCTCACCGGGGCGCCGGTGTCGGCCTTCGGGCTGCTGCCCAGGGGCGAGGTGGTGCTGAGCCCGGTGCGCGACGCGGACGGGGCGGTCACCGCGGTCGCCGCCATCGCCGACACGGACGCCGCCGCGCTGGCCGCCGCCCGTGCCGAGACCGAACGGGTCCGGCTGGAGGCCGAGAAGGGGCGCACCGCCATCGGGCGCTTCCTGTCCGCCGCCAGTCACGACCTGCGCCAGCCCTTCCAGGCCATGCACCTGTTCCACCATCTGCTGATGGGCCGCCTGACCGATCCGGGCTCGCGGGACCTGGGCGAGAAGCTGGAGATGTCGATCGACGCGGCGGAGACGCTTCTGCGCGCCCTGCTGGACGTGTCGAAGCTGGAGGCCGGGCTGGTCCGGGCGCAGGTGCAGATATTCCCCATCGACGAGACGCTGGACCGTCTGCTCAACGAATTCGCGCCGGAGGCCGACGCCAAGGCCCTGCGCTTCAATGTCCGCCCCGCCGACGCGAAGGTGATCACCGACCCGGTTCTGCTGGAGCAGCTTCTGCGTCCGATCATCTCCAACGCCCTGCGCTTCACCGAGTCGGGTGGGGTGCTGCTGGCCGCCCGGCGGCGCGGCGGGGCGCTGCGGATCGAAGTGTGGGACACCGGCATCGGCATCGCCCCCGCCGACCAGCCGGCGATCTTCGACGACTTCCACCAGATCGGCAGTCCGAACCGCGACCGCCGGCACGGGCTGGGGCTTGGCCTTTCCATCGTGCGGCGTCTGGCGGCGTTGCTGGGGGTGCCGGTCTCGCTGCGCTCGGTGCCTGGAAAGGGCTCCGTCTTCGCGGTGGACGTCCCGCTGTCCATGGAAAGCGCCGAGGCGCAGCCGGTCGAGCAAAGCAGCGCGGCGTGACGGGGCGCCCGCCGGAGTAAGCGGAAGGTTCCTGCCCGCCGACCGAACAGAGCGCGGCATCCACGCTTGCGCTTGGGGACCCGTCCATCGGCGCCGCACCGGGCGCCGCCGGAGCGCGCATAATTCCCTCCAGGGCCGGGGCCGTTCGAGGCCCGCAGCGCCCCCCGGCCCCCGCATCGCCCCCGGCGTCGTGATCCGGGGGCGCCGTCGGTACGGCCCGGGATCGGAGGGAGCATGGTCCGCAATGCAGGGCGCCGGCTGGCCGGCTGTCTGGCGGGGATGACGATGGCCGCCGCCGCGGCCCTGCCCGCCGCCGCGCAGACGACGAGCCTGGAGTGGGACGCGCGGGGCTGCGTCTTCGGACCCCGGCCCGGCCTGGACCGGCTGGTGCCCGGCTACAACCCCGGTCCACAGCCCTATTACTGCCCGCCGCCCGCCGCGCTTTATCCGGCGCCTCCGGTTGCGGCCCCGACGGCGGGGCTCTATCTCTCGGCGCCGAGCCGTTCCCACTGCCTGCTGCGCTCCTCGGGGCTGATGGGCGACAGCCTGTCGCCATTGGCCGGGTCCTTGTGCCGGGACGACTCCGAGGTCTGGGCGCTTGCCCCGAAATAGGAAGGCGGCGATGCGCCCATGCCTCCGTGCGGCGGACAAGTCATCAAATCTTCAAAAGATCGTCGCGGGACCGCAACCCGCGCCCTGCATGTCAGCACATCACGCAATCGATTGGTTCAGGGAGAGACCGTCATGCTGACCCGCCGCAATCTTGCCGTCTCGACGGCCGCCTTCGCGCTCGCCGCCGGCTTCACCGGCGCCGCCCATGCCCAGCAGAAGACCGTCATCGAATTCTGGCATGGTCTGCCCCAGCCGCTCGGCGGCCAGCTCGAGCAGGTGGTGAAGGGCTTCAACGACAGCCAGGACAAGGTCCAGGTCAACCCGACCTTCAAGGGCAACTATCCGGAAACCATGCAGGCGGCCATCGCCGCCTTCCGCGCCGGCAACGCTCCGCACGTCGTGCAGATGTTCGAGGTCGGCACCGCCACCATGCTGTCCGCCGGCCCGGCCATCAAGCCGGTGCACCAACTGATGAGCGAGACGGGTTCGGGCTTCGACGCCGCGGCCTACATTCCGGCGGTCCGGGGCTATTACAGCTCCAAGGACGGCAAGATGATGGCGCTGCCGTTCAACAGCTCCACCACCATCACCTTCTACAACAAGGACGCCTTCCGGAAGGCCGGGCTGGACCCCGACAAGGCCCCGGCGACCTGGCCGGAGGTGGTGGATGCGGCGCGCAAGCTGAAGGCCGCCGGCGTTTCCTGCCCGATGACCTTCTCCTGGCCGACCTGGACGCAGTTCGAGCAGGTCGGCTCCCTGCACGACAAGCCCTTCGCGTCGGAGGCCAACGGCTTCGGCGGGCTGAACGCCACGCTGAAGATCAACGACCCGTTCTTCGTGAAGCATCTCCAGACCCTGATCGACCTTCAGAAGGAAGGGGCGCTGCGCTACGGCGGGCGCGACAACGCCGCGGACTCGCTCTTTCCGTCGGGTGAATGCGCGATGATCCAGGCGTCTTCCGGCCTGCGCGGGCGCATCCTGAAGGAGGCGAAGTTCAACTGGGGCGCGGCGCCGCTGCCCTACTGGCCGGACGCCATCCCGTCGCCGAAGAACTCGATCATCGGCGGCGCCGCCTTCTGGGTCATGACCTCGCCCAAGCGCACCGCCGACGAGTACAAGGCCGTCGCCGCCTTGTTCCGTTACCTCGCCCGTCCGGAGGTGGACGCCAAGTGGCACATGGACACCGGCTACGTCCCGGTGACGCTCCAGGGCTTCGAACTGGCGAAGAAGGAAGGCTTCTACGACAAGAACCCCGGCGCCGAGGTGCCGGCGGAGCAGCTTACCCGCACGGCGACCACGGAAAACACAATGGGCCTGCGGCTGGGCAACCTGCCGGAAATCCGCAACATCATCCAGGAGGAGATGGAGAAGGCGTTCCAGGGCCAGCAGACCGCCCAACAGGCGCTGGACAACGCGGTGAAGCGCGGGGACACGGTTCTGCGCAACTTCGAACGCGCCAACAAGAATTAGGCGCGATCCCCTCTCGCCAGAGGGGAGAGGGCTGAAAGGCGGAGACAACCGAAGGCTTCCATGCAACGTCGCGTGATTTTCGACAACAGGGCGTTGCCCTACCTGCTGCTGGCGCCGCAGGTGGCGGTGACGCTCATCTTCTTCATCTGGCCGGCGGCGCAGGCGCTCTGGCAGTCAGTGCATCTCCAGGACGCCTTCGGCCTGCGCAGCCAGTTCGTCTGGTTCGAGAATTTCGAGGCGGTGCTGAGCGATCCGAACTATCTGAACTCGGTGAGGATCACCATCGTCTTCAGCGCGTCGGTGACCGTCCTGTCGCTCGTCTCCGCGCTGGGGCTGGCGGTGCTGGCCGATTCGAGGATCAGGGCGGCCTCGGCCTACAAGACGCTGCTGATCTGGCCCTACGCGCTGGCGCCCGCGGTGGCGGCGGTGCTGTGGATGTTCATCTTCAACCCTGAGATCGGCATCCTGGGCCGCGCGCTGAACGATCTCGGCTACGCCTGGGATTACCGGCTGAACGACGGGCAGGCGCTGACCATGGTCATCCTGGCGGCGAGCTGGAAGCAGGTTTCCTACAACTTCATCTTCTTCCTGGCCGGGCTCCAGGCCATCCCGCGCTCCGTGCTGGAGGCGGCGAGCATCGACGGGGCGGGGGCGGTGCGACGCTTCTGGACGATCACCTTCCCGCTGCTGTCGCCGACGACCTTCTTCCTGCTGGTGGTGAACGTCGTCTACGCCTTCTTCGAGACCTTCGGCACGATCCACGCCCTGACCCACGGCGGGCCGGGCAAGGCCACGGAAACGCTGATCTTCCGCGTCTATCAGGACGGCGTGGTCAACCACGACCTGGGCGGTTCCTCGGCGCAGTCGGTGATCCTGATGGTCATCGTCATCGCGCTGACCGCCATCCAGTTCCGCTTCATCGAGCGCAAGGTGCATTACGCATGAACCCGGACCGCGCCATCCCACGCTCCGGCGGCCGCCTGACGGATCTGGTCCCGCACACCATCCTGATGCTGGGCGTGCTGGTCTTCGCCTTTCCGATCTATGTGACGGTCATCGGTTCCACCTGGGACGCCGCCACCATCGGGCGCGGCAACCTGCCGCTGACGCCGGGCGGGGAGATGCTGAACAACTACGCCTCCGCCTGGAGCGAGTCGCAGGGCAACCGCGTCATGCACACGCCCGTGCGCATCATGATGTGGAACAGCCTCGTCATGGCGCTGGTCATCGCGCTGGGCAAGATCGCCATTTCGATCGTCTCGGCCTACGCGGTGGCCTTCTTCCGCTTCCCGCTGCGCATGGTCTTCTTCTGGATGATCTTCATCACGCTGATGCTGCCGGTCGAGGTGCGCATCATCCCGACCTACGAGGTCGTCGCGAATCTCGGCCTGATCGACAGCTATGCCGGGCTGACCATCCCGCTGATCGCGTCGGCCACGGCGACCCTGCTGTTCCGGCAATTCTTCCTGACCATCCCGGACGAGCTGGTGGAGGCCGCGAAGATCGACGGGGCGGGGGCGCTGCGCTTCTTCGTGGACGTGGTGCTGCCCCTGTCGCGTACCAACATCGCGGCGCTGTTCGTGATCCTCTTCATCTACGGCTGGAATCAGTATCTGTGGCCGCTGCTGGTCACCAACAGCGCGGACATGGAAACGGTGGTCATCGGCATCACCAAGATGATCGGCAACGGCGAGGCCGCGACCGATTGGAACCTGATCATGGCGACGACGGTGCTGGCCATGCTGCCGCCGGTGGCGGTGGTCGTGCTGATGCAGCGCTGGTTCGTCAAGGGCCTCGTGGACAGCGAGAAGTAAGACGCATGGCAACGGTCGATCTGAATCGGGTCCGCAAGTCCTACGGCTCCGTCGAGGCCATCAAGGGCATCGACATCGCGGTCGCGGACGGGGAGTTCCTCGTGCTGCTCGGCCCCTCGGGCTGCGGCAAGTCCACGCTGCTGCGCATGGTCGCGGGGCTGGAGAGCATCACCGGCGGCGAGATCGCCATCGGCGGGCGGGTGGTCAACGGGCTGGAGCCCAAGGACCGCGACATCGCCATGGTGTTCCAAAACTACGCGCTCTACCCGCACATGAGCGTGTTCGACAACATGGCCTACGGGCTGAAGATCCGCGGGCTGCCCAAGGACGAGATCCGGGCGCGCGTGGCGAAGGCCGCGGAGATCCTGGAGCTGAACCGCTTCCTGGAGCGCCGCCCCAGCCAGCTTTCCGGCGGGCAGCGCCAGCGCGTCGCCATGGGCCGCGCCATCGTGCGCGAGCCCGCCGCCTTCCTGTTCGACGAGCCGCTGTCCAACCTGGACGCCAAGCTGCGCACCCAGATGCGGGTGGAGATCAAGCGCCTTCAGGACCGGCTGGGCATCACCAGCCTCTACGTGACGCACGATCAGGTGGAGGCGATGACGCTCGCCGACCGCATCCTGGTGATGAATCACGGGGTGGCGGAGCAGATCGGCACGCCGCTGGAGGTCTACCAGCGCCCGGCCAGCCTGTTCGTGGCGGGCTTCATCGGGTCGCCGCCGATGAACGTGCTGGACGCGCGCTTCGACGGCAGCGGGCAGGGGGTGGCTCTGCCCGGCGGGACCGCCTTCCTTCTGCCGCGCCCGCGGCCCGACATGGCCGGGCGGCCGGTCAAGCTGGGCTTGCGGCCCGAGCATTTGGCCGCCACTCCTGGCGGTGTTCTGACCATCATGGTCGATCTGGTGGAGGCGCTGGGCGCCGACACGGTGGTCTATGGCCGCCTGCCGGACGGGGAGGGGCTGGTGGTCCGCACCGCCGGCCTGCCGTCCTGCCGCGAGGGCGAAACCCTGCACGTCGGTGCGCCGCCGGAGGCTTTGCACCTGTTCGACCCCGAGACAGGACGGCGTTTGCCTGATTAAACTGGTCAGGTAAGAAGCAACAGGGAGGGGGGAAGACCCCGATGAGCATGAGCGCAACCGACAGCAAACCCGTTCCGCCCTTCCACCTCGCCTTCCCCGTCCGCGACAAGGAGGAGGCGCGGGCCTTCTACGCCGGCGTGCTGGGCTGCGGGGTGGGGCGGGAATCCGACCGCTGGATCGACTTCGACCTCTACGGCCATCAGGTGGTCGCCCATGTGACGGAGGAGGCCGGCAGCCGCGCCACCAACCCGGTGGACGGCGAGGAGGTGCCCGCCAGCCATTTCGGCGTGATCCTGACTTGGGACGACTGGCACGCGCTGGCCGACAAGCTGAAGGCCGAGGGAATCAAATTCCTGATCGAGCCGCAAATCCGTTTCAAGGGTCAGGTGGGCGAACAGGCCACCATGTTCTTCCTGGACCCGAGCGGGAACGCCCTGGAGTTCAAGAGCTTCCAGGACATGGGGCAGATCTTCGCGCGGTGAGGGGTGCCCCCCTTCCTCCCCCGCTTCGCGGGAGAGGGGCGGTTTGCAAAGTCCCCTCCCTCGCCAAAGGCGGGGGAGGGTTAGGGAGGGGGCAAGCGTCCCTTACGCCGCGTTCCGCCCGCCACCGTGCGCGCCGCCGCCATGCGGGGCGGGGCGGCGGTTGTGGCGGTTCTGCTGGTTGACGGACGCCTTGGCCTTCAGCGGCTGGTCGCCGGTGGCGCCGGCAACCCGCGCGCCCTGCTGGTTCTGCGGCTTCTGGCCCTGGGCCTTCTGGCTTTGAGCCTTCTGGCCCTGAACCTTCTGCCCCTGCGGCTTGTTGCCGCCCGGCTGCTGTCCGCGGCCCGGACGGGGCTGCTTGGGCGCCGGCTTGGGCGGCTTGGCGGAGGAGGCGTGGATCGCCGCGACCACCGCCGCGTGATAGGGATGGTCGTGGTCCGCCGGGACCGGCTGGCGGATGGTCTTCTCGATGGCCTTCAGATAGGCCACCTCCTCCGCGTCGCAGAAGGACACCGCGCTGCCGTCGGTGCCGGCGCGGGCGGTGCGGCCGATGCGGTGGACGTAGCTTTCCGGCTCGTTCGGCAGGTCGAAGTTGATGACGTGCGTGATGCCGTCGATGTCGATGCCGCGCGCCGCGATGTCGGTCGCCACCAGCGCCTTCAGGTCGCCGCTGCGGAAGGACTCCAGGGCGCGCACGCGGGCCGACTGCGACTTGTCGCCGTGGATCGCGTCCGCCGGGACGCCGGCCTTCTTCAGATGGTCGGCGATGCGGTCGGCGCCGTGCTTGGTGCGGGCGAAGACGATGGTCCGCCCCATGGCGTCGTCTTGGAGCAGGTCGGCCAGCAGGCGGCGCTTGTCGGCACGGTCCACGAACAGCACGCGCTGGGCGATGCGCTCCACCGTGGTGGACTGGGGCGCCACCTCGATCCGCTCGGCGTCGGTCAGGATGCTGTGCGCCAGTTCGACCACGCCTTCCGGCATGGTGGCGGAGAAGAGCAGGGTCTGGCGCTGCTTCGGCAGGACCGCGACCACCTTCCGCACGTCGCGGATGAAGCCCATGTCGAGCATGCGGTCGGCCTCGTCCAGCACGAAGATCTCGACCTGATCGAGCACGCACTGCTTCTGGGCCATCAGGTCCAGCAGGCGGCCCGGCGTCGCCACCAGCACGTCGGTGCCGCGGGTGAGCGCTGCCACCTGCGGGCTCTGCCCGACGCCGCCGTGGATCACCGTGCGGCGGATCGGCAGGTGCCGGCCATAGGTGCGGAAGCTCTCGCCGATCTGGAGCGCCAGTTCGCGCGTCGGCGTCAGGATCAGCGCGCGCGGCGCCTTGGCCTGCATGCGCTTCTTGTTCTGGAACAGCCGCTGGAGGATCGGCAGGGTGAAGGCGGCGGTCTTGCCGGTGCCGGTCTGGGCGAGGCCGAGCACGTCGCGGCCTTCCAGAAGAACGGGGATGGCGCCGGCCTGGATCGGCGTGGCGGTCTGGTAACCCTCTTCCGCGACGGCGCGCAGAAGGGGCTCGATCAGGCCGAGGCCACTGAATTCGGTCATACGGGGAGGGTCCTGGTCACGTGAACAGAGGCTGCACCTGGGCCGTGCCCGGACGGTACCGGGTGCGCGGCGTGGCATGTGGCGCTCCGCCGCGGGAGTGCGCGGAGCCATCAATTCACCGTGGGAAGGCGCATTCCGCGCCGGTACCGGGACAACGAGGAGCCGGCAGCCCCAAAGCAAAATCGACCGCCCACACATAGGCGGTGAGGCGGCTTTTGGCAAGCAAACAAGGGCCTTGGGTGTTCATCGGACAGGAAATGCTCCTCCCCTGGCCGCGCCGGTGCGGCCAGGGGAGGGGGCGTCGCCTTACGGCTTGCCGATCACGCCGCAGGCCACACGGTCGCCCGAGGCGCCCGCCGGTTGGCTGGTGTAGTCGTCCGGCTGTGCGTGGACCACGACGGAGGTGCCGCCGGGCTTGAACAGGCTGGTCGGG
Source organism: Pseudomonadota bacterium (assembly GCA_023411035.1). Lineage (GTDB taxonomy): Bacteria > Pseudomonadota > Alphaproteobacteria > Azospirillales > Azospirillaceae > Azospirillum. The sequence goes on from JAEYPE010000144.1 coordinate 30,285, forward strand.
CCGTCGCCCAACGTGACCGCGTGGGACAGGAACTCGAACCCGCCCTTCCCGCCGGCGTCCACCCGGAAGTTCGGCAGGTCGCCGGCGTGCATCGGCGCGGCGTCCACCCCGTGCTTGCCGCCGCCGGGATTGAAATGGCCGCCCGCCGCCGCGAAGTTCGGCGCGCAGGCGCCGTTTTCGTGGATGTGGACGGCGTGCCAGCCGGGCTTCAGCCCGTCCAGTTCGGCGTGGATCAGCAGGCCCTGCGGAAACTGGGTCAGCGTGACGGTGCCCAGCGGCTTGCCTTCGGCGTCCTTCATGGCGGCCTGGGCCTGCGGCTGGCCGGGGGCCTGCGCCGCGGCGAAGGGCGTGGCCGCGAAAGCGGCGCAGGCGGCGAGAAGTGCGGCACCCGCGGTCCGTCCGGTTCGATTCATCCTTGTTCCCCCTTGTCCCGGTTTTCTCGTTGCAGAGCGGATCATCCGCCGACAATCGACGCGGGGCAAGTTTGACGGTCGGCGCATTCCTTTCGGCGTACCACCCATGGGAGCATTCGGGTGGTTGCGGCCATTTGCCGCGCGTATTTCCGGACAAGAAAACGGGGTATGTGATTGCGAATGAATTTCAGTATTATGGCGAGCGCAGCAGCATGGCGCCCCGGATGGCGGGAATCGGCGCCGGAACGGATGGCAAAGGTGGTGGAGCAATGACGTCGCGGCTCGAATCCTTATGCCTGGAAAAGGGGCTGAAGATGACCGGCCAGCGCCGGGTCATCTCCCAGGTCCTGTCGGAGTCGGAGGACCATCCCGACGTGGAGGAGGTCCATCGCCGCGCCGTTCTGATCGACCCGCGCATCTCCATCGCCACGGTCTACCGCACCATGCGCCTTCTGGAAGACGCGCAGGTGATCGAGAAGGTGGATCTGGGCGACGGGCGCGCCCGCTATGAAGAGGCGTCCACCGACCATCACCATCACCTGATCGACACGCGCAGCGGGCGGATCATCGAATTCGCCAGCCCGGAGCTGGAGGCGCTGAAGGAGCGCATCGCGCGGGAGCTGGGCTACCGAATCGTCGGCCACCGGCTGGAAATCTACGGCATTCCGCTCGACGACGGCGCCGCGGACGGCAACTCCGATGCGGGCGGGGAGCGTCGATGAAGGACATGCGCTGGCTGACGATCGATCCCTACCCGACGGTCAGCCTGAGTTGCCGGGATGCGGTCCAGCGCTGCTACGCCGGCCTGTGCGGCTGCGGCCAGCCGGAGCGCTACGCGCTGGAAGCGGCGGTGACCGTCTTCCGCTACCACCATCCGGAAACCCCGCCCTTCCAGGCGGAAACCATCGTCAGCCAGTGGGTGGCCGGTCCGGTCCGGCACTGATACGGTTGGAAAATGATCACTTCCATCATTTTCCAACCGTGAAACCCGGCAGATCAATGCGTTAGCATTGATCGAGAGGGGCATGCCGGCGGCGCCTTCAGGTGCCGACGGTATGATCCAGACCAACGGGCCTTACCAGCGCCGCCGCTTGCGCTCCAGCGTGTCGGGGGCGAAGTCCTCGGGCCGCAAGGGCTTGGTGAAATCCGGCGGGCCGAGTTGGTTGTCGAGGCCGTTCACCACATAGCGGTCGCGGGTGAAGTCGTAGGTGACCTCCAGCGCCGGGACGAAGGCGGGCACCTGGGGGTAGGCGACCCCGTGCGCCTCCGCATAGCGGACCAGATCACCCTTGGCGTCGTAATGGTCGGCCATGACGATCTGCCAGGAATCCTCATCCAGGTAATAGGTGCGCTCCGGCAGGGCGTGGCGGAAGCCGGGCTTGAGCCGCGCCTCCACCACCCAGACCCGGTGCATCTCGTAGCGCAGGAACTGCGGGTTGGGGTGGCTCAGCCACAGGAAGTCGGTCGGCTCCAGACCGGACATGTTCATCCGGCCGGCGTTGTAGGGCACGTACATCTCCCGCCGGGTCACCAGCGCGAAGTCGAAACGGTCCAGCGGGCCGCTGAACATGTCCAGCATGTCGGCGGTGCGGAAGCCGCCGCTCGCCGGGTCCGGCGTGTCGTAGACGAAATCGGGCGCGCGGACGGGCTTGCCGGTTTCCCCCGGACGGTACCAGGCGGCGAAGCCGGTCTGGATGGGGTTCAGCGTTCCATGCAGCAGAAGGGTGGTCCCGGCCTCCTCCTTGGGCATCAGGGTGGTGCGGCGGTAGTGGAAGGGGCGTCCGCCGTCGATTCCGGCGGCGTAGCTGGACTGCCAGTCCTCGCGGTAGACCGCTGCCGCGTAAACGCCGCCGAAGTCCGGAAACACCGTGGCGCCGGTGCGGCTGAAGGACGGACCGCGCCAGCGCAGGATGTGGTTCCACATCGCTTGCACGCCGTTGGCCGGGATGGGGAAGGGCACGCCCACCCGCGCCCCGCTCAGCGCCAGTCCGTTCTCGCCCAGCTTGGCGCGCTTGGCGTTCTCCAGCGACTCGTCGTAGACGTGCTGGGGGGCGGCGGCGCTGCGGCGGCTGGGAAAGACCGGGATTTCGAAGGACGGATGCCTGCGCAGCATTTCCTGGAGGCCGGCGGACAGCCGGACCCTGTAGCGGTCCAGTTCCTCGGGCCTCACGGTGAACCAGCGCCCGTCCTCGTCATAGGCGTCGGGCACATGGCTTCCCGGCTTCCAGCCGCTGGGGATGCGGGTCAGCCCTCCCTTCCAGGCCGGGATGGCCCGCGTCCGGCTGGGGCCGCGCACCGCGCCGAAGGGGGTCAGCTCCTCCCCCAGGGCGGGGACCTTCTCCTGCGCGGCAGCGGGCGACGCAAGGTTGGGCGCCGCGTAGGGAAGCACCGGCAGGGAGAGCAGCAGGCTGGTGAACTGGCGGCGGTTCATGCGCTTCTCGCGGCGTGACGGGACGCGGGGACGATACCCCAATCGGACGCCTCTTCGAATGGGCAAAGGGCGTTCAGGGCGTCGACCGCGTGCCGATGGCGTGCTCCACCTCCCGCATCGCCTGTTCCACCGCCGCGGCCAGCGCCGCCACCCGGTCCCAGGAGGCGCCCGCCGTCACGGCCTGCTCCAGCGCCTGCGCCGCGTTGCCGAGCGGCTTCGCCCCGGCGTTGCGGGAACAGCCCTTCAGATTGTGGGCGCCGGCGCGGACCGCCGCCCCGTCCCGCGCGGCGGCGGCGGCGGCGATCTCGTCCGCGAGGTGGCGCCCGATGCCGGCGAAGTCGTTCAGCAGCTCGTCCATCAGCGCCCGGTCATCGCCGCAGAGACGGCGCAGCACGTCGAGATCGACGGGAGCAGCATCGGACACCGGCGGGGGCAAGTCCGCGGGCGGCAGGAAGCGGGCCAGCGCGGCGCCGAGCTTCGCCAGATCCAGAGGCTTGCTCAACGCCTCGTCCATACCCGCCGCGCGGTAGCTTTCGATGTCCGCCGGGGCGGCGTTGGCGGTCAGCGCGACGATCGGCAGATGGGCGCCGGTCGCGCGCTCCGCCGAGCGGATGCGGCGGGTCAGCTCGAACCCGTCCAGCTCCGGCATCTGGACGTCGGTCAGCAGCAGGGCGTAGCGCCGCCGTTCCAGCGCGGCCAGGGCCTCCGCCCCGCCGTTGGTCATCTCCGCCGTGTGGCCCAGGGAGGAAAGCTGCATTTGCAGCACCTTCCGGTTGATGGCGTTGTCCTCCGCAACCAGGATCAGCCGCCCGCGAGCCTCCGCCTCGGCGACGGAGCACTCCGGATGTACGGGAGCGCAGGGCGCGGGCGGCGGCGGGCTTTCGGACGGTGCGGGGTCCGCCGCGACGGTCAGCGTCAGGTCCACCCAGAAGGTGGAGCCCGCCCCCGGCGCGCTGTCCACCCCGATCTCCCCCCCCATCAGAGAGACCAGCCGCCGGCTGATCGACAGGCCCAGCCCGGTGCCGCCGAAGCGCCGGGCGGTCGAGCTTTCCGCCTGGGTGAAGGGCTGGAAGAGCCGGTGGCGGGCCGTCTCGGAAATGCCGATGCCGGTGTCCGCCACCTCGATGCGCAGCCGGGCGGCGCCGTCCTCCCGCGCGGCCAGGGAGGCCCGCAGGACGATGCGCCCGCGCTCGGTGAACTTGATGGCGTTGCCGCACAGGTTGAACAGGATCTGGCGCAGCCGGACCGGATCGCCGATCAGGGCCGCCGGGATCGCCGGCTCCACATGGGTCAGCAGCGCCAGCCCCTTGGCCCGCGCCGCCGGGGCGAGCGTGTCGGCCACCCCTTCGACCAGGGCGGGGATGGAGATCGGCACCTGCTCCAGGTCCATCCTGCCGGCCTCGATCTTCGAGAAGTCGAGGATGTCGTCGATGATCCGCAGCAGCGAGGTCGCCGATTCCCGCATGGTCGCCACGGTGTCGCGCTGCCCGGCGTCCAGCGCCGTGTGCTCCAGCATTTCCAGCATGCCCAGCACGCCGTTCATGGGCGTGCGGATTTCGTGGCTCATGGTGGCGAGGAAGGCGGACTTGGCGGTGGTCGCCTGCTCCGCCTGTTCCTTGGCGATTTCCATCTGGCGCTCGGCCAGCTTGCGCCGCGTGATGTCGTAGACCCAGGCGAGATAGACCGGGCGCCCGTCCAGCGTCGTGGGGTCCACCGACACCAGCGCCCAGAAGGTGGAGCCGTCCGCCCGCCGCACCCGTACCTCCGCGTCGCGCAGCGGGCGGCGGAAGAAGGTCCAGTGCGTCTCGTGCGCCTCGGTGTTGTCCGGCTCGATGAACAGGTCGGCGATGGAGGCGCCGGCCAGCCGCTCCTTCGGCACGCCCAGCAGATGGACCAGCCGGTCGTTGCAGGTGACGAGGATGCCGTCCCGGCTGTAGGTGCAGACCCCGACCGGGCTCGATTCCAGGATGGCGCGCATCTGCTCGCGGCTCTGCCGCAGCTCGTGCGTTCGTTCGGCCACCCTGGTCTCGATGGAGCGGATGTGGTCGTAGGCCCGCAGCGCCGCGATCACCGCGGTGAACAGCCCCTCCGCCGACAGGTCGGCCTTCGGCTTGTAGTCGTTGATGTCGCAGCCGACGATCACGTCGCGCTGCGGCGCCTGTCCCGGCTGGCCGGTGCGCAGGATGATGCGGACGTCGGGATTGCCCAGTTCGCCGCGTATCCAGCGGACCAGTTTCAGCCCCGCGTCCTCCTCCTCCATCACCACGTCCAGCAGGATGACGGCGATGTCCCGCCGGTGGCGCAGGACGGCGCGCGCCTCGGCGGCGGAACGGCAGCCGATCAGGTCCAGCCGGCGGCCCTGGAACTCCACGTCGGCCAGCAGGAGGGCGGTCATGGAATGGACGTCGTCCTCGTCGTCCACCACCAGGATGGGCCAGGGCGGGTTCCCGTCCCCGGCGCCGCCGTCCTCGTCGGCGAACAGGATTTCATCGTCGTCGTCGGTCATGCCTCTTCCGTCCCGAGCGCCTTGCCCGCGGCGCCGGCCATCCGGGGGGCGGTGACGGGAATCCGCAGGATGAAGGTCGAGCCTCGGTTTTCCGGGGCCGGGCTTTCCACCGAGATCCGTCCGCCCAGCGATTGCGTCACGAGGTTGAAGACGATGTGAAGGCCGAGTCCGCTGCCCCCGGTGCCGCGCTTGGTCGTGAAGAAGGGTTCGAACACCTTCGGCAGATTGTCCGGGGCGATGCCCACCCCGTCGTCGGAGAAGCGGATTTCCAGCTCGTCCTCCGGCCGCTCCTCCACGGTCAGGCGCATGTTTCCCTTCCGCCCGTCGGGAAAGGCGTGGGTCAGCGCGTTCATGACCAGATTGGTGATGGCCTGGCTGAGCGCGCCGGGATAGCTGTCCAGGGTGATGCCGTCCGGGCAGGCGATGGTCACCGTGTGCGGGCTCTTGCGCAGGCGCGGCCCCAGCGAGGTGATGATCTCCTCCAGATAGGAGTGCAGGTCGAAGCGGCGGCGCTCCTGGCTGGTCTGGTCGACGGCGACTCGCTTGAAGCTCTGGATCAGCTCCGCCGCGCGGGTCAGGTTCTGTTCGATCAGGCGCGCGGATTCGCCCGCCGCCGCCACATAGGCGGTCAGGTCGGACTTCTTCATGGTCCCCTTGGCGAAGGCGTCGGTCAGCGCCCGCGTCTTCGACGCCAGATGGGTGGAGCAGCCGTAGGCAATGCCCACGGGCGTGTTGATCTCGTGCGCGACGCCGGCCACCAGCAGGGCGAGCGAGGCCATCTTCTCCGCCTGGACAAGGCTGTCCTGGGTTTCCTTCAGGTCGGCGTAGGCGGTTTCCAGCGCTTCCATGGCGAGGAACACCTCCTCCGCGGAGCGCGCCTCCACCGTCACGTCGGTGAAGGTGCGGACGAAGCCGCCTTCCGGCAGGGGGTTGGACCGCACCTCGATGATCGTGCCGTCGGGCCGCCGCCGCTTGAAGGCGAAGGGCTGGTCCGGCAGCAGGGCGGTCCCGTCCGGCTCCAGGTCGGGGTCGATGCTGAAATCCTCGAAGGCGCCCCGGACGCGCTGGAGCCGAAGGATTTCCGGGAACTGCGGGTTGTCGGCCAGGAATTCCGCCGGTACGTCCAGCAGCTCCGCCGCGCGGCGGTTGGACATCACGACCCGCAGGTTGCGGTCCACCATGATGATGCCCTGGTCGGTGTTGTCGAGCGTGATCTGAAGGATGTTCCGTTCGCGGGCCAGATCCCGTTCGGCCTGAACGCGCTCCGTCACGTCGGACATGGTGCCGGTCAGGCGGACCGCCGTGCCCTCGGCGTCGCGCAGCGCGGTCGCCCGGTCCTCGATCCAGGTCCAGCCCCCGTCGCGCCGCCGCATGCGGTAGACGGTGGCGTGGGCGCTGTCCCTGTTGCGCACGCGGTTGCGGGATTCCGCGATGACCCGCCGCCGCTCGTCCGGATGGATCAGCGATTCCCAGGTTTCGACCGTCATCGCCAACTCGGACGGGTCGTAGCCCAGCAGGGCCGGAAATTCCTTCGACCACCAATATTGGCCGCTCCGCAGATCGTAATCCCAGACGGAGGAGCGCGTGGCGGCGATGGCCAGCCCCAGCCGCTCCTCGCTCTGGCGCAGGGCGGCCTCCTCCTCGTCCAGACGGGTCAGCATGCCGTTGTAGGCGGTGATCACCCGCCCCAGCTCGTCGGCGGAGGACCATTGCACGGGCTGGCGCGAATGCTCCTGCTCCGCGGTGCGGATCGAGGCGATCAGCCGGCCCAGCGGCACGCCGATGGTCAGCCGGTGCGCGGTCAGCGCGGTCACCAGCGTGCCGACCAGCATCAGCAGCAGAAGCCACAGGGTGTTGACCATCTCCTGCCTGATCTGCTCGTCCACCGAGGCGTAGGTGAAATAGAGCATCAGCGTGCCGATCCGCCGGTCCTGCACCTGGATGTGCCGGCGCACGGCGTCACGCCCGGCGAAGGGGCGGCAGCCACCGTCCGGCCAGGCGAAATAGCCGTCGGCCATCTCGTCCGACACCTCAATGCACAGAAGCTCGCGGTTGACGGAGATTGCCTGGATGATGTTGCGGATGGCCGGAACGTCCACCGCCCACAGGCTGGTGGACAGGGCGACGGCGTTGATCTCCGCCACCGCCTCGATCCGGTCGCGCAGGGCGCTGCGCAGATCCTTGTACTTGCCGTAGAAGAAGATCGAGGAGAAGCCCAGCGTCGTCAGCATCAGGATCGGAATCAGGATCAGCAGGAATTTCGCCGATACCGTCGGCACCTTCTTCCACGCCTGCTCGATCACCGTCATGAAGGGTATTCCGAACCCGGGGCCTCAAGCGGGGCGGACCGGCGGCACAGCACCGCCTTCCCCGGCATTGAGGTTGTACTATCAAAAGGCGCTGCCCGTCTACCGAACGAGAATTTAAAAATATCCCGCAAAAAGTGATAAACTCATAGATAGTGAGGCTTTTCAATTGAGGGTGTGCCGCCCTTGCACTGCTGTCCGCGGGAGCCGCCGCGGCGGCGCAACACAAGAGGATGTCATGAATTTCCAGGTGCGCCGTTCCTCCGAAACCATCGAGGTGCTCCTGAGCGGCCGGTTGGAGTTCACCGACCACGACAGCCTTCCCGATATCGTGGCCGTGCTGGACGACGCAGGCCCACGCCGCTTCATCCTGGACATGGAAAAGTTGGACTTCATCGATTCCGCAGGGATCGGCATGCTGCTGATCCTTCAGGATGAGGCGGAGCAGCGCAACGCCAAGCTGATCCTCCGCAAGCTGCATGGCGATGTGCGGCGCTCCATCGATCTGGCCCGGATCGGTGAGCTCATCACCATCGAGGAGTGAGCGGGCAATGGACGGCTCCGCGGCTTCCTCCACATGCCCGGCCGGAGCGGTGCGGGCCTTCAGCGTCGTGCGCGACCGCGTGCCGGCGGACATCGCGGCGCGGGCGGCGGCGCGTTTCGGCATGAATGGGACCGGCGGCGGAGCCGGCGCGGAGCGCTCCGCCGCCGCGGTTCTGCTGGCCCGCGCCGACCGGGACATCCTGCGCAGCGCCTTCGGCCTCGACAGCTTCCTGACGGTCGAACTGACGGAGCGGGAGGACGGCACCGGCACGCTCGACGCCGACTGGCTGGGCGCCCCGCCGGTGGAGCAGGGGTTCTACCTGTCGCTGACCACCGGCACGGCCTATGGCCTGCAATGCGCGGTGCTGGTCTGCGACGAACTGGCGCGGCGCGGCGTGCTGACGCCGGAGCGGCGCGGCAACATCGAACTGTGCCTGCACGAGGCCATCGCCAACGCCATCGTCCACGGCAATCTGGAAATCCCCAGCGCGACAAAGGACCAACCCGAAGGTTACCGCCTGTTCAGCAAGCTGCTGCGGGAGCGGCTGGGCGATGGTGCCGTGCGTCAGCGGCGAATCGACATCTTCGCGCGCTGGACCGGCGAAAGCCTGACCATCGCCGTGGTGGACCAGGGCAACGGATTCGACGCCACGGTCCTGCCGCAGGATACCGGCAGCGGCGCCCATTCGGGCCGCGGCTTCCTGTTCATGCGGGCGCTGGCCCGGCGGATCAGCGTGACCGACGGCGGGCGCTGCACCCTGCTGCATTTCGACCTGTGACGGGCGGGTCCGCGCATGGTGATTTCGCTCGCCGCCAGCCGTGTCCTGATCGTTGACGACAACGAGTTCAACAGGAAATCGCTGGCCCTGATGATCCGCCGCGCCGGGCTGACGCAGATCGACTTCGCCGGGAACGGCGTGGAAGGGCTGGGCAAGGTGGAGAGCTTCCGGCCCGACCTCGTGCTGCTGGATGTCAGCATGCCGGTGATGGACGGGCTGGAGATGTGCCGGCGCCTGCGCGAGCGGCTGACGCACGAGGAACTGCCGATCCTGTTCCAGACCGCGCTGGACAGCGACGAGGAGCAGGTGCGCTGCTTCGAGGCGGGGGGCAGCGATTTCATCTCCAAGCCGATCAGGCCGGGGGAATGCGTCGCCCGCGTCCGCCACCAGCTCGAAAAGCGCAAGCTGTTCACCGACCTCGCCAATTTCCGCGGACGGGTGGAGCGCGAGCTGAAGCACGCCAAGGCGATGCAATTGTCCCTGCTGCCCGAGCCGAAGCAACTGGAGGCGGTCGCTGAGCGGTACGAACTGGTGCTGGACGCCCATTTCGAAACCTCGTCGGAACTGGGCGGCGATTTCTGGAACGTCTATCCGCTGGACCGTCACCGCGTCGCCTTCCTGCTGGTCGATTTCGCCGGGCACGGCATCACCGCCGCCATCAACACCTTCCGCCTGCACACGCTGATCGACCGCTTTCCCATGAACCATGTGCCGCCGTCGGAATGGCTGACCGGGCTGAACCTGGCGCTGAAGGACGTGCTGCCGACCGGGCAGTTCGCCACGGCCTTCTTCGGCATCCTGGACCTGCACACCGACACGCTGACCTACGCCTCCGCCGGGGCGCCGAACCCGGTGGCGGGAATCGCGGGGGAGCTTCGGCTGCTCGATTCGGCGGGGCTGGTGCTGGGCGCGTCGCGCCGCGCCGTCTACGCCGACCGCAGCCTGCGCCTGCCGCGCGGGAGTTGCCTGTTCCTCTACAGCGACGCGCTGATCGAATGCAGCGGCCCGGATTGCGGTCCGATCGGGCCGGACGGGGTGCCCGACCTGTTGCGCGACGCCATGGCCGTCAACCGCACCCGTCCGCTGGGACCTCTGCTCGACCGTTTCTACGCCCGCACCACCATGCCGCTGCGCGACGACCTGACCGCCGTGTGGATCGCCCGCCGGGCTTGACGGTGTTCCGGAAACGGAAAAAAGCCGCCGCGGTTGCCCGCGGCGGCCTGGATGATTGAAAAAGGCGATGCCTGGAAGGGTGTGGTGGGTTTACGCCTGGGTTTCGGACGCGGCGACGCGGCGGCGGACCCACATCACGCTCTTCACCGCGAAGATCGTGGCGCCGATGCCCAGCGCGATGAGGAGGAGGATCTTCGGACCGTTCTCGCCGATGGCGGCGGCGGCCTCACCGAACAGGTAGCCGGCCCCGGCGAAGCTGCAGGCCCAGATGCCGGCGGCGATGAAGTTCCAGAACAGGAACTTGCTCCAGGGCATGCGCGAGGTGCCCACGGCCACCGAGGCGATGTTGCGCACCCCGTACAGGAAGCGGAAGGCCAGGATGAAGCCGACGCCGTAGGTTTCCAGCCATTGCAGCACGCGCGCCGCGCGGGCCTCCGCCGCGGGGAAGCGGGCGAGCGCCTTGCCGCCCCATTTGCGGCCGATCCAGAAATAGCACTGGTCACCCAGGAAGCTGCCGATCCAGACGGCGGCAATCAACCAGTAAAGGTTGATGATCCCCAGGTGGGCGCCCATCCCGCCGAAAATCACGAAGGTCTCGCCTTCGAAAAAGGCCCACACAAAGGCCAGGGGATAGAAGGCGTCGCCCCAATCCTGGAGCCAGGTCATCCAGTCCAAAGCACCCTCCCCGCGGGTCATTCCTTTTGGGCTCGGACCGCAGGGCGCACACCAGGGCAATGCGGGCGCGGCCAGCGGTCAGGCTTCGGACACGATCATCGCACAGAAAGGCGTGTCTTGTCGCGCAATCATTCCCGAATCGGAGGGAGGGGCCAGCGCAAAGTTGGGGTATGCAACGGTCCTTTGCGAAGGGATTATTTTGTGTTCTCCGGTGTATGCATCCGCTGTACGCACCGGGGCCTTTCAGCCGTCCTCCCCCGACAGTTCGCCGACCGCCTGCCGGGCGGCGCGCAACAGCAGGGGGTTCGGTTCCGCGGGGCCGTCCTCCCCATCCTCCTCCCAGGCGCCGGGGGCGGCGCGGCGTTTCAACTCCCGTGCGGCCTCGATCAGCAGATGGGCCAGCTTCTGATCGGGCAGGGCCTGCACCAGCGCCCGCAACTCCGCGTTGGTCAGGGCCGCCGGGTCGAAGTCGGCGCGCGGGGCCATCGGAACGGGCGGCGGCGGGACGCGCGACAGGGTCAGGGGCGGCGGGGCCGGGGGCGGCACATCCTCCCGCACCACATCGACGGCCATCGGCTCGGCCACGGTCATGGCGCGAGTCCGGCGCGCCGGCTTGCGCGCTCGCTCCGTCTCGGGCAGGCTTTCGAACAGGAGGGGCTGCGTGCTCATCCGGTTACCCGCGATCCGTTCACCGCTAGTTTGCGAAGTGTTCTCTTTTCATTCTAAAGAAGGGACGCCGGAAGTCGAGCAGAAACTTCGAAACCGGCATAAGGCGATGGGTCAGGCGAGGGGTTGGGCGCTGGCTTCCAGGAACCGTTCGGGGCGCAGGATGCGGGTCCGGCCCACCTGGCGCACGGACAGGAGCTGCCGGTCCACCGTCACCAGCCAGTCGGCGTCGGCGGCCAGCGCCACGGCCAGGAACATGGCGTCGTCGGGGTCGCGGCACAACCGCTCCACCGGGGTGGGCTCGACCCGCCGGGCCTCCG
>JAEYPE010000210.1 GCA_023411035.1 Pseudomonadota bacterium
AGCGCCGACAGGTCGAGGCTGGAGGGGAAACCGGCCGATGCCGGAACCGCGTCCTCAATGGTGATGCTGAGGCTGTCGGCGGTGGCGGTGTCGGAGGTCGAGGTGTAGCTGAGCCCGGCCAGCGCCGCCGCCACGTCGTCCTGGCTGCCGGTGAAGGTCATCGTCGTGTCGGCGGAGCCGTCGCCCGCCGTGAAGGTCAGATTCGACGTGCCGGCCAGCGTCAGCGTGCCGTGGCCCACCGACAGCGTCACCTTCACCGTCGCCGGGCCGCCGCCGTCCGGATCGACCAGTGTGATCCCCGTCAGGTTGACGCTCCCGCCCTCATTCAACGAAAAGGACGCGGACGAAGATTGCGGCTGGGGAAGCTGGTCGGTCATCGGCTTTCAATTCCTCGGAACGGCGCAGTCTAAGGTCGATTTTCGCCTGGACGGAGATGTCGAGATGACAGTTTAAACACCGCGCTGTATAGTGCCGTTCGGGTTGTTCGGAAAGTATATAAATTGCCTTGGATGCAGAAAAATGCTAACCGCCCCAACTTAAGACAGCATAGCTATGTAAAATTTCATCCCTGAAACACCCAGCCATTGGCCCAGCCGCCAGCATTTCGGCCATCAACCGAAGACTCGAAAAGTCATACTTTGTCGAAAATCAAATAGACTCGTCATTTTCCTGAAACAATTTGCTTCATTTTCCGTTGCTGCTTGTTTCATTTTCCGTTGCTGCTTGTTTCATTTTCCGCAGTTGCTTGGACGCCGCCTTTCAATGCACTCAATGGGGCTTCCATGCATGGACCATCCGCCGGAACGATTTCCCGCCAACCCTTGAGGTGAACTATGACCGATGCCACCCCGCTCTCTCCGCCAACACTGGGGCTCATCGTTTCGGAGGGGTTTTCCGGCTGGCTGACGGACAGTGGCATCAGCTTGGCCTTTTCCACCTATCAAGCCGGCAAGCTGTTCTTCGTCGGCGCCCACCCCGACGGCCGGCTGTCGGTCTTCGAGCGCACCTTCGCCCGCTGCATGGGCCTGTGCGCCGATGGACAATCCCTGTGGATGGGCTCGCTCTATCAGCTTTGGCGCTTCGAGAACATGCTCGAGCCGGGGCAGCTTCACGGCGGTTACGACCGGCTCTATGTGCCGCGCCAGTCTTACGTCACCGGCAATGTCGATTCCCACGATCTCGCCGTCGGCAGCGACGGCACGCCGGTGTTCGTCAACACCCTGTTCAATTGCCTGGCCCGGACGAGTCCGACCCACAGCTTCGCCCCGCTCTGGAAGCCGCCTTTCATCAGCGGGCTCGTGCCGGAGGATCGCTGTCACCTGAACGGGCTGGCCATGGCCGAGGGCCAGCCGCGCTACGTCACCGCCGTCGGGGTCAGCGACGTCAATGACGGATGGCGTGCGGGGAAGGACGGCGGCGGCGTGGTCATCGACGTTCCCAGCGGCGACATCGTGGCCCATGGCCTGTCAATGCCGCACTCGCCCCGCCTGCACGAGGGCCGGCTGTGGTTGCTGAACAGCGGCACCGGCGAGCTTGGCACGATCGACACCGGCAGCGGCTCCTTCACCCCGGTCGCCTTCTGTCCCGGCTACCTGCGCGGCCTTGCCATGGCCGGTCCCTACGCCATTGCCGGCCTGTCGCGCGCCCGCCGCAACCGCACCTTCAGCACTCTGCCGCTGGGCCGGACCCTGGCTGAGCGCGGCGAGGAGGATCGCTGCGGCATCGTGGTCGTGGATACCCGGACGGGCGAAATCGCTCACTGGCTGTTCATCGACGGCACCATCGAGGAACTCTATGATGTCGTAGCGCTGCCCGGTTGCCGCCGCCCGATGGCGCTTGGCCTCCGCAACGACGAGATCGAGCGTTTCATCGCCATCGAACCCTCCCGATAACGCGCCCAATTCCCGTGCCTGGAAGCCTCATGAACAGCCCGACGTCCTCCAACGACGCCGACGCCCGCTTTGACCGGATCGTCGCCGACCTCCATCTCAAGGGCCGCGTCGACGAGGCACGCGACGCCTACCGCCAGTTGCTGGAGACGGCCCCCGGCCATGCCGGCGCCATCGCCAATCTCGGCCAGATCCTTCGCCGCCAGGGCGAGCGGGAGGAGGCGTTGCGTTTGTACCGCCGCGCCGCCGCCCTGCCGGACGTCACGGCGGAGATCCTGTTCAACCTCGCCAACGCCGAGGACGACGCCGGCGACGCCGAAGCGGCCCTGGCCGTGCTGGATCGGGCACAGACCCTGAAGCCGGAGATGGTGCCGGCGCTGCACAAGCGCGGCCTGATCCTCAGCCGCCTGAAGCGCTGGGAGGAGGCGGTGGACGCCTTGCGCGCCGCCGCCCGCATCGCACCGGAGGACAGGGTGATCCGTTGCGACCTCGGCGTCGCTCTCAACCATGACGGCGCGCCGGAACTGGCCGAACCGCTGTTCCGTTGGGCCATCGCCGACCAGCCGGAGGCGGCCCGGCCACGGCGGCTGCTTGCCGATCTGCTTTCCCGCTCCCGCCGGCTGGACGAGGCGGAAACACTCTACCGCGCCCTGCTGAAGAATGGTGGTAAGGAAGAGGAGCGGGCGGCCCTGGCACTGGCCGAGCTGTTGGTCCGGCGGAGCCGGCTGGAGGAGGCGGTCGATCTGCTGCGTAGCCGCCATGCTGCCGAGCCGGACAATGCCAACGTGGCCATCGCCCTGGCCGGCAGCTTGCTGAAGGTGCACCAGATCGTCGAGGCTGTGAGGATCTGCCGCCGGCTCCTGGTGAACAATCCCGAACATCCATCGGCGCATTATTTCCTGGCCTCGGCCTACACCCTGCTGCACCACAACGCCGAGGCGCAGAACCACGGGTTGCACGCCATCGAGGCCGGCGAGGACGTCCTTCCCGCCATTTCCAACCATCTGTTCAGCAGCCTGAACAGTGACGATCTGACGGCGGAGCAGATCGCGCAGAAGCACCGCGACATGGCGGCCCGCCTGCCCGCTCCGGACAGCGCCCCGCCGCCGCGCCGGCCCCGCCGTCCTGGCACGCCGCTGCGCATCGGCTTCTACACCGCCGACCTTTTCGGCCTCCATCCGGTCGCCCAGTTCTTCGAGCCGGTGCTGGCCAACCTCGACCGCGACCGCTTCCAGCCGGTGATCTATTCCCGCACCGGTGAACTGGACCCGACCACCGAACGCTTCCAGCGCCTGCCCGCGGCGTGGCGGGACATCGGCAACCGGACCGATGCCCACATCGCCGAACTGCTGCGCGGAGACGAGTTGGACATCCTCGTCGATCTGGCCGGCCATACGGCCGACAACGGGCTGCGTTTCTTCTCCCGCCGCATGGCACCGGTGCAGATCAGTTACATCGGCTACCCGCACAGCACCGGCCTGCGCGAGATGGACTACATCATCAGCGACAGCGTGGTCACTCCGCCGGAGCTTGAGCATCTCTACAGTGAGACGGTGCTGCGGCCCAACCCCTGCCTGTGGGTGTTCCAGCCGCCGCCCGAGAACGTCATCGTCAACCGCCCTCGCAACCCCGCCCGCCCGCCGGGGGCCATCACCTTCGGTTCCCTGAACACCACCTCCAAGCTCAGTGACCGCTGCCTGTCGTTGTGGGCGCGCATCCTCACCCGCTGCCCGCAGGCAACCCTGCTGCTGAAGGCCGGCGGCTTCGCCGAAGCGGCAACGGTTGACAGCTTTCGCCAGCGTCTGGCGGCGCATGGCGCCGACACCAGCCGCGTCGTCTTTGAACCGCCGGAACCCTTCTCGCATGCGCTTGGCGTGTACAACGTGATCGACGTCATGCTGGACGCCATGCCCTTCAACGGCGGCACCACCACCTGCCAAGCGCTGTGGATGGGCACGCCGGTGCTGACCCGCCAGGGCGAAGCCATGTGCCAGCGCCTGTCTTCCAGCTTCCTGACTGCCGTTGGGCTGAAGGAACTCATCACCACGTCGGATGAAGCCTATGTCGAGCTCGCCTGCGCCCTTGCGCATGATGCGGAGCGTGTTGCCAATCTCCGCAACGGTTTGCGCCGCAAGGTCCTGGCATCCCCGCTGTGCGATGCCAGCACTTACACTAAGAATCTCCAAGCAGCCTTCGAAGAGCTGGTCGTCGGCAGTAATACGCGCGAGCGGGTGACCGGGCCGTTGTCCATGTAGATCGCCTCGGGGATGCCCTGGAACGGCATGTCCTCCTCGGGTTTCGCCGCCATGGCGTTGTAGAGGAAGCGCAGAGCCGACTCCGCGTCCTCCCCGTAGACGCATCGGTACTCCTGGTAGACGGTATCCGGCATCGCCTCCCCACGTAGCCCAGGTTTCAGCCGGTCCGTAGTTGTAATGACCTGCACTCATCGGCGGCCCGGCCTGATTTCATCGCTCGATTCTGGCCCGCATTCGGCGAGACTATCGGCGCGGTGAATCCTGCATTGCGTGAGATTCAACCCGGATTGTGGCTCTTGGCCAGTTTTGGTGATCACGCGGCAAGCATGAATCGTCGGTTGAGGAGATCGAGGCCGGCGCGCCCGAACATCTGACGTTTGATCATTTTCAGCCGGTTGATTTGGCCCTCCACCTGGCCGGTGCTCCAGGGTAGCGTGACGGCCGCGAGGATCGTTGCATGCTCATCGTCGAGCTTTTTTGCGAAGT
>JAEYPE010000018.1 GCA_023411035.1 Pseudomonadota bacterium
ATCTGGCGCTGCTGGTGGCGACGATGCTCGATGTGCGCAGCGCCAACCTGATGGATTTGGCCGCCGGGCTGCCGCGCGACGCCGAGCGCATCGACATGCGCTATCAGTGGATCGAGCGGGTCCTGAAGTACCCCTTGATCGAGCCGGACGCGGTGATGGCGCCGTTCGCCCGCGAGGTGCTGGCCGCTCTGGCGGCCCAGAGCCCGCCGCGGGTGCTGATCCTGGACCAGTCCACGCTCAACGCCCGCCATCAGGTGCTGATGCTGGCGGTCCGCCACGGCGAGCGGGCGCTGCCCCTGCTGTGGCGGGTGGAGGCGACCGAGGGGGCCATCGGCTTCGCCGTCCAGAAGGCGCTGCTGGATGCGGCCGTGCCGCTGGTGCCGGAGGGGGCCGCGGTCTGTCTGATGGCCGACAGCTTCTACGGCACCGCCGATCTGATCGCCTGGTGCCAGGACCGGAGCTGGGACGATCGCTTGCGGCTGAAGGGCAATCTGGGCGGCCGGGACGCCGCGGACCAGCCAGCTGGCCAAGGACCGGGTGTTCGCCCTGGAAAACGTGGGCCTGACGGCCCGCCAAGCCACCACCGACATCGGCGTCATCGACGATCCCGGCCACGCCGAGCCGTGGATCATCGCGCCGTGGATCATCGCCATGGCCGCCACGCCGGGATACCTGAAAACGCTCGATTACTCCGCCCGCTGGGCGATCGAACCGATGTTCTCGGACTTCAAGTCACGCGGCTTCGGGGGCGCGGACACCCAGATCCGGCATCCCGACCGCCTCGCCCGGCTTCTGCTGGTCATGGCCCTGGCCCTCTACACCGCCGTCTCCACCGGGCGCTGGGACGCCGCGACCAACCCGACCCCCGCCGAAAAAAAAGATGTGAAGCTCCAGCCCGGAAAAGTCGCTCGCTCCAAAACCTCCTATTTCACCAGAGGGTTGCGCCGCATCGCCCGCCTCATCCTCAACGCCCACCCGCTGCCGCCGCTCTGGTCTCGTCAAACGGATGGATGCTGAGGCCAACCACCCCATTGGGCTGAATTGCAACCTTCTGCCCGTCAAGATGATCTTCAAGATCAACGAACACATTTGAGACGGGCCAAACGTGCTGTTAGGGTTGTCGCCGCTACAGTTAAGCGCCGGTTAAGGATACGCTCCCACGCATGAGTTCATAACTCGGTATGCGCTAATCTTTTACATGGATAGTCTTTATGTCGATTGCGTCAAGGCACTGCAACAGGAAAATGGCAGTGAACCGTCCCCGGCTGATCTTGTTCGCAATGGCGGCTGGCGTCTCATTCACCCCCACCTCTTGGAGCTTCTGTGCCAGCTGCTCATAGGTGACGTTTCGCCGCTTCAGTTCGGCTTTCAGCAGCCCCTTCACGCGAGCGGCCCATTCGTCCTCAGTCTTCATATCGTCCTCTCAGATACGGCATGTGAATATCATATCTGATAAGAAGCTGTGACAAGCTCAGACTTGGCGATTATCATATCCGACATAAAGCAACCGGATATGATAAGAGCAACCCATGTCGCAGCACTTCCTTCTTTCCGCAGCCCCCCGGAGCATCTCGCTCCACTCGGTACTGCGCATGGAAGAGGCTGAGGCTTGGGGCGTCTTCCAGCGCATCCGGTGGGACAGCACGGGCGGTAGCCGGTGTGCCCGGAGTGCGGCTCCCTGATCTGCTACGACGTGTCGCGCGGCTCCCGCCCGCGCTTCCGTTGCCGTGACTGCCGCAAGGACTTCACGCCGACGAGCGGCACCCTGTTCGCCTCGCACAAGCTGCCGATCTCCGTCTATCTGGCCGCCATCGTCCTTGCTCGTGAACGCCGCCGGAGGGGGACGACACGCTGTTCGGCGCCGCCGGGGACGACGTGATGGCCGGAGGCGCGGGGGACGACCTGCTGTTTCTCGACCAGGGGGCCGACACGGTGTGGGGCGGCGAGGGGGCGGACACTTTCGCCCTCGGCGGCTTCTCCGGCGGCTCGGTGGTGATGGATTTCACCGCCGGCACCGATCGGCTGGCGCTTTTCGACTCCTCGCTGGATATTGGGAGCGTGATCGCGTCGGCACGGGTCGTAAGCGGCGCCACCGTGATCGATCTGCGTCCGGACGTGAGCGTCACCATCGTTGGTCAGACCGGCGATGTCTCTCGCTGGTTTGCCTGACGTGGAGCAGCCCGTCTGCCGTGACCGGAGGCGCGCTGGCGCAAGGCGATGCTCGGCGGCAAAAGGCCGATTTGCCGTCGATTGGGGTTGGAATTGGGATTGGACGGGCGTGAGCCGTCGCGCCTGTCCCCCTTGATGCGTGGGGCCGATCCGCTCGGACCTCGTTTCTCACACCATACACTGCGAGGACAACCGCCCGGCCAGGCCAGAGCTTGGCGGTAAGGGCCATTATGGCATCCAGAGGGGGGTATACTGCGTCCCGAGATTGACGGATGGGCCGTTAATCCGGGAAACCGCTGTTTAACCGGCGGATGATTGTCTCTGGCAGAAGTGGCCGTCCGGTTTCCGGTGTGCGAAGATGCCCGACCGTTCCTGATCCGGGGCGGCGGCTCGGACAGGGTGGGGGCATGAAGGGGCGTTTCAGAACCAAGATCATCATCGGCATGACAGCAGTCCTGGCCGTGGGGGCGGCGGCGGTCACCTCCGTTTCCCTGTTCCTGTCGCGTGACGCGGCGGAGCGGGCGGTCACGACCCTGGTGGCCGAAACCGCTGACCATCATGGCGCGCGGGTGGCCGCCGACATCTCCGCCGCACTGGCCGATGCCCGCTCCACCGCCGCGCTGGTGGAGGTGGAGCGCTCCACTGGCGCCCCGCGCCGGGAAACCGTCAACCGCTACCTCAACCGCCTGATGGCGGTCGGCCCGCTCTACGCCGGGGTGTGGGTGGACATGGCCGACGACGGGTTCGACGGGCGCGACCGCGAGATCGCCGGGCTGGACCGCGCCGGCGAAATCCTGGGCCTGCCCGGCACCGGGCGGATGAGCCTGCTGTGGCTGCCCGGCCCGAAACCCGACGACAGCGAGGGCTACCCTTTCTCCGACGTGAAGGAGAAAGAATATTACCGGGCCGCCGCCGCCGCCGGGAAGCCGGTGCTGACCGAACCCTATCTGGACGATCTGACCAAGACGCTGATGACCAGCGCCGCCGCGCCGGTGAAGGACGGCGACCGGGTGATCGGCGTGGCCGGCGTCGACCTGACGCTGAGCGGGCTGACCGATCTGGTCCGCCGGGTGAAGCCCTACGGCGATGGCCACGCGGCGGTGCTCACCGGAGCCGGGGTCTATGTGGCTCATCCCGACGCCGACCGACTGTCCCGGACCGCGGACGACCTGCCGGCGGACGCGCGCCGCGCCATCGCCGAGGGGCGGGCCTACGACGGCGTCGTCACGCTGGCCGGCGCCCCCTATTACCTGCGCTTGTCGCCGGTGCGCTTCACCGGCGCGGACGGCGCATGGTCGTTCCTGGTCGCCGCGCCGCAGGCCAGCGTGATGGCCGACGCCAACCGGCTGACCCTCCTGACCGTTCTGGTCGGGGTGGGCTGCATCCTGCTCGGCGGTCTGGTGGCATGGCGGGTGGGCGACGGCATCGCCCGCCCGATCGCCGGGCTGACCGCCACCATGGACAGGCTGGCGGCTGGCGATCTGGAAGCCGCCATTCCCGGCGCCGAACGCGGGGATGAGGCGGGCGCCATGGCCCGCGCGGTCGAGGTGTTCAAGAAGGGGCTGGTGCAGGCCCGCGATCTGAGCCGCCAGCAGGAGACGGAATGGCGCGCCAGGGAGGCGCGGACCGCCGCCCTGCTCGACCTGCAAAGCGGGTTCGAAGGGCGGGCGGGCGGCCTGACCGGGGCGCTGGCGTCGGCGGCGCAGCAGCTTGAAACCACCGCCCGCGCCCTCAGCGACATCGCCGAGCAGACCCACGAACGGTCGGAGCGGATGACGCTCTCCGCCCAATCCGCCGCGGACAACGTTCAGACCGCCGCCGCCGCGACCGAGGAACTGTCGGCCTCGGTGGGGGAAATCGGGCAGCAGGTGGGCGAGTCCGCCCGCATCGCCGAGGCGGCGGTGGCCGATGTCAAGCGCGCCGACGCAGCCGTCGCCGTGCTGGCCGACAGCGCGGAGCGGATCGGCGCCGTCGTCGGCCTGATCAACGACATCGCCGGCCAGACCAACCTGCTGGCGCTCAACGCCACCATCGAGGCGGCCCGCGCCGGCGAGGCCGGAAAAGGCTTCGCGGTGGTCGCCGGCGAGGTCAAGAGCCTTGCCAACCAGACCGCCCGCGCCACCGAGGACATCGTTGGCCAGATCAAGGGCATCCGCGACGCGACGGGCGAGGCGGTGTCGGCGGTGCGGGGCATCAGCCAGACCATCGCCCAGGTCAGCCGCATCGCGTCCGGCATCGCGGCGGCGGTCGACCAGCAGTCCGCCGCCACCCGCGACATCGCCCACAGCGTCCTGCAGGCCGCCGACGGCGCCCGCGAGGTCAGCGGCGGCATGGGCGAGATCAGGGTCGGGGCGGGCGACACCGGCACCGCCGCCGACCAGCTTCTTGCCGCCGCCGCCGGTGTGGCCAGCCAGTCCAAGGAATTGGCGCACGAAATCGACCGCTTCATCGCCGGGGTCCACAAGGCATGATCCACGGGGGCGGCCGTGCGCCGCCTCCTCTCTCCGGAAAGGAGGAAACCTCCTGCGTCATCGAAGCGCAGCATCACCGGGCAAAGGCGGCCGGGCTATGCTCGGGCGCACAGGCGGCGGGCGTGCGTGACAACCCGAACGGATGGGGCGGCTCCCGGCTACAGCTTCGCGCTTTCCGGCAATCGGCACCCGGTTCCTTGAGCATGTCGCCAGCGCGGAGGTAGTGGTCGAGCGTGCTTGAGGGGATTTCGCCAGGGGATATTGTCCAGCGCGCAGCGGATCTGGGGAATGCTGCGCGTCTAGAAAGAAGGTCAATACGGCCTGCGCTGCGCTTTCGTTCCCGGCGGGTCGGTTCCGACGTTCCCGCTTGTCCCAGTTCAGCCGAGGACTCCGTGGCATGTCCCTGCACCGGCAAAGCGGTCAAACCACCGGCCCACTGGCCGTATGGAAAATTGACCCATGCCGAAGCTCACACGTACCCCAGGCTTGGCGGTAGTGGAACGGAAAGGGTGTAGGAAAGTTGTGGTGTCGCGAGCGTGTTGCAAGACCATGAAACACAAAAGCCCACCGGAATGGCGGGCCAGAATGCTTGGTTATCAAGGACTTGGAGATGGTTGGGGGACTAGGATTCGAACCTAGGCTGGCGGAGTCAGAGTCCGCTGTCCTACCGCTAGACGATCCCCCAATGGTGGTCCCGGCTGGGATTGAACCAGCGACCCCTACGATGTCAACGTAGTGCTCT
Organism: Pseudomonadota bacterium; assembly: GCA_023411035.1. Classification (GTDB taxonomy): domain Bacteria; phylum Pseudomonadota; class Alphaproteobacteria; order Azospirillales; family Azospirillaceae; genus Azospirillum. Next base: position 5,383 of record JAEYPE010000018.1, read on the forward strand.
CCCGCTGAGCTACAGGACCTAACCGCGAGATACCGAACCGCAAGAAGAATGGCGCGAGTGACGGGACTTGAACCCGCGGCCTCCGGCGTGACAGGCCGGCGCTCTAACCAACTGAGCTACACCCGCGTCGTAGGCGACCTTCTAAAGAACAAAGACCGCCGAAGCAAGCACTAAATTCAACCTTACTCTACTTACTCAAGTCAACCAACCAACCGCCGAAGAAGTTGGTGGAGCCGAGGGGGATCGAACCCCTGACCTCCTCATTGCGAACGAGGCGCTCTCCCATCTGAGCTACGGCCCCATGGTGCTGCCAGAGAGGATTGAACTCTCGACCTCTCCCTTACCAAGGGAGTGCTCTACCACTGAGCTACGGCAGCGTCCGGCGGGAGCGGGTGAATAGCAATCCAAGGCCCCCCCTGTCAAAGGGAAAAATATCGAACGGGGCATTTCTTTCTTCTCACCCCTGGATGGGCAGCAGGCGGCGCTTGCATCCCGCCGCATCCGCGGGGCATCTGTCCGCCATCGCGACCATGCCCGACCGACAGGCTTTTCCGTGGATGAGGTTCTGACCGAGGCGCGCCGCCTGATCGACGCGCGGCATTACCGGCAGGCGGTGCGCCTGCTGAGGGACACGGCGCCCGGGTCCACCGGGTCCGCCGAGCGTGACCGGCTGACCGGCATGGCCGCGCTGGGCCGGCGCGACGCCGGTGCCGCCACCGCTGCTCTGCGCAGTGCCCTGGCGCGGGAGCCGGAGCATGGGGAAACCCTCTTTCATCTGGCCCAGGCTCTGTTGGCCGCCGGGGACCGCTTGCAGGCCGTGCATTGGCTGGAGCGGGTCGCGGCGGCACAGCCCGCCTTCCCCGGCCTCCGCGAGGCGCTGGCCGGCGCCTACCGCCGCGACGCCCTCTATCATGAGGCGCTTCAGGTGACGGGGGAGGCGCTGGCCGCCGGGAACCGGTCGGCGGACATCCTCTATGAGCGGGCGGTCAGCCTCGCCCATCTCGGCGACGGTGCGGGTGCGCTGGCCACCTTCGACGAGCGGCTGGCCGACGATCCGGAACACGCCGCCGCCTGGTTCGGCAGCCACGCCGCCGCGCTGGGCCTGAACGGGGTGGAGGACGCGCTGCGCCGCCTGCGCAGGGCCGCCGAATGTCCGGGGGCGGCGGGCAAATACTGGGGCTTCCTGTGCGCCTACCTGCTGCTGCTGGGCCGCGACGGGGAGGCCGAGGCCCTGTTCGCGGCGAAGCTGGCCGGGCAGCCGAAGCGCCTGCCGCTGGTGGAGGCGGTCACGGCGATCCGCCCGCATCTCGCCCCGAACGCCCGGCTGTTCGGCGTGGGGGCGGAACTGCTTCGATTCGCGCTGGAGAGGGCAAGGGTGCCCGGTCTGGTGCTGGAGTTCGGGGTGCGCCGCGGCACCTCGCTGAACCAGATCGCCGAGGTGGCCGGACAGACCGTCCACGGGTTCGATTCGTTCGAAGGGTTGCCGGAAGGCTGGGTGAACGCGCCGCGCGGCGTGCTCAGCACGGGCAAGCGGCTGCCGCCGGTGCGGGACAACGCGGTGCTGCATGCGGGCTGGTTCGAGGACACGCTGCCGCCCTTCCTGGCGGCGCATGACGGCGCGGTGCGCTTCGTCAATGTGGACAGCGACATCTACTCGTCGGCGCGGACGGTGCTGACTGCCCTGGCGCCCCGCTTCCGTCCGGGGTCGGTGCTGCTCTTCGACGAGTTCATCGGCAACCGGACCTGGCGTGAGGACGAGTACCGGGCCTTCACGGAGTATGCGGACGAGTCGGGCGCGTCCTGGGAGATCATCGCCGTCAGCCCGCACACGAAGCAGGTGGCGATCCGGTTGACCGCCGTTCCCGCACCGTGACGGGATTCCCGCCCCGGCCGTCGCCCCCGCTTCGCACGGGAAGGACGGCCGGGGCGGGAGCGTGCCCTATCAGGACACGATGCGCCAGGTTCCGTCCGGCTGCTGGCAGGCGGTGCCGTTCGCCCGCTCGGCCTTGCCGCCGACATAGACGGTCTGCTGGTACTCGCGGCAGTAATTGCCGGAGTTGTCGCGCCCGTCGCGGATCGGGGTGATGGTGCCGCGGTTGCCCGATTCCGGGTTGTTCCACTGGATGGTCGAGCCCATCGGCGCCGCATAGGCCTGGGTGGCCGCGCGCTGGGCGTAGGTCTCGTCCGCGCGGTCGAGCGACTGGCCAAGCTCGCTGCCGAGATATGCGCCGAGCAGCGTGCCCACACCGGTGGTGATGAGCTTGCCCGTGCCGCCGCCGAACTGCGAACCGATCACGCCACCGGCCGCCGCGCCGCCGAGCGCGCCGACCGTCTGCTTGGTCCCGAAACCGCTGCCGCTCTGCGAACAGGCGGCCAGCGAAAGGGCGACAAGGGCGGTAACAGCGATCTTTTTCATGGGTAAACTGCCTCTTGGTTCCGTATAAGCCATCAACACGTAAGGCTTCGCTTTAATCCGGGGGAGCCTGCACTTTCGTGTATAACATTCCCGTTCAACCGCCTCTCCCGTCATAGGCGGCGGCGGATAGAAGCACGAACCCGGGGCCGGCGTCTGTTATCAAAAGGGCGCAATGGAACCTGAGGCGCGGCGGAAGCGTTATCGCGGCATGGACCTGATACGCATCATACTGGCGCTTCTGCTGCCGCCCTTGGGTGTCTTCCTCCAGGTGGGGTTCGGAGTCCAATTCTGGATCAACGTGCTGTTGACCCTGCTCGGCTACATTCCGGGCATGATCCACGCGTTGTACGTCATCGTGAAGTACAAGGACCGCTATCCGGCGTAAGGCCGGAGAGGGGAAAAAGCATGGCAGCCCTGCCGCGCGCGCTGTGGGATTTGTCACAGAATTTCACCCTTGCGTCCGGCTAATGTCCCGCGCTCACAGGGACAACGATAGCCGTTACCATGTTCAAGCTGCTGCTCGCACTGTTGCCGCTCAGCGCGTCGCTGCTGATGCTGGCGATCGTCCATTGACCGGCCGGGGCCGGGTCAGGAGTTGATGACCCGCCGCACCATCTCGTAAAGCCCCACCCGCCGAAGCCCGTCCTGAAGGGCGGAGCGCAAGGGTGCCGGAATGGACAGCAGGCGGCGGGGTTCGATTCCCGCCCGGCGCGTCTTTCCGAAAGCCAGGCGGTCGTCATAGGCGACCCGCCGCACCGCCACCGTTTGCTGGCCCGTGTCGAACAGGATGTAGGTCGCCCGCCGCTCCTCCGTCCGCGGTTCCCCGACCGTGCCGGGGTTCAGCAGATAGCAGGAGCCGCTGCGCAGGACGACCTCGGCGCCGGGATCGTGCTCCCGCAACTCTCCATGGCGGTACTCGTGGATGCCGAGACGGTGCGTGTGCCCATAGGCGCAGACGCGGGCGCCGGAGGGGTGGGCGAGCAGGGCCTGCGCCGTCCGCCGCAGCCGGTCCTCGCTGTTCAGCCGGACCAGTTCGCAGCCCCGGTCCACGTGCAGCGCCCCATGCACGGCGACGAGATGCTCGCCGACGCCGGTCTTCAGCGGCAGGGCGGACAGCCACGCGATGTCCTCGGGCGGCAGGCGCTTGCGCGTCCAGGCGATGGCGCGGATCGCCCGGACGCTGAAGCCGTCGGTCGGGATCTGGCGGGTCACCGCGCGATCATGGTTGCCGGCGACGCAAACCGCCCCGGCCTCGCGCAGCAGGGCGATGCAGGGCGACGGGTCGGTGTTGTAGCCCACCACGTCGCCCAGGCAGACGATGCGCTCCACGCCGGCGCCGCGCATGTCGGCCAGGGTGGCTTCCAGCGCCTCCAGATTGGCGTGGATGTCCGACAGGATGCCGATCCTCATCGCCGCGGCGTCCTCACAGCGCCTTCATCGCGCCGCCCGGCGCGCCGTGCCGGGCGCGCGACGGCAGGAAACGGGCGAGCCGGTTGTGCAGGAAGGGCATCGGGTCGTCCAGCGCGATGGCCTTCGCCTCGCAGCCGAAGACCCAGGGCAGCCACGCGGCCATGGACAGGCCGCTGTCCCTGGCGGCCAGCCGGTCCTTGGTGATGTGGCACCAGCGGGCACCGGCCCGCGCCTTGCCCACCGCCGGGCGGGGCAGGCCCAGCAGGTCGGCGTGGACCAGCGCGGGCAGGTTCACCCCCGCCACCGCCCCCAGATGGTGCCACAGGCTGAAGCGCGGGTTGACTTCCAGCAGATGCAGCGCGCCGTCCGGGGCGCGCTTGAAGTCAAACTTGGCGACGCCGCGCAATTTCAGCCGCTCCGTCAGCGACCGGCCCAGAGCCGCCACGTCCGGCGCGTCGGTGATGGTCAGGGCGGTGCTGTGCCCGTAGGCGAGCGGGTAGGTGCGGATCTTGGCGCCGGTGAATTCCCCGGCCACGGCACCGCGCTCGTCCACATGGACGTGGTAGCTCTCGATCCGGGTTTCCGGGCCGGGGATCATCTCCTGGACCAGCAGGTCCAGCCCGACCGCCGCCAGCCGCGGCCAGAGGGCGCGCAGGTCCTCCATGGAATTGACCTGGATGGCCTTGGCGAAGCCGTCCGCCTCGTCCCACACGCGGCGGCGGGTCAGCGGCTTGACGATCACGGGAAAGCGCAGGTCCACCACGCCCGGCGCGCCACCGCGGGTGGGGTAGAGGCGGCGGGTGGCCGGCACGGGCAGGCCCAGCCGCTCCGCCAGCGCCTGGAACCGGCCCTTGTCCACCAGATTCTCCACCAACTCAGCGTCGGCGATGGCGAAGCGGAACCCCTCGGCCAGACGGTTCCGGTTGCGGGAAACCAGAAGGAGCTGGGTGTCGTCCTGGAAATAGAGCACCGGCTTTTCCGGCTGGCTGCGGGCGAAGGCCATCATGACCTCCACCAGCCCGTCCGGATTGCGCGCCGGGTCATCCCACAAAATGGCGTCCCTGGTGAAGCGGGAATGCAGGGCCGGGCTGCCTGGATGGGTGACCACGACGCAGCGCAGCCCGGCCAGCCCCAGCGGGCGCACCATGTCCATGTCGCCCATCACGCAAGCCAGGGCGGTGGGAGCCGGGGCCGTAGAGGTATGGTGGGCGTTCGCGTGTCCGGAATTCATCTCGGCATCCTCCGACCGCCATCGGCGGCCAAGCGGGAAGGGAGTCAGCGGTTCATCAGGGGAAGCGGGCTTCGCGCCAGCCGCTTCAGCCGGGCGGCCAGCCCCGCCTTGACGCGGCGCAGCCGCGTGTCGATCTGGCGGCTCAGCCGGTCGGGGCCGAGCGCGATCCAGTTCATCGGCTGCTCCGCGTTGGACAGCAGCGGCTTGTGCCCCCCCGGGGTGGACATGAAGTCGTAGCAGCGCTCGCCCCGCGCCAGCGTGTCTTCGATGGCGAGCACATGGCTGACCAGACCGGGCTTCAGCCGGTTATCGGTCTCATAGGCGAAGCCGCCCTGGTAGTTCATGACCCGCCCGCGGTGGACGAAGTTGTAGAGATAGCCGATGGTCCCGTTCCCGGCCCTGACCCGGCACAGCCGCACCGTTCCCGCCGGCACGCCGGTGGCGATCAGCCGTTCGTGGAAGGGGCGGAAAGCCGGGTTGGAGAAGGCCCCGGACCGGCCGCGGGCGCTCCAGCTCGCCTGATGCAGAACCTCCATGGCGCGGAAGTCGTCCAGCGCCTGCTCCACCGTCGCGGCGACGCGGTAGGTCAGGGGGCCGCGCTCCGCATAGAGCCGCATGGCGCGGCGCACCGCTGAGCGGGTGTTCTTGCCGAGGCTGGCGAGATAGCCGTTGCCCTGCCGGCGCACGCCCTCCAGATCCACCCACTGGCAACGGTCGGCCAGCCGGACCTGAAGCGTGTGTCCCTGCCGTGCCGCCGCGCGGCGAACGGCGGCTTCAGCCCCCGGCTCCAGCCCGGCCAGCACCAGTTCGTCCCAATTGGTCAGGCGGTGGCCCAGCCAGTCGAAGCAGGCGGCCAGCACCGCGTTCGCGCAGTTCCGGTCGGCGAGGATGCCGTTGTACTCCACGAACAGCCGGTCGAAGACCCGGTCCCCGGTCTCGTGCAGCAGCCAGCAACGGGTGCGCAGCAGGCCGAAGCGCCACTGGGTGCGCGGACACAGAAGCGCCAGACCGACGACCCGCCCGTCGTGGCGCGCCACCAGCGCGTGGGGACGCGCGCCGCGGGGCAGGGAGGCCAGCCAGTTGCCGATCCAGTGCCAGCTCAGGAAGAAGGAGCCGTCGGCGCGCCGTTCCAGATCGGTCCAAATCCTTTCAAGCTCATACGGGCTCTCCAAGGGCTGCAATCCGATGTCGATGGTGTCGTCGCCGTCCTCAACAAGAGTCCTCATGTCCATGGGCGCGGTCTTCCCGGCGGATGTTGACGGATGGGCGGCCTGAGGCGTCTACGCGCGATGAGCGGGGCCGGGCCGATGCCCCGAAAATACGGATATCATTCGATCTTTTCCGTCTTTGAGCGTCTGCAACATTTACGGAATGCCCATGACGGAAACCCGGTGGCGGAAGGCCGGTTGCGGCGTTCCGGTGGGTGAACCCGTCCGTGCCACCGAGGATACCGGGCGGTGAAGGGACAGCGTTCGGGAGATGTCCGTCTGCCTACTGGAAGCGCCTCCGGCCGATGTCATAAGCCAGGGCCGTGAAGAAAGGGCGAGCCTTTTGTCCAGGTCTTGCTGTTGCCTGTTGTCCGGACACCTACTCCTATCCATCTCTTGTAGCTGGGAAGGAAACGGAAAGGACCGGCCCCGTGACTACGCCCGAAGAAGCCCTGCCGTCGCGGCTGGAACGCGTGTGCGCCGAGCGGGGGTTGAAGATGACCGGCCAGCGCCGGATCATCGCGCGCGTCCTGTCGGAAGCCGCCGATCACCCCGATGTCGAGGAGGTCTACCGCCGCGCGTCGGCGATCGACACCGGGATCAGCCTCGCGACCGTCTACCGGTCGATGCGGCTGTTCGAGGAGATCGGCATCATCCAGCGCCACGACTTCGGCGACGGGCGCGCCCGCTACGAGGAAGCGCGCGGCGACCACCACCATCACCTGATCGACATCGAAACCGGCGAGGTGGTGGAGTTCCAGGACCCGGAACTGGAGGCCGCCGTCACCCGCATCGCCCGGCATCTCGGCTTCGACATGATCGGGCAGCGGCTGGAGATTTTCGGGCGCCGCATCCAGCGCAAGGGGCCGGAGACGGACTGATGGCGGCGGAGCGGAGAATGGACCCGGAGCGCGATCCGGCGGAGCGTTTCGCCGCCTGCGAGGCCGCGGTCTGCGGCTGCCGTCCGGTGGTGGAGCGCACCTACCGCGAACTGGTCGATTGCGGACGTCCCGACCGCCACGCGCTGGAGGCCGCCACGGTGGTGCTGCGCTGGCACCATCCGGAACTGGACGTGCCGCAGGCGCTTCAGATCGTCGAACGCTGGGTGGCCGCCGGGGACCGGCTGCATTGATCTTGCCTTGGCCTGCGGAGCGGTTCTAAAGCTCTGTCTCTTCCGCGACACCGCAGGGCCGTAGTACATGGACGCCGAAAGCCGCCTGACCGAGCTGGAATCCCGCCTCGCCCATCACGAGCGCATGGCCGAGGAAATGTCCTCCGTCCTGTTCGAGCAGGGGCGGACCATCGATCTGCTGACGGCGCAGATGCGCCGCCTGCGCGACCGGGTGGCGGAGCTGGAGTCCGGTCTGCCCCGCGCGCCGCAGGACGAGCCGCCCCCGCCCCATTATTGACCGCCCCACTTCTGACCGCTACCGCATCCGCCAGCCGCCGCGCGGGCCGCCCCAGGTGAACTGTGGGCCGGCGGGAGGGCGGCGGGAGCAGTCTGCATGGGCACAGCCGCAGGCGGGAAACAGGCAGCGGTCGCCGTTCACGTCGGTGGCCTGCACGGCCAGTTCGTAGCGTGTGCCCCGCATCAATTGCGCGCCCGCCGCGCTGTTGCGCTCGTAATGCTCGACGACGGCGAGCAAACGCAGCATGCGGGCGCGCTGTCCCTTGGTGTCGAGGCTCATCGTCCATTCTCCCGCCGTGGCCGTCCGAATCGTGCCCGATGGACATGAAACGGCAGGAATGGCCGGAGGCTCCAGCGTGCAACCGCCTTACCCACCGCTTTCCGCCCGCCTGCCGGACGCGGTTCCCCGCTTGGCGGTGGGCTGCCGTGGGGCCTAGGACGCCGTGGCCTTCGCTTCCTCCCCGGCTATGCCGTCGGTCGCGCCAGGGGAGGGAGGGAGATCGGCCGTCCAGCGGATGGCGCGGTTGCGGCCCTCCCGCTTGGCCTGATAGAGCGCCTGGTCGGCGCGGCGCAGGGTTTCCGTCACGTCGGCGGAATCCGCCGGCCAAAGGGCGATGCCGATGGAGCAGCCGACCCGCACCGTCTCGCCCTTGGTGGAGATGGGTTCGTTCACCGCCTCGATGACGCGCCGGGCGAGCCCCATCAGATCCGGCGCTTCGGTTCCGGCGCGCATGGGCAGCACCGCCGCGAACTCGTCGCCGCCAAGCCGCGCCACCACGTCGTCGCCACGGAAGCAGGAGGCGAGCCGTTCACCGACCTGACGCAGCACGACGTCGCCCGCGTCGTGGCCCAGCCGGTCGTTCACCGGCTTGAAGCCGTCCAGATCCATGTAGAGGAAGGCGGCGGAGCCGTTGCCGGAGGTCGCGGCCTCCACATACTGCTCGAAATAGCGGCGGTTCGGCAGGGCGGTCAGCCGGTCCTGATAGGCGATGTCCTCCAGCCTCACCAGGGCGGCGTCGCGGTGGATCAGCGCCTCCACCAGATTGCGCAGTGTCGCCGACAGCGAGGTGATCTCGGCGGTGCCGCCCAGCACCGGCATCTCCGCTCCCCGCTCGCCGTTGCGGATGCGCTCCGCCGCCTGGGCGATGCGGCGCAGCGGTCGCGTCACCCGCCCCGCGGCCAGCCAGCCGAGCGCGCTGAACAGCAGCACCATGGCGCCGCCGGCCAACGCCGTTTCCACCATCTGGGCGTTGGCCGGGGCGTAGGCGACCTTCAGCGGCTGGCGGGCCACCACGCTCCAGCCCAGGCCCGGATAGTCCAGGTGTCCGTTGCCGTAGGCGTAGCCGGTCAGGTAGCGCTGCCCGTCCGGCCAGCTTTCCACGATCCAGCCGCTTTCGTTCTTCTGGGCGCGCCGCACCGCCTCGATGTCCAGGCGGGTGCCGAGCAGTTCGTTGGGGCCGAGCAGCACCGTCAGGTCTGATGCGACCACGATCAGTTCCAGGCTCGGGCGTCCCCGCATGGTGTCCAGCAGGGAGCGGCGGATCTCCCGCGTCCATTCCCAGCTCAGATGGGTGGCCAGCACGGCGACGATCTCGCCCCGCTCGTTGCGCACGGGCGTGGAGATGTCCACGAACTTCATCGCCTCGCCCGTCGGGTTGGGCAGCAGGGAGGCCAGCAGCACGGCCTCGTGCACGTCGCCGACGAAATGCGACTTCCGCCCGTTGCGGAAGACCGGGCGCTGCGAGATATCGGCGCCCTCCAGCAGGCCGGAGGTCGCCGCCAGCACCTTGCCCGAGTTGTCGGTCACCCCTATCCAGGACACGGTGGGGAACAAGGTCCGGAACTGCTCCAGCAACCGGCGCAGCTTGGCCGGATCGCCGAGCGCGGGGCCGATGCCGAGCGTCGCCAGCAAGGCGACCTCGCTGGAGCGCGACCACATGGAGCGGTCCAGCCGGTCGGCCATGTTGTGGGCGGCTTCCGTAAGCGAACGTCCGATCTCGCTCTCGATCCGCTCGTGGGAGCGCAGGCCGGTCAACCCAGCCAGCACGACGGAGACGCCAAGGACCAGCACCGCGCCGGTCAAAGCCACCGTCGTCCGCAGACCGCGTTCCCTCGCCATTTCCCCATTACCCCGCTTCGATCCACGGCTGCCATACTGTGGTATGCAGACCTATGAAGAACGGTCTATCAACTTTGGACAGGTTCCAAAAGGGCCATAGACGGATGGCAGAGCACACCGGCGTGCACGGGTGACGGTCAGCGGCCGGGCCGCGCCCCCACCGCGGTGCGGCGGCAGTCGGCCAGGATGTTGCCGACGGTGACGCGCTCCCGCTCGTCCATGGTCAGCTCCCACCGCGCCTTCACGGCGATCCAGCCAGCCACATAGGCGCAGATGTACTCCTCCCGCGGCGGCAGCCAGTCCTCCGGCCCCTTCGACCCCTTGGCGCGGTTGGCCGCCGCCGCCACGGTGACCAGCGTCAGCGGGTCGGTCAGGTCGTTGGCGTAGGCGGCGCGTTTCTCGCGTGGCCAGTCGTAGCCGCCGCTGGCGTAGGCTTCCTCCAGCGGCACGCGGTGGTCGATGTCCACTTGCTTGGGATCGGTGAAGGTCTCCCCCGTGTAAGGGTCGTTCCAGACCCCGGACAGTATGGAGCAGCCGTTGGCCGACAGTTTCGCCGGCTTCACGGAATCGCGGATCAGCACCTGCTCGCGCGTGTTCAGGCACTTCGCGTCGAGGGTCAGCCAGTGCGGCCACTCCTCCCGCACATAGCCGCGGCGGCGCTCCTCCTCGACCCGGATGCGGTCGAGCTGGGCGGCGACCGCCGCATAGTCGATGCTGGCGTCCGGAACCGGGCGGGGGATGGGCCGGGGGCGCTGGGCCTTTTCCTCCCCGAAGATGGAATCCAGCGTGCCGGGCGGGACGAGGTGGAAGCGCTCCGCCGTCCAGACCGCGGCGAGCACCAGCAGAACGGCGACCAGCCCGCCCAGCGTCAAGGGGCGGCCCTGCCGCCTTCCCCGCGGTGTCCCGCTTCTCCGTCGCGCCATGCCTGCTTTCCTCACCCTGATCCCGGCGACCGGTTATCCGCCATACGTGGATATGGCGCGCGGCGTGTTCTATGCCGCTTTGGGAAGGGGAGCAACGTCGCTTGGGAGGTGGTGCGGTTGAGTTGGGTCGATCGTCCGGGCGCTGCGCACCTACTTCATGCCCAAATTGGCTTCATGCCCAAATTGGCTTCACGCCCAGACCGGCTCCTGAAGGCTGCCGGTCAGCAGATCGGTGACCAGTTCCACGCCCGTACCGCGCGCCGTGCTTCCGGTCAGCAGCGCAAGCTCCGTCTCGGGCAGCGCCGGCAACCCGTCCGCCACCCCCAGCCGGCGGGCGCCGGGCGGCAGGGCGCTGTGGGGAAGCACGCTGATGCCCAGACCGCCGGACACTGCGGCGCGCACCCCGGCGTGGTTGGCACTGGAATAGGCCACCCGCCAGCGCCGCCCGGCGCGCTCCAACTCGTGCACCGCGCGGTTGCGGTAGACGCAGCCCTGCGGGAACAGCACCAGGGGCAGCGGGTCCTCGCGGTGCAGATCCTCCTCCGCCGGGCCGATCCAGCACAGCGGCTCCCGCCAGGTGCGCACCGCACCGGGGCGGCCCGGCTCCTGCTTCACCAGGGCGATGTCGAGGTCGCCACCCTCCATATCCGCGCGCAGCCGCACCGACAGGTCGCAACGCACGTCCAGCCGCAGCCGGCGGTTTTTCCGCGCGAACTCGGCCAGCAGGCGGGGAAGCCGCTCCACCGCGTAATCCTCCGGCACGCCCAGCCGCACCACCTCCGCCGCCGGGCGCCCGGACAGGACGGCGTTCGCCTCGTCGTTCAGCGCCAGGAGCCGCCGGGCGTAGCCGAGCAGCCGCTCCCCGTCGTCGGTCAGCGCGACGGCGCGGCTGTTGCGGTCGAGAAGCGGCAGGCCGACCTGCTCCTCCAGCCGGCGGATCTGCTGGCTGACCGTCGATTGCGTCTTGTGCACCCGTTCCCCCGCCCGCGTGAAACCGCCGGCGTCCACCACCGACACGAAGGTGCGCAGCAGGCCAAGATCCATCTCGCGCATCGGATCAACCATTCAGATTTCGAATGCAATGAATGATATCATCCAATTTCCAAATGGAAAGGGGCCGCGTCATCCTCTCCCCAACGCATAGGAGCGAAAACGGGAGACCGCAGGCCATGACGCACGCCGCCACACACCCCTTGCCTCTCACGGACCCGCGGGCGGCGCCGCTCGCCCTGGTCGTGCCCTTCTGCCTCGCCTGGAGTTCGGCCTTCGCCGCCGGGAAGATCGGGCTGGCCGACTGCCCGCCGCTGCTGCTCCTGGCCTTCCGCTTCCTGATCGCCGGGGTGCTGCTGGTCGCATTCGCGGCATGGCGGGGGGAGTACCGGGTCGTGACCGGACGGACGCTCGCCCTGCTGGCGCTGCTGGGATTGCTGAACCACGCGCTCTATCTAGGGCTGAGCTACACGGCCATGACCTTCGTGCCGTCCGGACTGACCGCGCTGATCGTCAGCGCGAACCCGGTGCTGACCGCGGCGCTGGCCGCCCTGCTGCTGGGGGAGGTGATGAACCGGCGCAAGGCGGCGGGGCTGGCGCTGGGGGTGATCGGGGTGGCGCTGGTGGTGCGCGGGCGGCTGGGCAGCGGGACGGACGCGCCGCTGGGGATCGCGCTGGCGGTCGGCGCGCTGGTGGCGCTGTCGGCGGGGACGCTGCTGTTCAAGCGGCTGGCGCCGCGGGCGGGGCTGCTCGCCGGGACGGGGGCGCAGATCCTGACGGCGGGGCTGGCGCTGCTGCCCATCGGGCTGCTGATGGAGGACGCGGGGTCGATCCGGCTGACCGCCAGCCTCGCCGGGTCGCTGGCCTATCAGGCGCTGGTGGTGTCGATCGGCGGCTATCTGCTGTGGTTCCACCTGTTGCGGCGGACGAGCGCCACGGAGGCCAGCGCCTATCATTTCCTGATGCCGCCCTTGGGCATGCTGTTCGGCTGGCTGCTGCTGGGCGAGGCGGTGCAGCCCTGGGACCTGCTGGGCATCCTGCCGGTGGCGCTGGGCATCCGGCTGGTGACGCGGGGGTGAGCAGGGAGGGGGCTATGCCAAACGATATATGATGTTTGTCGGGGATCAGGTTGCGTCCTTCGATTGTTATGTTTGTAAGTTGCATCATTCTTCGCCGCCCTGCCGTTGAGGCCACACGCCGGGAGGTCCGCCATCTCGACCGTTGCCGTCTCGCCCACTCTGGTCCTGATTGACATGCTCGGCGCCGTGGCGCTGCTGCTGTGGGCGCTGCGGCTGGTGCGGACCGGTGTCTTCCGGTGGGGCGGGGCGGAGGTTCGCCGCTGGGTGGGGTACGGAACGCGCAACCGGATCGCCGCCTTCCTGGCCGGTATCGCCGCCACCATCGCGGTGCAGAGCAGCACGGCGACCGCTCTGATGACCGCCACCATGGCCGGGCAGGGCTTCATGACGACGGCCATGGCGCTGGCGGTGATGCTGGGCGCCGATGTCGGAACCAGCCTCGTCGCCCGTCTGCTCGCCATCGACCTGCACTGGCTGTCGCCTAGCCTGCTGCTGCTCGGCGGTGCCCTGCACGCCCTGGGCGGGGATCATCGCGGACGCCGGTTGCTGGCCCGCATCCTGGTCGGCATCGGGCTGATGCTGCTGGCGCTGAAGCTGCTGGGGGCGGCCACCCTGCCGGTCCGGGAATCGGCGCTGGTCCAGGCGATGCTGGGGGCGCTGGGCGGGGAGCCGCTGTTCGCCCTGATCGTGGCGGCGGCGCTGACCGCGGCGGTGCATTCCAGCCTCGCCACGGTGATGCTGGCCGGGGCGCTGGCCGGAGCCGGGGTCATCGGGGTGGAGACGGCGGCGGCGCTGGTGCTGGGCGCCAATCTGGGCGGTGCCGTGCCGGCGGTCCTGGCGACCTCCGCGGACAGTGCGGCGGCGCGGCGGGTGCCGCTGGGCAACCTGCTGGTCCGGGTGACCGGTTCGCTCCTCGCCCTGCCGCTGGTGCCCAGCGCCGCGGCGCTGACGGCCGGCATGGCGCCGCTGACGGCGGTGGTCACCGTGCATCTCGTCTTCAACGCGGTGCTGGCGCTGCTCTTCCTGCCGCTGGTGACGCCGCTGGCCCGGCTGACCGAGCAGTTGCTGCCCGAACCGGAGGACGCGGGCGAGGACGCCGCAAGGCCCCGGTATCTGGACGAGTCGGCGCTGGAGACGCCCTCCGTCGCCATCGCGGGCGCCTTGCGCGAGACCTTGCGGCTGGGCGATCTGGTGGAGGACATGCTGCGCCGCAGCCTGACCGCCCTGCGCCAGAACGACGAACGCCCCATCGCGGAGGTCAGCCGCGCCGACGACCAGGTGGACCGGTTGCACACCGCCATCAAGCTCTATCTCGCCAAGCTCGGGCACGGGCATCTGGACGCGGAGGAGAACCGGCGGGTCGACGACATCATGGCCTTCGCCATCAATCTGGAGCACATCGGCGACATCATCGACAAAAGCCTGATGGATCTCGCCACCAAGCGCATCCGCAACCACCTGCATTTCGCGGCGGAGGATTTCCGGGACGTGGAGGAACTGCACCGCCGCACGGTGGAGAATCTGCGCACCGCGCTCGGCATCCTCATCGGGGAGGACCGGCGGCTGGCCCGCCAACTCATCGCCGGAAAGGACGCGGTGCGGTCGCTGGAGCGCGCCGCCACCGCCCGACATCTCGACCGCGTGCGGCGGGGCGATGCGGCCAGCATCGAGACCAGCGCCCTGGTGCTGGACATCCTGCGCGACCTGAAGCGCATCAACGCCCATGTCGCCACGGTCGCCCTTCCGATCCTGGATCAGGTGGGGGAGTTGCGCGAGAGCCGCCTGAAGGTGGTCGGGCTGCCCCGTCTGGAAAGCCGCGACGTGTAGGGTCCGGCGCTACCGTCTGGCATTACTGGGGCATCTCGCCGGTCAGGGTGGCGCTCAGCCCTTGCAGAAGGCCGTACCGGCAGCCTTCGCCGAAGGTGGCGCGCAGCCGCGCCGGGTCGCCGATCGACACGCGGATGTCGCCCGCCCGCGCCGGCTGGTGCAACCGGCGCACCCGGTTGCCGCACAACTCCTGCAACACCTCCAGCAGCATCAGAAGCGAGGTCGGGCGCCCGGTGCACAGGTTGAAGACCTCGGCGCCCCGCGGGCGGCGCTCCATCGCCTTCACGAGGAAGCGCACCACGTCGCCCACGAACACGAAGTCGCGCACCTGCTGCCCGTCGCCGAAGATCGCCACGTCCTCGCCGCGCGCCACCCGGCGGGCGAAGATGGAGATGACCCCGGAATAGGGGGAGGATGGGTCCTGCCGCGGCCCGTAGACGTTGAAGAAGCGGAAGCCCGTCGTCGGCACCCCGTGGATGGCCCAGGCGACATCGGCGTGCAGTTCGCAGCCCAGCTTGTCCACGCCATAGGCCGACAGCGGGCGCGTCGTGGCGTCTTCGCGCAGAGGGGTGGCCGTGTTGTCGCCGTAGACCGCGGCGGAGGAGGCGTAGACCACCGGCACCGGGCCGCCGTTGCGGGCGCTGCGCGCCGCCTCGAAAATGGTGACGGTGCCCGACAGGTTGGTCCGGTGCGTTTCCGCCCACAACTCCCGCGAGCGCTGGACCGAGGCGACGGCGGCCAGATGGAAGACGCCGTCCACCCCCTCCATCGCCTGATGAACCGCGTCGGGATCGGCGACGTCACCCACCACCAGCTTCGCCGGCAGCGGCTTGTTCTCCAGCCGGCCCGTGCTCATGTCGTCCAGGATGGTGACCCGGTGTCCGTCGCCGATGAGGCGGTCGGCCAGATGCGATCCGATGAATCCGCAACCGCCGGTCACGAGAAAATGGGCCATGCGCCGTCCTTTCCGCCATCGCCATGCATGGTTTGATAGTGGCGAGGGGGGATGGGCCGGACCAGACCATCTTAGGGGTAGCGGACGGCGCAAGGGGTGCGCCGATTCCGGCCGTTCGGGGTGGTGCACCCCGAATCGCCTTCGTTTCAGGGGCTCTCCCCGGCACCCCCGCTGCGGGCAGGCGGGACCGATGGTTCAACAGGCTTATCCACCATCTTATGCACCATTTTGTGGATAACTTCGGTCAAGGGGCAATGGCCGCAGGGAGCTTGAGACATGGCGGGATGTGGCAGGAAACCCCGAGCGCCTGTGCCGACCGCAGAGGTTTCCGTGCGTTCAAATCGATGTGCTTGCTCGGGAACCTCGGTCCAGCGCGTGGTGTTCCATGGGTGAGTGGCCGTGAAAGCCTTCGTGTCGTTCCTTGCAATCTCTCCAGCGATCGCCCCGTTGGCGACGGCTTATGAGCATACTGCGGAGGCGCGCATGGCGGCAGCGAGCGGGCTGATCGTTCAACCGAGTTCCTTTGGGCCGAAGGAAACCATGGACCGGCTGGTCGCGGCGGTCGCCCGCGCCGGCATGACCGTGATGGCGCGCATCGACCACGCCGCCGCCGCCGAGAAGGTCGGGCTTGCACTGCACCCGACGGAGGTTCTGGTGTTTGGCAACCCGAAGGTGGGAACCCCGCTGATGCGGGCCGTCCCGACCCTGGCCATCGACCTGCCGCTGAAAGTGCTGGTCTGGCAGGACGATGCGGGAAAGACGTGGTTGGCCTGGAACGATCCGGCATGGATCAAGGACCGCCATGGCGGAACCGCCGCCATGGACGGAACCGTTGCTGCGATGTCCGCTGCGCTCGCCATGGTGGCCGGCAGGGCCACGACACCAGGAGAAGATTGAACCGTCGACGCACGATCCGTCAAAGACGCGCCCCGACCGTTGCGGACAGCAGGCGGGCCACGGCCTTGCGCAGTTCCTCGTTCAGGAAAGGCTTGTAGAGCACGGCGTCCGCCGCGAACATCTCGGCCATCTTCAGGGCGTAGCCCGCAGGCAGATTCGGCGCCCCGCCGGACATGGCGAGCACCTGCGTGCCGGGGTTGAGCGTGCGTGCGGCCTTGATGACCTCCACCCCGTCGGCCTCGGGCATCAGCATGTCGGTGACGATCAGGTCGAAGGTCGCGCCGCCGTTCAGCAGACCGATGGCGATCCGGCCGTTCTCCGCCTCCACGACCTCGTGGCCGGCCTGTTCGATCACCTCGGTCACCGCCAGCCGGACGGCGGCGGAATCCTCAACGATCAGCACCTTCGCCATGAACCAGCTTCCCATGTGTCGTTAGGCCCGGTCCGCCGGACGGGGCGGTGGGCAGATCGATGATGAAGGACGTTCCACGTCCGGGGGCGCTTTCGACCAGGATGTCTCCACCCCCGTTCCTTACGATACCATAGACAACCGAAAGCCCAAGCCCCGTCCCTTTGCCGACCGGCTTGGTGGTGAAGAAGGGATCGAACACGCGCTGGCGCGTCGCCTCGTCCATTCCGGTGCCGGTATCGGCCACGACCAGCCGCACATACTCGCCTTCGCCGAGCTGCCGGCGCGACGCATCCCGTTCCTTCAGGATCAGGGAATTGGCGGAAATGGTCAGGGCGCCCCCCTGCGGCATGGCATCGCGGGCGTTCTGGATCAGGTTCAGAAGCACCTGGGTCAGCTCGGTCGCGGTGATCGTCACCGCATCCAGGCCGGATTCCAGCCGCGTGCGCATCGTGATCGTATCCGGCATGGAGGGCGCGGCGAGTTCCAGGGCGGAATGCACCGCTTCCTTCAGGTTGCCCGGCGGCGACTCGGCCACCTCCACGCGGGCGAACTGAAGGACGTCGCGCATGATGGTGCGGGCCTTCACGCCGCTGTCGTGGATGGCGTTCAGATAGGCATGCAGCTTGCGGTCCTCCCCGGCGCGGTCGAGCGCCAGGTCGGAGAGGCTGATGACCGGCTGGAGCAGGTTGTTCACTTCGTGGGCGAGGCCGCCGACGAGGCTGCCCAGCGCGGCCATGGTCTGCTTCTGTCGCGCCGCTTCCGCCGACTGGCGCCGCGCGCTGATGTCGCTGGTGGTGCCGCGGTAGCCCAGGAACTTGCCCTCGCCGTCGTAGCGCGGCACGCCGCTGACCATCACCCAGCGCGCGGCGCCACCCGGCGACGCCAGCGGGAAGGACAGGCGGCGGAAGGGCTCGCGCCGCTGCAGGGCCGCCGCCAGGACGGGAAAATCCTCCTCCGGGCGGTCGCGGTCCAGAAGGTCGGCGTGGGTGAAGCCGAGAAGCTCCGCCCCGCCGCGCCCCGTCGATTCCTGCGCCCGCGGCGACAGGGCGGTGAAGCGTCCGCGCTCGTCCGTTTCCCAGAACCAGTCGTTCGAGCATTCCAGAAGCGCCCGCCAACGCGCCTCGCTCTCACGCAGTTCGCCGGTGCGCGTGGCGATCAGCGACTCCAGCCCGCTCAAATGGTCGCGCAGGGCCTCTTCGCTGCGGCGCATCCGGTAAAAGGCGAGGTCGTACGGGTTCTGCAGGGCTGTGACGATGATCGCCCGGTAGAGCAGGTAGAAGGACAGGATCTTGATGAAGTGACCCAGCGAGTTCAGCGGCCCATGCGGGTCGGAGTACAGCGTGAAGATCAGCTCCTGCGGGGCCAGCAGGGCGATGCCGCCGAAGGTCAGGCCGAACACCGCCGGCTCGAACTGCCCGCGCTTGCGCCACAGCAGCAGGCAGGCGACCACCGCCGCCGCGCTGAAGGTGTATTCGGCGCCCACCTTGAAGGGGGTCAGCCCGACGCCCGGAACGAAGCCGTCCGGCATGATGCCGAAGGTGAAGATCGACAGCAGGGCGCACGCCACGGCGACGGCCTGGATCAGCAGCACATCGGCCGTGCGCAGCCGCGTCTCGGTCAGCAGAGGGGCGGCCAGGAAGACGGCGGCCTGAAGGCCGCGGGCGGAGACCCAGAGCTGGGTGGACAGGTTGGGGCCGCCCTGCGCGATCACGTCCATGCCGGGAAAGGCGATGGCGTGCAGCAGGTCCAGCAGCGCCATGCCCGGCATGGACAGGCCGACGAAGGCGAGGAAGGGAGACTGGTTCGTATCGCGGGTGTTCCAGGCGATCACGAAGACCATTATGGAGATGGCCACGGCGAACAGTTCCACGGAAAGGTGGAACAGCAGGTAGTTGTACCGCATCACAATGGCCAGCACGGCCATCAGGACCAGCACGATGGCAAGGCCGGACAGGAAGGAGCGGTCCCGCAACCAGTGGGGAAAGGGTAGGCGAACGGCGGACGGCGGGGTTCCGCTCATGGATCGGTCGGCTCCGCGATGGACGGGTGATGGCGGTTTACGGATGGCCCGGTCAGCCGGTCGTGCAACGCCGCTGATCCGATCAACACACCAAATCCCGTTCCGGTGCAAGCCGGACGTTGCACCGTTCAACCGGGCGCAGGTCAACCGGGCGCGGGCAGTTCCTCACAGGAGGCGGGCCAAAGCCACTCCGCCTTCAGAGGATGCGCAACGCGGCAGCGGATGCCGGCCGGAGGGATCAGCCTTCCTTGGCGGGCTGGACAGGAGGCAGGTCGAAGGGCGTGCTGACGAAGGGGTCGCCGCGGCCATGGCCGGCGCGGTCGTGGCCCTTCTCGGTCGCCGCCTTGCGGTAATAGCCGACGATGAAGACGCGAACCGCGTTGGCCAGCGACACGGCCACCCCGCGCGACCGGCGGGACGGCGAATCGAGGCGGTCCTTGAGGTCGCTGCACAGTTCATCCACCGTCAGGTCTTCCCGGTGGCAGATATCGTCCAGCGCTTCCCAATAGGACGGTTCAAGCCGAAGTTGCGTCGGGCGCCCGAACAGCCTGACCGTACGCGCCACCAGCGGGATGACGCTCAGCGGCGATGGCGCGTTGGACGCCTGTGAATCCTGACCCGACATAGCCCTGTATTCCTTGAGTGTCAGTCGTGCTTCAAGCCCCAAGCCCAATATAGCGCGATTGAAAAAATTTGCGACGATAAAACTCATCGGATGTGCTGGATGGCCTTACGGCACGTCACCCGGCTCCCCGGCCATATCCTTCAGCATGTAGAGATTGGTAATAATAATAAAACCTTTGTTATAGGTTATGGCCCCGGAGTTGCGCAGTGCGCGCAGACTTTTGTTGACCATCTCGCGAGTAACACCCAGCATTGCGGCCAGGGATTCCTGTGACACCGGCTGACTGATTCGGATTCCGGCGGGTGTCTTCTGCCCATAGGTGTTCCCCAGCAGCAGGATACGCCGGGCCAGCCGGCGCGGCACGTCGTGAAAAACCGCATCCTCGATGTTTTCCGACACCCAGCGCAGCCGTTCGCACAGCACGCCCATCATCCGGATGCACAGGGACGGGTGCCGTTCCAGGAAGGAGATGAATTCCGGACGGTCGATGCGGAACAGCTCGGTCGGGCGCAGCGCGGTGGCCCCTGCGGTGCGGTCCTTCCCGTCGATCAGCGCGATCTCCCCCAGCACGTCGCCGGGATTCAGGATGTTGAGCAGCATCGTCTTGCCGTCCTCCGAGGAGGTGGAGACGGCGATCTGCCCCTTCATGATGGCGTACAGGCAATCGCCGGGATCGCCCTTGTTGAAGACGGTCTGGTTCTCCTGGAACCGCGACACCCGGCCCAGCGCCACAAGCTCCTGCATCCGGGCGTCGTCGAGAACGCCCAACATTCGGTTGCGCCGCAGAATGGCGGCAACGTCCTTCGGTAAGGCCATGGGCGTTCACGGTCCCGATTGCGTGCCGTCCGACCGTTGATGGCACCTGGGGGACGATCAGTCCAGTGGAAATCCTGTGGCTTGGCGCGGGGATCGATGGGGCGCGGCGTCGCGCAGGGCGCGGTCCCACAGGGCGGTGTGTTCGAAATGGAACCGCGCCTCGGGCGGACGTGCCCCCGCGGCGGCCCAGCGGCGCATGGTCCGGAGCAGATCCAGCGCGTCCTCCCGCTTCTGGTCGAAGCGTCCGCCGGGCAGCCAGTGGCGGAAATCGGCCAGTTCCTCCTCCGGCACCCCTTCGGCGGCGGCGAGCCGGAGCATCCGGCCATAGCCGCGGTCCCGGTAGGGCAGGGCCTTGGCGATGGCCTCCAGCCGCCGCGCCGTGGCGGCGGGGACGACGCCCTCCTGCGCGGCGTCGGCCAGGGTGCGGCGGATGTTGACCATGGCCTCGGACAGGCTGGGATAGTCCAGCTCCGCCGGGCCGTGGATCACCGCCACCTCGTCGTCGTCCTCCAGCCGCCCGTCGCGGAAGGCTTCGAAGACGGCGCCGACGCCGATCATGCCGAAGGGGTGCAGTTCCGCGGCGCGCAGAGCGCCCATGCTGGACGCACCGAACACCGCCACGCCCCGGTGGA
The DNA here is from genome assembly GCA_023411035.1 of Pseudomonadota bacterium. Taxonomy (GTDB): domain Bacteria; phylum Pseudomonadota; class Alphaproteobacteria; order Azospirillales; family Azospirillaceae; genus Azospirillum. Next base: position 26,351 of record JAEYPE010000018.1, read on the forward strand.
TGGCGTGCAGGATTTCCTTGTGCCAGACGGACGGGACATTCTCGAAGAAGCCGTCCACGATGCCGATGGCCCGCGGCTTGCTCTCGCACAGCCGGATGATGTCGCCCTGGGCGACCGGCGGCAGATAGGCGGCGTCCAGCAGGCGCGCCGCGTCGGCGCGGGGCAGGGTGGGGCCGAGGAAGACGTAAAGGCCGTCCGGCATCCGCATGGGAGTCTCCGCCTAATATATTAAATGTCAGGCGCCGGCCGCGGCGCGCGCCCGCGCGCCCATCAGGCCACGGCGCGCGCCCGCGCGCCCATCAGATAGTCCGGGGAGGAGTCCAGCCCTTCCAGGCCGGGGACAACCATGCGGACCACGGCGATGCCGAATTCCGGCTTGGTCAGGTCCACCGCCACGGCTTCCTCGATGCCGACGGCGCGCAGCCGGTCGAGTTGGGCGGCCAGATCCTCTTCGATGGTGCGTCCGGCAAGGCTGGGGACCGCGGCGAAGTCGCGGCGCCCGGCGCCCTCGGTGATCAGCGCCTTCCAGCGCGCATGCCCCGCGGGGTCGAGGTGGCGCTCGTATTCGGAGCGGGGCATGTCGTCGCGCGCTCCGGCGATGAAGGTCAGCCGGCTCTGCGCCGCCTCGGTCAGGGCGCGGGACAGCGCGACGTCCCGAGCGGCGTGGCAACCCATTCCCATGGCCGGACGGATGGAGTGCTGCGGCGCGTCCTCCCGCGTCGCGATGCGGCAGAGGAAGGCCGGCAGGCCGATGTCGCTGGTGATGTCCCAAAGCCCGGCCTCCACGCCCGCGTCGTCGAAACGGTCCAGCAGCGACCGGCAGACGGGGTCGGCGACGGTGGCGGGATCGATGCGGGTTTCCGCCTGGGCTTCCGGGGACGCCAGACGCCACAGGGTGGCGGCGTCGCGCTCCACCAGTTCGGTCATCGCGTGGGCGGTCGCCTCGGCAAGACTGTTGCCGGAGGCCAGCCCGTTGGACCCGGAGAGGAAACAGCCGGACCCCGGCGGCATCGGCAGAGTGAAGTTCAAATGCACCGTTTCGAAGGGCACCCACTTCCGCCCGCCGGCCAGCAGGTCGTCGCCCTCGATCCACAGCATCGGGGCGTGGGGGGTGAAGGCGCTGGTGGACAGGCGCGGCAGGCGGGCCACGTCCACCACCCGGTGGGTCCAGCGCATCTCGTCATAGCTGGCGTATTTCAGAGGCAGGGCGATGCGTTCGGCGTGATAGCTCTCGATCGCTTCCATGACGCCCGACGCCTTGGCGGCGGCCAGCGTCACGCCCTTGCCCTGGGCGACGGAAATCGAGCGGGAGTTCGGCCGGGTCACCATCACGACCGGGATGCCGACGCTGTCCAGCCCCGTGACGTTCGCCACCCGCGTGATGCCCATCACGGGAAGGAAGGGGGCGACGCGGGCCAGCGTCTGCTCCGGGGCGGCGATCCGATGGGTGCCGGTGGTGTGGACCTTCAAGGGCTGCTCGGCCATGGCCGGGTCTCCGGCGAAACCGGTGATGGTGTCGAGAGGCATGGCAGACGGTCTCCGCTGTGGGATGCCCGCGATGAACCGGCACGGAAACGGTCGAAGAAGGAAGGGGCCGGGCGGGACCGTGGCTGGCCGGTCAGGGAAAGTACCGGCCGCCACGGCCCGAAAGCAGGCCCGGAAAACCAGAGATCAGCTTTGCCCCGCCGATCAGAGGCCCGGGGTGATCGCGTGGCGGGCGGCCTCGTGGTCGTCGCTGTTGAAGGCGCGGCGGTCGCCGATGCGGGCGGCGGCGGTCAGGGCGGCGGTCTGCTCGGCAACCTCGTTCACGCCCTGGGCGGACACGGCGAAGAGGCGGCCGTCGGCACCACGGATGAGGGCGGTCTGGTCGATGAGGGCGGTCATGGGAACGGCTCCTGGCCTGGGGGTTCGGGAAACCGCGAATACCGCGGTATGGCGGAACCTTGGCCGGGATGACCCGTCCGGACTGTGAAGAACTTCACATGCCGGATGCCCTGTCCCCGGGTAACAATCGCCTACACGCGCACACACGCATGTTTGGTCCCGGAAAAATTCCGGTGACCCGAGAAAAAAATCGCCAGGCGAGAACCGTCAGGCCGAGACAGGAGCGTACCGATGAAGTTGGACCGCCGGATTCCCCGCAGCCTCGACGAGATGGCCGACCTCAGCTCGCTCGCCGCCCCGCCCGCCGTGGTGACGCGCTCTCTGACGGTGGGGGGTCGCCGCGCCAGCCTGCGGCTGGAGGCGACGATCTGGGACGGGCTGAAGGACATTGCGAAGCAACAGGGCAAGTCGCTGGAAGCGCTGTGCGCCGACATCCATGACGGCCGGACGGAGGGCATCCCCTTCGCCACTAGCGTCCGGGTCTATGTGCTGAACCACTTCCGCAGCACCGCCGCGGGCTGCACCACGCTGGTGGCCTGACGCGCCGCGCCGGAAGGCATCACGGGCGGAGGGCTTCTGCAACGCGGGCGCGGGACGGACAGTCCCGCCGCGCTTGGGCGCCGGTCATGCCAGCGCGCCCGACGCGACGAGGCAGCGGCGGAAGGCCCGGCAGCGCTCGGCAAGCGGCGTCATGGAAAGCTGGCGGCTCATCGTCTCGGCAGCCGTCAGATGGTCCATGGCGTCCCGCAACCGGTCGGTGCCCGCAAGGGCCTGGGCCAGCGCGTAATGGGACCAGCCCCGCTCGGACAATTGCCCGGCGTCCGTTGCGATGCCCAGCGCCTTGGCGGCGCAGTTGATCGCGGTGTCGTGCTGCGCCGTTTCCAGGGCCAGTTCGGACATCCAGTTCAGAATCCGCGGCCTCGGCAGCGAGTGGTTCAGGATGCGCGCCTGTTCCAGGCTGGCGTTCAGCAGGCGCGCCCCTTCCGCCGCCCCGCCGGTGCGGGCGATGGCGTAGCCCAGCGCGCCCAGCGTAATGGGTTGGAAGATGTGCAGGCGCGTCGCCTCCGTGATCGTCACGGCGTCCTTCAGCAGCGGCAGCGCCTCGGTGAAGCGCTGGGCGATGATGTGGACCAGCGCCAGATGGACCTTCACCGACGATATGGAGAAGGCGTGCCCGACCTCCTCCGCGATGTCGAGCGCGTGGCGCATCACCCGGACGGCCTCCTCGTCGCGCCCCATCTCGGCCAGGCAGCGGCCCTGATAGGCGGCGGTGATGGTGACAGCCACCGCCGTCAGGCCGAACCGTGCGTGCGGGGCGTGGGCCAGCGCCAGGGTCCGCGCCAGTTCCAGCTTCTCCCGGGCCTCCGGGAAGTGCCCCTTGTCCACCAGCATGCCGCCCAGCCGCATCAGCCCCTGGATGCGCAGTTCCGTCGTCCCCTGGTTCCCCAGATGGTCGAGTGCGCTGCGGCTGAGCGCGATGGCCCCGTCCAGCGCACCGTAGACCCACTGGAAGGACGCCTTGAGCGAGGTTGCTCGGGCGTAGCGGATGCGGTCGCCGATGCCCAGCGCCATGTCCCGCGCCTCCTCCAGCGGGTCCCCGGCCAACTGTCGCCCCTGCGGCAGCAGGACGAGGGGGATGCCGATCCAAAGGTCGATCCGCCGCTGGGTGTTGCGGCGGGTTTCCGGCAGATGGTCCAGCGCCTTCAGCGCCTGTTCGTAGAAGCGTCCGGCGTCCAGATGCTTGCAACGCTTCTCCGCGCGGTGCCCCGCCCGGCGGCCATAGGCGCAGGCGAGCGCCCAATCCTCCGCATAGAAGGCGTGATGGGCGATCAGTTCCGCCCGGTTGGGCAGGTTGCGGTCGGATCGCCGCCGCAGAGCGTGCAGGACGCGCCCGTGCAGCGGCTGGCGCTCCCGCTTGGTCAGGGTGGCGTAGGCGACCTCCTGCACCAGCGCGTGGCGGAAGGTCAGCTCCAGGTTCGGAAGCAGGCGGGAGCGCGCGAAGAATCCGCTCTGCTCCAGCCGGGCCAGCACCGCCGGCAGGTCGGCGGCGGGGATGGGGGACACCGCGCGCAGCAGCCCCAGATCGACCGAGGTGCCGATCACCGCCGCGTGCATCAGCACCCGCCGCGGGCCGGGCTCCAGCGCGTCGATCCGCGAGGCCAGCAGGCCATGCACCGTGGTCGGCAGGGCCACCCGGGCGTCCGCCTTTCCCAGGCTGTAGCGGCCCGGACTGCCGACGATGGCGCCGGTCGTTTCCAGCGTGCGCAGGCATTCCTCCAGATAGAGCGGCACGCCCTGGCTCTGCGCCGCCACCCGCGCCTTCAGGTCGGCCAGCGACGGGCTGTGGCCCAGCCAATGGTCCAGGAACTCGTCGGCCTGAAGCGGCTCCAGCGGGTCCAGCGCGATGGCGTGGATGTGGTCCGGCGCGGTCCAGCCGCCCGGCGTGTCCGGCCGTGAGGTGACCAGGACGAAGACGCGGGCGTCCTCCACCCCCTCGGCCAGCGCGTCCAGCAGGCGGTTGGTCAGCCCGCGCGTCCAGTGCGCGTCCTCCACCAGGATCAGCAGGGGGTGCTCGATGGACAGCTCGCGGATCGCCGCGACCAAACCCTCGACGCTGAAATCCGCCTTCTGGGCCGGGTCGAGGCCCTGCCACAGCGGGTGGACGGAGGGCTGGCCGAGCAATTCCCGCATCGCCTCCCCGGCCAGTTCGCCGCTGCTGCGCGCGGCGGCGGCGGTCAGCCGCGTCACCGCCTCGCCGTCGGCGGTGCCGCAGACGGACAGGGCGAGGCAGCGGGCCGCCGCCTCCAGGTCGTCGGGGTCGCCCAGGCGGCGGATCGGGAATTGCGGCCAGATGGCGGTGGTGAAGGCCCCGGCTTCCGGGCTGCGCATCAGTTCCCCGGTCAGCCGGGACTTGCCGATGCCGGCCTCCCCGATCAGAAGGACGCAGGAGCCGCGGCCCCGCTCGGCCTGCCGCAGCGCGCCGGTCAGCACCGCCAGTTCGGGCCGGCGCCCGACGAACAGGTTGCCTTCGGCGGCCAGCAGGTCCATCGCCGTGCGCCGCATCGCCCGCGCCGCCTCCAGCGCGAAGGCCGTCACCGGCTCCGCCGTGGCGGACAGGCGAAGCACGCCTGCCGGACGGACGGTCAGGCCCTTGGGCACGAGGTCCAGCGTCTCGCGGCTCAGCAGCACGCTGTTGGGATGCGCCCGCTGTTGCAGCTTGGCGGCGACATGCACGGTTTCGCCCACCGTGCGGTAGTCGGTCCAGACGCCCGTCTCGATGATCTGGGCCACCACCTCGCCGGAACTGGTGCCGATGCGGACCTTGAACTCGTCCGAATCGATGGCCGAACGGGCGATGTCCTGCGCGGCGAGGCAGGCGCGCAGCGCGTGGTCCTCCTGCGCGGAGGGAGCGCCGAACACCGCCATGATGCCGTCGCCCAGCACTTGGGCCACCGTGCCGCCGTAGCGTTCCACCGCATCGGTCAGAATGTGCAGGATGGTGAGAAGGGTCTGGTCGGCCTCTTCCGGGTCGCGGCCCGACACCATGCTGGAGGATTCGACGATGTCGGCGAACAGGACGGTCACCACCTTGCGTTCCGCACTGTTGCGCCGGGACGACCCGCCGTCCGGTGAATCCGCCGCTGGTGTGGATTGGGGCGCCGCCAAGGGCATCGCTTGCGATCCGCCCAACTCCGTCTCCATTCCGGCCATCGAAGCCCTCCTGCGGAGCCTCATCGGCATATTGGAAAATACAAATTCGATTGCGCGGACATTCCAAACAAAGGATCGGCAATTTCGTCCTGATCAAAGCAGCTTAACATATTTCGGTATGCTTCCTTGCGCAATCCGCAAGCGGCGGCTCGTTCCGGCCTGCGTGTCCGCCGTGCCGGGGTTCCATCGGGGCGTGGCCAGGTGCTTCGGGAAAAATTGGGGCTTGCCTTCGCCGCCGCCACGGCGTATACGGGCGCTCCTCCGCTGGAGCGGCGCGGGCGTAGCTCAGGGGTAGAGCACAACCTTGCCAAGGTTGGGGTCGAGGGTTCGAATCCCTTCGCCCGCTCCATTACAGAACGCGGATGGTACGAAAAAGGGCGGCCTCGGGCCGCCCTTTTCGCATTCCGGGCTTTGTCGGGCCTTCCGGGTCGGGCGGGCCTTCCGGCCCGCCTTTCCGCATCAGGCGCCGCGTGGGCCGTTACCACATCACCCGCGACAGCTCGTAGAACACCGCGCCGACGATGGCGGTCGCCGGCAGGGTGATGACCCAGGCCAGGACGATGCCCTGCGCCAAGCCCCAGCGGACCGCGCTGGTGCGGCGGGCGGCGCCGACGCCGATGATGGCGCCGGTGATGGTGTGGGTGGTGCTGACCGGCACGCCGAGCCACGTCGCGGCGAACAGGGTGATGGCCCCGCCCGTCTCCGCGCAGGAGCCCTGGACCGGCTTCAGGTCGGTCAGCTTGGACCCCATGGTCTTGACGATGCGCCAGCCGCCGAACAGCGTCCCCAGACCCATCGCCGCCTGACAGGTGATGACCACCCAGAAGGGGACGTGGAAGGTCGGCCCCAGCATCCCCTGCGAAAAGAGCAGGACGGCGATGATGCCCATGGTCTTCTGCGCGTCGTTGCCGCCGTGCCCCAGGCTGTAGAGCGCGGCGGAGCCGATCTGCACATGGCGGAACAGCCGGTCCACCGCGAAGGGGGTGGTGCGCCGGAACATCCAGGACACCGCCACCATCATCACGCTGGCCAGCAGGAAGCCGACGACGGGCGAGACGACGATGGCCGCGGCGGTCTTCGCCAGACCGGACACCACGATGGCGTCCAGCCCCGCCTTCGCCACGCCGGCCCCGACGAGGCCGCCGATCAGCGCGTGGGACGAGCTGGACGGGATGCCCAGCCACCAGGTGAAGACGTTCCAGACGATGGCGCCCATCAGCGCGCCGAAGATCACATGCGGGTCCACCACCCCCGCCCCGACGATGCCGGTGCCGATGGTGGTCGCCACATGCAGCCCGAAGAACAGGAAGGCGATGAAGTTGAAGAAGGCGGCCATGGCCACGGCGGTCCGCGGCGACAGCACGCGGGTGGACACCACGGTGGCGATGGAGTTGGCCGCGTCGTGCAGCCCGTTGAGGAAATCGAAGAGGAGGGCAACGCCGATCAGCCCGAAGAGGATGGGTAGGGCGAGGGTAGCGGCTTCCATGGGATCAGACCTGTTCGACGATGATGCCGTCGATGGTGTCGGCCACGTCCTCGCAGGCGTCGAGCACGCGTTCCAGCAGCTCGACGATCTCGCGTTGAAGGGCGTGGCGGTGGGTGATGGGGGCGTCGAGCCCGCCGCTCTCGTCGCGCAGCCGGTGCTTCGCCGCGCGCAGGAGCCGGTCGCCTTCGCTCTCGATCCGCGACACCTCGGCGGTCATCGCGTGGAGTTGCTCGACGTGTTTGGGGATGTCGCGGAGCAGGGGAATGCCCTCGCTCAGCCGGGCGGTGCAGCGCACGATGGCGTCCACCTGGGCGTGCATTTCCGGCGTGTAGTCGCTGTAGCCCGCTTCGACGATGTGACGGGCGGTCTCCTCGATGAAATCGAGCACGTCGTCCATCCGTTTGCCGAGATCCTGGATGTCCGAACGGTCGAAGGGAACGATGAAGGTGCGGTGGACGGCGAGCTGGATTTCCTTCTCGATGGCATCGGCCTCGCTTTCGACCTCGCGGATGGCGCGGAACCGCTCCTCCAGATCCTGGCCGCTGGCCATCATCGCCCGCAACGCTTCGGCGCCGGTGGCGACCGTCCGGGCGTGTTCGGCGAACAGGTCGAAAAACCGTTCTTCGCGCGGCATCAGGGCCCGGAACAGATTCAGCATGCGCGGTTCTCCAAGTAACGCCAGCCTTCAACACGCGGACCCGTGCGGACACGCACGGACCTCATCGTCGCGGCTGGTGTAACATCCCCGGCGCCCGTGGGGAGTCACAAAAGTGTCATTCCTGTCACGATTGCGACGAGATTGCGCGGGGGCGCCCGGCGGAAAGACCGGTGATTTGCGGCGGCGGTCCGCTTATTCTGCCGCCGCAGAACGTCAGGGGGAGGCGGACGGGGCGTGGCGGGGGAAACACGGATCGGCCTGACGGCGGCCATCGTTTCGGCGAACGGCGCATCGGCAAACGGTGCCGAGCCGCGCGTGGTGACCGTGCGCAGCGGCTTCGAGATCCCCGAATCGCACCGCCGCGGCGACGAGCCGCCGCCCCACCGCGACGCTCTGCCCGGCGCGCCCTTCGATCCGGAGCGGTTCCGCACCCTTCAGGACGGCGTGCGCGCCGTGGCGGAAGACACGACGGGGCTTGCCCTGCGCTATGTGGAGCAGCTCTACAGCTTCGGCGACCGCTACCGCGACCCGCACGAGCTGTTCGGCGGACCGCGCTCGCTGGTGGTCGGCTATCTGGCGCTGCTGCGCGAGGCTCCGCTGCGCATCGACGGGGCGGAATGGCGCGGCCTGTACGAGTTCTTCCCTTGGGAGGACTGGCGCGAATCGCAGCCGCCGCTGCTCGACTCGGTGATTCGCCCGGCGCTGGCCCGCTGGGCCGCCGCGGCGCCGGACGAGCCCGCCCGGACCCGCCGCGTGGAGCGCGCCCGCATGGCCTTCGCCCTGGAGGGCGGGGAGTGGGATTCCGAGCGGGTGCTGGAGCGCTACGAGCTTCTCTACGAGGCCGGGCTGGTGGTGGAGGCGTTCCGCGACCATGACCTGGCCCGCCGGGCGGGGGTGGAGGACCGGACGGTGCGGCTGGAGATGCCCCGCGCGCTGGGCCGTCCGATGGCGCGCGACGGGCGCCGCGTTCTGGCGACGGCGCTGGAGCGGCTGCGCGGCAAGCTGAAATACCGCCCCATCGTGTTCGAACTGCTGCCCCCCACCTTCACCCTGCACCAGCTTCAGCAGGTGGTGGAGGCGCTGTCCGGCGAGCGGCTGCACAAGCAGAATTTCCGGCGGCTGATGATCTCCGGCGGGCTGGTGGCGCCGACCGGCCAGTATGAGAGCCAGACCGGCGGCCGCCCCGCGGAGTTGTACCGCTTCCGCCGCCGCGCCATCCTGGAGCGCACCAGCACCGGGGCCATCGCCTCCCCGGAGGATTGACCATCGCGGACTTAGGGGTATCCTGCCGCCAAAGCCAAGAAGGGGAGCGAAACCGCATGACCGATTTCGACAGCACCTGCGACCTCTACGACCGTTTCGAGAAGACCGCCCGCGTCGCCGATCCCGTCTTCCGCGACTTCGGCCAGCGCCGCCGCTTCAGCGGCGAGGCGGTGACCGTGAAGTGCTTCGAGGACAATTCCCGCGTCAAGGAGACGCTGGGCACGCCGGGGCAGGGCAAGGTGCTGGTGGTGGATGGCGGCGGCAGCCTGCGCGCGGCCCTGATGGGCGACCTGATCGCGAAGGACGCGGTGAAGAACGGCTGGGAGGGCGTGGTCATCCACGGCTGCGTCCGCGACGCCGCGGTGCTCGCCACGCTGGACCTGGGCATCAAGGCGCTGGCCGCCATCCCGCGCAAGACCGTGCGCAACGGCGAGGGTCAGAAAGACCTTCCGGTCACCCTGGCCGGCGTCCGCATCGCCCCCGGCGATCTGGTCTTCGCCGACGAGGACGGCGTTCTGGTGCTGACTCCGGCGGAGTTCGGCGCGACCGCCTGAACCCAGCGCTCGGAAGCCCTCTCCCGCTCAGCGGGGGAGGGTTGGGTGGGGGCCGGCGCAGGTCCGCCTTACGCTCCGAGTTTTTCCCACCCCATCCTCTGGAACCGGTATTCCAGGATCGTCGGCGCCGCGCAGGCGTATCCGAACCAGACGCCCAGCGTCATCAGGACGCCGGTCGGCCACAGCGGGACGGAGATGAGAACCAGCAGCGCGTGAATTCCGGCGTGCAGCCATTCGGCCTTTTTCGCGAAATAGACGGGGCCGAGCAGAAAGGCCCAAAGGATCTCGCGGTTGGTCACCGCCTCCCGCTGGCCGTTCTCCGGATTCTCGAACACCATCCCGGACGGAGCCGCCGCCATCCCTGCCTCCCATTGGTCGTTTGGGATTCAAAATGAACGGCAGCGGTCCCGCCTGTCGAGGCCGGGACGGAGTTTTTCCGCATGGTGGAAGGAGGTGCCCTGACGGATGGGATGGATCGGGTCGCCCACCCTGTCGGTCGGCGCGCCGAGGATCAAGATGCGGGATACGCGCCGTCAGGAACGGCGCGGCTCGCTGGCGGCGTGAGGCGGAACGTTGGGCAGAAGGACGGCGAAGAGACCCAGCAGAGGGACCATCGAACAGGCTTGGAAGATGAAGCCGATGCCCATCCAATCGGCCAGAACGCCAAGACCCGCGGCGGCCACGCCCCCGATCCCGAAGGCCAGACCGAAGAACAGGCCGGAAATCATGCCGACCCGGCCGGGCATCAGTTCCTGCGCGTAGACGACGATGGCGGGAAAGGCCGACGCCAGGGCCAGCCCGATCACCGCGCTCAGCCCGACCGTCGCCGTCAGCCCGACATGGGGCAGCAGCAGCGTGAAGGGCAGGATGCCGAGAATCGAGACCCAGATCACCGTCTTGCGCCCGATCCGGTCGCCGACCGGCCCGCCGATGATCGTCCCCGTGGCGACCGCCGCCAGGAAGATGAACAAGCAGAGTTGCGCCGCGTCCGGCTCCAGGGCGAAACGCTCCATCATGAAGAAGGTGTAGAAGCTGGTGATGCCGGCCAGATAGACGTATTTGGACAGGATCAGCACCATCAGCACGGCCACCGCCCGGTTCACCTGCCCGCGGGTCAGGCCGGGATGACGGATCGCCGCGCCGCGGCGCGCCGGACGGGCGTGGTCGCTGCGCGCGTACCAGCGTCCGATGCCGGTCAGCAGCACCATGCCGCCCAGCGCGGCGAGGGCGAACCAGGACAGGCTCTCCTGCCCGCGCGGCAGGATGACGTAGGCGGCGAGCAGCGGCCCCAGCGCCGAACCGGCGTTTCCGCCCACCTGGAACAGCGACTGCGCCATCCCGTGCGCGCCGCCCGAGGCCAAGCGGGCGATCCGCGACGCCTCGGGGTGGAAGATGGAGGAGCCGAAGCCCAGCAGGACCGCCCCGATCAGCAACGCCGCATAATTCGGCGCGAAGGCCAGCGTGACCAGCCCGAGCAGCGACGCCCCCATGCCCACGACGAGCGAATAGGGCGCCGGGCGCCGGTCGGTGGCGAGGCCGATGAGCGGTTGCAGGAGCGAAGCGGTGAGCTGGTAGGTCAGGGTCAGCAGGCCGATCTGCGCGAAGCTGAGGTCGAAACCGCCCTTCAGGATGGGATAGATCGCCGGAAGCAGGGACTGAACCAGATCGTTCAGCAGATGGCAGACGCTGATCGTCCCCAGGACGGGCAGCGCCGTCGCCCCGGCCTTGGCGCGGGGCAGGGTGGTGTCGGTCACGGATGGAAGCCTTTTCTGGCGCTTGACCGGCGGGCGGGCTGCGCGTTGCTTGGTGTAAGGCAACAGCCTATGGTGCGGGACGGGGGCTTGCCACCGCGGTCAGGCCGATTTCTTACGAGACTGGGCCATGGTCCGGAACCTTCGCATCCATGAGATCGAGGAATCGCCCAGCCCGCTGATCGTCCTGGGACAGGATTACGCCGACGGCGTGAGGCTGGCCCCCCACACGCACCGGCGCGGGCAGATGATTTCCGGGGCGACGGGAACGCTGGTCCTGTCCACCGCCCAGGGCCGCTGGGTGATGCCGCCCCATTGCGGGCTGTGGATTCCGCCCGGCGTTTTGCACGAGGTCCGCATGATCGGCGCGGTCAGCACGCGAAGCCTCTATCTCGCCCCCAGCCTGACCGATGCCATGCCGGGCCGTTGCGAGGTGGTGGCCTTGTCGCCCTTCCTGCGCGGCCTGATCGCGCGGGCGCTCGACATTCCCGTGGAGTATGAGCCGGACAGCCACGACGGCGCGTTGATGGCCCTGCTGGTGCACGAGATGCGGCGCCTCCCCGTGGAACCGCTGTCTCTGCCCTTTCCCGCTCACGCGGCCCTGGCGGAGCGCTGCCGGCGGTTCCTGCAAGAGCCGACGATCCAGGCGACGATCGAGGAATGGAGCGACGGGCTGGGCATGAGCCGGCGCAACTTCACACGGCTGTTCCGGCGCGAGACGGGCCTGAGCTTCGTCGAATGGCGCCAGCAGGCGTGCCTGGTGTCCGCCCTGCCGCGGCTGGTCGCGGGAACGCCGGTGACGACGGTCGCGCTGGACCTCGGCTATGACAATCCGGCGGCCTTCACGACGATGTTCAAACGGACACTGGGGGCTTCGCCGCGCGCTTATCTTGCGCGCACCGGGTGAGAAAAGGAAAAGCCCCGCCGGAGCGATCCCGGCGGGGCCTTCTTTATCGCGGAACTTCTCGCACCCGCCCCCCTCCCGGCCTCCCCCCGCTGGGCCGGGGGAAGGGGAAGAGGTGCTGGATGGATCAGACCGAGACCGTGTCGGCCACGTCCTGGAAGTCCTTGATCTGGTCGAAGTTCATGTAGCGGTAGATGTCCGCGGCCTTCTGGTTGACCACGCTCACCTTCTCCAGATACTCCGCCGGGGTCGGGATCTTGCCCGTCAGGGCGCAGACGGCGGCCAGCTCGGCGGAGCCGAGATAGACGCGGGTGTCGATGCCCAGACGGTTCGGGAAGTTGCGGGTCGAGGTGGACATGGCCGTCGAGCCCTTGCGGACCTGCGCCTGGTTGCCCATGCACAGCGAACAGCCCGGCATCTCCATGCGCGCACCGGACTTGCCGAGCACGCTGTAGTAGCCCTCCTCGTTCAGGATCATCGCGTCCATCTTCGTCGGCGGGGCGATCCACAGGCGGGTCGGGATGTCCGACTTGCCTTCCAGGACCTTACCGGCGGCGCGGAAGTGGCCGATGTTGGTCATGCAGGAGCCGATGAAGACCTCGTCGATCTTGTCGCCGGCAACCTCCGACAGCAGCTTCACGTCGTCCGGATCGTTCGGGCAGGCGACGATCGGTTCCTTGATGTCGGCCAGATCGATCTCGATCACCGCGGCGTACTCGGCGTCGGCGTCCGGCTCCAGCAGGGACGGGTTGGCGATCCAGCCTTCCATCGCCTTGATGCGGCGGCCCAGCGTACGGGCGTCCTCGTACCCGTTCGCGATCATCCACTTCATCAGGGTGATGTTGGAGCGCATGTACTCGACGATCGGCTCCTTGTTCAGCCGCACCGTGCAGGCGGCGGCGGAACGCTCGGCCGAGGCGTCGGACAGCTCGAACGCCTGCTCCACCTTCAGGTCGGGCAGACCCTCGATCTCCAGGATGCGGCCGGAGAAGATGTTCTTCTTGCCCTTCTTCTCCACCGTCAGCAGGCCCTGGCGGATGGCGTAGAGCGGGATGGCGTTGACGAGGTCACGCAGGGTGACGCCCGGCTGCATCTCGCCCTTGAAACGGACCAGCACCGATTCCGGCATGTCCAGCGGCATGACGCCCGTGGCGGCGGCGAAGGCGACGAGGCCCGAGCCGGCGGGGAAGCTGATGCCGATGGGGAAGCGGGTGTGGCTGTCGCCGCCGGTGCCGACCGTGTCGGGCATCAGCAGGCGGTTCAGCCAGGAGTGGATCACGCCGTCGCCGGGCCGCAGAGCGACGCCGCCGCGGGTGGAGATGAAGGCCGGCAGCTCCCGGTGCATCTTCACGTCCACGAGCTTCGGATAGGCCGCGGTGTGGCAGAAGGACTGCATGACCAGATCGGCGGAGAAGCCGAGGCAGGCCAGATCCTTCAGCTCGTCGCGGGTCATCGGGCCGGTGGTGTCCTGCGAACCGACCGTGGTCATCTTCGGCTCGCAATAGGTGCCCGGACGCACGCCCTGGCCTTCCGGCAGACCGCAGGCGCGGCCGACCATCTTCTGGGCGAGCGAGAAGCCCTTGCCGCTGTCCGCCGGGGCCGACGGCAGGCGGAACAGGGTGGACGGGGCGAGGCCCAGCGCCTCACGGGCACGGGCGGTCAGGCCGCGGCCGATGATCAGCGGGATGCGGCCGCCGGCACGCACCTCGTCGAAGATCACGTCGGACTTGACCGTGAACTCGGCGATCACCGCGCCGTTCTTCAGGGCCTTGCCCTCGTACGGGCGCAGCTCGACCACATCGCCCGTCTCCATCTGGGAGACGTCGAGTTCGATCGGCAGGGCGCCGGCGTCTTCCATCGTGTTGTAGAAGATCGGGGCGATCTTGGAGCCCAGGCAGACGCCGCCGAAGCGCTTGTTCGGGACGTAGGGAATGTCCTCGCCCGTCCACCACAGCACCGAGTTGGTGGCCGACTTGCGCGAGGAGCCGGTGCCGACCACGTCGCCGACATAGGCGACCAGGTTGCCCTTCGCCTTCAGATCCTCAAGCTGCTTGATCGGGCCGCGGACGCCGGCTTCCTCCGGCACGATGCCGGGGCGCGGGTTCTTCAGCATGGCCAGCGCGTGCAGCGGGATGTCCGGGCGCGACCAGGCGTCCGGGGCCGGGGACAGGTCGTCGGTGTTGGTCTCGCCCGAAACCTTGAAGATGGTCAGCGTCAGGCTGGCCGGAACCTCCGGACGCGACGTGAACCACTCCGCGTCGGCCCAGGACTGGATCACCGCCTTGGCGTTGGCGTTGCCCTTGTCGGCCAGTTCCTTGACGTCGTGGAAATAGTCGAACATCAGCAGCGTGGTCTTCAGACCCGCGGCGGCGGCCTCGCCGGCCTCGGCGTCTTCCAGCAGGTCGATCAGCGGCTTGATGTTGAAGCCGCCGAGCATGGTGCCCAGCAGCTCCGTCGCCTTGACCTTGGAGATCAGCGGCGAGGTCTCGTTGCCCTTGGCGAGCGAGGCCAGGAAGGCGGCCTTGACCTTGGCGGCGTCGTCCACGCCCGCCGGGACGCGGTGCGTGATGAGATCGACCAGGAAGGCTTCCTCACCCTGCGGCGGATTCAGGAGAAGTTCGACCAGCTCCTCGGTCTGCTTGGCCGAAAGCGGCAGGGGCGGAATTCCGAGCGCGGCACGCTCAGCGACATGCTGGCGGTAAGCTTCAAGCACGGTGCGATCCTCTCATCCAAGGTTGCTCAACTGTCGTCCGATTCCCCGACCTGGGGCGCCCTCGCGGACCCGGTTTCTTCGCCCTTGCGGCGCCTTCCCACGCCGCAAGACAGAAATGAAAGGGTTGGGTGCGTACCCCACGCCGCCGATTCTCCCTTTCGGAAGGAATTTTCGCGGAACGGAGATGTATTACGTCGCCGCATGGGAATCGTCAAGTTAACGCTCGTCCTGCGACACGTTTTCAAGCGCCGGCGATAGAAGTGGTATTACAACTTGCTCCCTACGGGCCTGTGGTCGGGTGGCGATTTCCTGAATTTCTCATCGGCTTTGCAATGAAGGCGCTGGCGGGGTTTCTGCGCAGGCCGCTGCATCACAATCGCTGACTCGCCGCCGAAGGGATGGAAGGCAAACAATTGGGCATGTCCGGTTTTGGCTGTGCATCCACGGACGGTACAGATACAATGCCATTTGCCCCCATGCCCTTTCCTCCCAAGTCCTTGCCCGCATGCCCATTCGAAGCCGGATCGCCGCCCGGTTCCTGAGCGTCCTTCTGGCGCTGACTCCACTCCAGCCGCTGCCAGCCACCATGCCTGCGGCGGCATCCGCCGGTATGGCCGCCGGTGTGGCCGCGGGGACCGCCGCGCTGCTCTGGCCGCAGGCGGCAGAGGCGCGGGCCGGTGGGGGGCGAAGCTCCAGCGGAGGCTACAGCCGCCCGGCTGTGCGCACCCCGTCCTTTTCCACCCGCTCCGCCCCCTCGCGCGCTCCGTCAACCGGCAGCGGCGGCTACAGCCGTCCCCAGGGCGGACCGTCCTATGGCCTTCCCGGCGGGGTGCCGTCCGGCGGCGGAGACCTGGGCGTGTCGCGGCGTTCGAGCGGAGAGGCGCTGGAGCGCTACCGCGCGCAGCAGCAGCAGAAGCAGCGGGAGCGCACGCCGCCGGTCACCGCGCCGTCCGCCGGTTCCGGCTCCGGTTCCGGCTCCGGCTGGAGCGGAGGGGCGCAGGGCGGCGGCTGGGGAACCGGCTGGGGAACCGGTTGGGGGCAGCGGCGCACCGGCGGCTCCGGGCCGGGCGGCTGGTACGGCGGCTGGCGCCCGCCGGGCTGGGCCTATGGCAGCCGTCCCAGCTTCGGGCTGTGGGACGGGCTGTTCCTGTGGTTCCTGCTCGACCATCTGTCGCGGCCCGGCTACGCCGACTGGTTCCACAATCACCAGAACGACCCCGGCTACGCGGAGTGGCGCGCGGAGGCGGAGAGGCGCGCGAAGGACGATCCCGATCTGCGCCGCCGCCTGGACGATCTCGACACCCGTCTCCGCGCGCAGGAGGACCGGCCGCGCGACCCCGGCTACCTGCCGCCGGACATCCCGCGCGACGTCGCGCAGGCCGCGCCGGAAACGCCGTCCCGCCCAGGGAATTCCAATGGGGGTTCCGGGGGCGGGTTGGGTACCTTGCTCCTTCTGATTCTGCTTGTCGGAGGAATGGTGGTGGCCGTGACCGTCCTGCGCCGCCGCTCGTCTGGCTCACGTTCGTCTGGCTCACGATCCGGAGGTTCCGCCATGCCCCGCTCGCCCTGGAGCACCGCCGCCGGCATCATCAAGGCCAAGGCCGCCGGCGCGTCCTACGAACCGTCTCTGTTCCGCGTGGGCATGACGCTGACGCCCGATCCCACGCCCTTCCTGCTGGGTGGCGGCGCGATCAAGGCCACGGCGCCGGAGGGGGCCGGCGCGATGGTCAGCGTGGAAACCGTCGGCACGCTGACGGGCGGCGGCGTGACCCTGCACCGCCTGTATCTTCAGGGCGGGCGCGGCTTCTACCAGCTTCATCTGGGGGCCGGGGGAGTGCCGGACGAATGCCGCTGGTTCTCCCTGCTGGACGAGGTGCACCCCGCCGACAACGAGGAATGGGGCTTCTGGCTGGCCGATGCCGACGGGATGATCGGCTACCCGCAGTTCCAGACCAGGGATGGAAAGCTGTACGGGCGGCAATGGTCGCCCGGCGCGTCCCGCATCGCCCCAATCACCTTCGACGAGACGCTGACCGATCACCGCGGCAGCCGGACCCGCCGGTTGACCGCCATGCTCTACGCGGCCCCCACCGGCGCCGCCGACCCCGCGCCCCGGACCGAATATGTGCTGGTCGCGGCAGTGGAGGACGGCGGCGAGGCGTGGGTGGAGGTCCGCGCCGGCATCGACGTCAACCCCGCCGCCCTGTCTCTCGCCTGAGTTAATCGCCTGATCACGCCAGCCCCGATGGAAGACACCATGGACACCAGCGTCGCGCAAATCCTGCAAAGCCTCGAATCCGGCCTGCCGCTGCTGCTTCTGCATTTCGGGGCGACCCTGGCCCTGTTCCTGATCGGGGTGGCCGTCTACGTCGCGGTCACGCCGCTGCACGAGCGCGACCTGCTGGCGAGCGGCAACCAGGCTGCCGGCGTGGTGCTGGGCGGCACGGTGGTGGCGCTGGCGATCCCATTGGCGGCAACGCTGGCGACCAGCCTCGTCCTGGTTGACATCCTGATCTGGGGAGCGGTTGCCCTGCTGCTGCAACTGATTACCTTCCTGATCGCCATTTGGCTGTTCCGCGATCTGCGCCCGATGATCGAGTCCGGCAACGTTGCCGCGGGCACGGCGCTGGCCGGGCTCCAGATCGCCGTCGCGCTGCTGAACGCCGGAGCCATGGCGGGATAAGACCCGCCGAAACAGAGAGGAACCGCAAGCATGATCTCGTTCATCCGCAACCTCGTCGGGGTGAAGACCGATCAGGCCGTCCAGTCGGCGGTGGAAGCCCTGGTCCGCTGGGACCCGAAGGCCGCCACCGAGGCCGAACTGCGCACGATGGAAGAGCATCTGGACGATCTCGGTCTCCAGGTCGCGCAGGCGCGCGCCGCCTATGAGAAGGAGCGGAAGGAGGCCGACGCCATCCTCCAACTCTCCCGCCAGCGCATGGCCGCCGCCGAGCATCTTCAGCGCCAACTGGAGGCCGAGGCGGACGCCGGGCGCAAGGCTCAGCTTGAACACAGCCTGGAAACGCTGGTGGGGATGCTGGAGCAGATGGCCCCGGACATCGACCGGGAGGAGCAGGACGCCCACGACGCGCTCGACTTCCTGACCATGCTGGAGACGACCTATGCCGAGGCCGGCGGCAAGCTGAAGGCCGCCCGCAGCGCGTTGCAGCGGGCCGAACGGGACCTGGGCCGCGCCGCCCAGCAGCGCGACATGGCCCAGCAGCGGGCGGAGGCGGCCCGGCAGGCGGCGGGGCTGAGCGGCGCCACCTCCAGCCTCGGCACGGCGCTGAAGGCGATGCAGGACGCGGCGGCCCGCGATCTTGCCCAGGCGGAGGCGTCCAACGCCAAGGCCCGCCTGTTGAAGCCGTCCAAGCCGGAGGAGGACGATCCCCACATCAAGGCGGCGCTCGATGCCGCTGCGGGAGCGAAGCCGGCACCCAGCACGCTGTCGGATCGTCTGGCAGCCTTGAAAGCCCAGCATTGAGGCGAAGAACGATAGGATAATCCTATTGATGGAATAGGAAAAATGAAATAGTGCCTATCGATTTTCTCCGCCATGATGGGAGACGTAAAACTCTGATCGGCGGAGGAAAACCATGCGCAGGTCCACAGCGGAGCTGATGAGCGAACTGGAACGGCACGGCGTGCGGTTGCTGCCGGGCGGGCGCCTGCTGGTGCGGGGCGACGTGCCGGCGTCCCTGCTGATGCTCGCCCACCGCAACCGCCGTGCCCTCAGCGCCGCCACGACGCCGCCGCGCGGCTGACGGCTTGACCGCAGCCGCCGGACGTTGTTCCTGAGCGGACGGCATCCCACGTCAAGACAACGCCCCCATTTCGCGGGCGGACCCGTGCCCAAGCAGGAGACTGTGCGTGACGATCCAACTGACCACCCTCGCCAACGGCTTCCGCGTGCTGACGGACCATCTGCCGCATCTCGGCACGGTGACCAGCGGCGTCTGGGTCGGCGTCGGGGCGCGCAACGAACGGCCCGCGGTGAACGGCATCGCCCATTTCCTGGAGCATATGATCTTCAAGGGCACGGAAAGCCGTGACGCGCTGGGCATCGCGCTGGAGATCGAGAACCGCGGCGGCGAATTCAACGCCTACACCGACTACGACGTCACCGCCTATTACACGCAGATGGCCGCCAAGCACGTCGACGTGTCCTGCGAGATCATCGGCGACATCGTTCTGAACTCCGTCTTCCCGGAAGAGGAGGTGGAGAAGGAACGCGGCGTGGTCATCCAGGAGATCGGGCGCTACGCCGATGAGCCGGAGGACGTGGTTTACGAGGCGCTGCGCCGCACCGCCTTCGAAGGGCAGGCGCTGGGCCGCCCGATCCTCGGCCCGAAGGAGAACGTCGCGGGCTTCGGGCGGGATCATCTGTTCGACTATGTTTCCCACTACGACCCGCGCCGCATGGTCTATGTGGTGTCCGGCAACGTCGAACACGACAGGGTGGTGCGCCGGGTGGAATCGCTGTTCGGCCATCTGACCGCCAAGGACGATCCCTTCCACGAGACCGTCGTCAACAAGGGCGGGGCGGCGCTTCTGAAGCGCGACGCGGAGCAGGTGCATTTCATGGCCGCTTTTCCGGGCGTCGGCACGGAAGACCCGGCGAGCTACGCGCTGCGCCACCTCGCCAACATCCTGGGCGGCGGCATGACCTCCCGCCTGTTTCAGGAGATCCGGGAGAAGCGCGGGCTGGTCTATTCGGTCTACGCAGCGCCCATCCAGTATGTGGACGGCGGCGCGCTCAGCTTCTACGCCGGCACCGGGCCGGAGGAGGTGGCCGAACTGGTGCCGGTCTTCTTCGAGGAACTGCGCAAGGCCCGCGACGGCGTGACCGCGGTGGAACTGGAGCGGTCGAAGGAGCAGATGCGCTTTTCGGTGGGCAAATCGCTGGAATCGACCATGCGCCGCGCCGACCGCTTCGCCCGCACCCTGCTGCGCACCGGCGAGGTGCGGACCATCGAGCAGATTTTCGAGCGCATCGACGCGGTGACGCCGGAGGATGTGGCGGCGGCGGCCAACCGCGTCTTCGCCGGTCCGATGGCCGTGTCCGCGGTCGGCAAGCTGGACCATCTGCCGTCCTATGAGGACATGCAGGGGATGCTTAAGGCGGCGTAAAGCCCCTGCGTTGCAACGCTTGCCCCTACCAATCCACCGCCGGCAGCGCCGCGACCTTCAGCGGCCCGAGGAACAGCCCGCGGTTCTGCACGGTGACCGGGGCGGTCAGCACCGGCTCGCCATCCGGTTCGGCGGGGCGGGCCAGCAGGCCCAGCATGGTGCGGGCCATCGCCAGATCCTTGGGCCGGAACATCCCCTGGAGCGAGTCCAGAACCGCCTGGAACCCGCGCACCTCCGCCGTCAGCGCCGCCTGGGGCTGCAAAGCGGCATCGAGCGCCAGCGTGCCGTTCATCGCCAGCTTCAGCGGCCCCCAATCCAGGTTCAACCCGTCGAGCTGGAGCGTTCCGCCGTCGCGGCTCCAGGCCGACAGACTGACCGGCTCCGGCTTCGGTGGCTGGCCCAGGATGCGCGCCGTCAGCAGAAGCCGCTGCACCTCGCGGCCCAGCGAATCCGGCGCGCCTTCGGGCAGGGTGGCGCCGCGGGCCTCCAGCGTGACGGACAGGCCGGTGTCGGTGTGGTTGGCCGGCGGTTCGGCGGGCTGGGAGGCGGCCAGATCCAGGGCGGCGACGGGAATGGGCAGGGCGTCGGGCTGCGCCACGAGGTTCGTGAAGGCAAGCCGCGCCTCCACCGGCTGGCCGGCCAGGGTCAGACGGACATGGCCCTGGCCGCCGTCGCGGGCGAGAAGCGTGAAGGGCGGCTGGCTCGCCTGCACCACCGTCACCCGCTGCTCGCCGGGTAGGGACAGGGCGATGCGCGCGTAATTCCAGGGCGGCGCCTCCGCCACCAGCCGGGCGCCCCGCCATTCCACGTCGCGGGTGGCGAGGTGCGGCGTTTCCAACGCTGCGTGGATGGTGAAGGGATAGCCGCCGACGGCCAGCCCGCCATGGGCCACCAGCGCGCCCGCGGCCCGCTGCTCGTCCATCCAGGCGAGCACGCCGCGTTCCACCGCCGAGGCCGCCTGCCACCACCAGACCGAATAGGCGCCGGCCAGCAGGGCAAGGGCAAGAACGGCGAAGCCCAGGATCTTCCGAATGCGCATCTGTGGCATTTCCGCTTTATGGCACCCACGTTATAGCGGGCGGCCCAGGGCCGTGCTAGCATTCACCGCGTCGGCGCCAGTCGGCGCACGTTGCATTGCTTAAGGGTCATGCTGCTCGATACGCAATCGCCCGTTGCCGAGCTTACGGTCGCCGCACCGGCGCGCCACCCGGCTTCCACCGCCTCTTCCTGGTCCGGCGACATCGCGGTGACGCCCGGCGCCGACCTGTGGGTCTTCGCCTACGGCTCGCTGATGTGGAACCCGGAGTTCCCCTTTCTGGAGCGCCACCCGGCGGTCCTGGGCGGCTATCATCGGCGTTTCTGCGTGTCCTCCCACCGTTACCGCGGCACGCCGGAGCGCCCCGGGCTGGTGCTGGGGCTGGACCGCGGCGGGTCCTGCCGGGGCGTCGTCTTCCGCGTGGCGGCGGAACGGGTGCCCGAGACGCTGGATTACCTATGGGACCGGGAGATGCTGAACCGCGTCTACCGGCCGAAACTGCTGCCCGTGCGCCCGCGCGACGGCGGGGCGCCGGTCATTGCCTGCACCTTCGTGGTGGACCGCCGCCACCGGCAATATTGCGGCTGCATGGACGAAACCACCATGGCGGAGCGCATCGCCGGATGCCGGGGGGAGCGCGGCCCGAACCTTGACTATCTCGCCAACACGGTCGCCCAGTTGGAGGCCATCGGCATCCACGACCGCGGGCTGTGCAGCCTGCTGGCCGCGGTGCGCGCAAGGATCGGCTGAGAACGCCGCTGCTGAGAGCGCCTCTGCCCCTCGCCGCTGGTGCGGCGCAGCCCAAGCCATATATGGAGGGGCATGCGGACCTTCTTCCTTGCCCTTCTGGCCATCCTTGCCGCCGCGCCCGGCTGGGCCGCCGGCCTGCACCACGACCTGACCGTCACGCTGGACCCCGCCGCGCGGCGGCTGGAGGTGGAGGACCGGCTGCGCCTGCCTGCCGGGACGCACCGGCTGCTGCTGGCGCCGGGGCTGGCGGTGGGGGAAGCCCTGCTGGACGGAAAGCCGGTCGCGGTGCGCGGCAACGCCCTGCCGGTGACGGTGCCGGAGGGCGGCGGGGAGCTTCGCCTGCGCTACGCCGGGACGTTGCCGCCCTTGACGCCGGACGCGCGCGGTGGCGGAAGCGGTGAGGAAGGCGCCTATCTTCCGGCGGGCACCGGCTGGCTGCCGACTCCGGACGGCGCGGTGCCGCCGCCTTCCTGGCGCCTGACGGTCCGCGTGCCGGCGCCTTTCGTCGCGGTGGCGACGGGCCGTCTGGTGGAGGAGACGCGCGACAGCGCGGGCTACGCCGCTACCTTCGCCGAGGACCGCAGCGTCGAGGAACCGTCCCTCTTCGCCGGGGTGTGGCAGGTGACGGAGCGGATGCACGACGGATTGCACGGCGGCTTGCGCCTGCGCACCTATTTCCATCCGGAACAGGCCGCGCTGGCCGACGAGTATCTGGACCTCAGCGCCCGCAGCATCGACGCGCAGGCGGCGCGGATCGGTGCCTACCCCTTCGCCGGTTTCTCCATCCTGTCGGCCCCGCTGCCGGTCGGGCTGGGCTTTCCGGGGCTGACCTACATCGGGCGGCAGGTGATGCCGCTGCCCTTCATCCGCGCCCAGTCGCTGCCCCACGAGATCCTGCACAACTGGTGGGGCAACGGGGTGCGCGTGGGGGAGGGCGGCAACTGGTCCGGCAATTGGTCGGAGGGGCTGACCACCTTCATGGCCGACTACGCGGCGGCGGAGGCGCGCGGGGAGGACGCGGCGCGGGCGATGCGGCTGGACTGGCTGCGCGATTACGCCGCCCTTCCGGCGGACCGCGATTCCGCGCTGACCGATTTCCGCGCCAAGGTCCACGACGCCGCCCAGATCGTCGGCTACGGCAAGGCGGCGATGCTGTTCCACATGCTGCGCGCCGAGATCGGGGCGGACGCCTTCGACGCGGGCATCCGCCGTTTCTGGGAGGAAAAGCGCTTCACCGACGCGGGGTGGGACGACCTGCGCCGCGCCTTCGAGGCGGCGTCGGGGCGGGACCTCGGCCCCTTCTTCGAACAATGGCTGACCCGCGTGGGCGCGCCCGCGCTGGAACTGGCGGGGGCGAAGGCTGAGGGCAGCGGGGTCACCCTGACCCTGCGGCAGAGCGAACCACAATACGGCCTGACCGTGCCGGTGGAGGTGCGGACGGCGGCGGGGACGGAGCGGCACACGATCCGCCTCGACGGGCGCGAAACGACCGTGACGATCCGGACCGCCGCCGCGCCGCGGGCGCTGTCGGTCGATCCAGGCTTCGACCTGTTCCGCCGGCTGGCGCCGGGGGAGGCGCCGCCGATCCTGCGCGACGTGACGCTGGACCACGCGGCCACCACGGTTCTCGCCGCCGATGGTCCGGCGGCGGAGACCGCCCGCGCCCTGGCCGAGCGGCTGGCGGACGGCAAGCCGCGCATCGCCGCCGCGGACCGCGCCGATCCCGCCGCTCCGCTCGCCCTGATCGGGACGGCGGGGGAGGTGGACCGGCTGCTGTCCCGGCTTGGCCTGCCGCCGGTGCCGGAAAGCCTTGCCGGGCGCGGCACGGCGCGGGTCTGGACCGCACGCACGGCGCAGGGCCGCCCGGTGCTGGTCGTGGCGGCGGAGGACGCGGCGGCGCTTCAGGCGCTGCTGCGCCCGCTGCCCCATTATGGGCGGCAAAGCTGGCTGGTCTTCGAGGGCGCCCGCGCCGTGGACCGCGGCGTCTGGCCCGGCGGGGACAGCCCCCTGCGTGTGTCTTTCGAGTAGTTCCGCCCGTCCCGCATCTGCCCATGGAGCATACCCCGCCTTTGCCTGTTGGTAGGGGAAACGGCGCGCGTCGCGCGCGTTCTACGGGAGAATGCACATGTCTCGGATGACGACGAACTTCCTGGGGACGAACTTCCTAAAGACCCTGGCCGGCATCGGTCTGGCGGCGTCGCTGGCTCTGCCCGCCGCCGCGGCCCCCGGCGACATCCACACGGTGACCGGCGAGAAGGTGAACCTGCGCGCGGCGCCGTCCGACAACGCCTCGATCCGCTCCACGGTCACACGCGGCGACGAGGTGATCGAGCTGAAACAGGAAGGGAGTTGGATCGGTGTCCGGTCGATGCGCACCGGGGAGGAGGGCTGGGTCTTCGGCGATCTCGTGAAGCGGCAGACGCCCAGCACGCTCGGCGGCGCGTCCTCCGCGGCGTCGGACGCCGGATTCGGGCGCATCTCCTCCGGTTTCGACGGGCTGCTGGCGAACATCAACAACCAACTCGGCTACCGCTTCGCGGAGCGGGTGGAGCAGTCGGGCAACGGGGCACTGCGCGTCATCCCGACCCAGGAATGGCTCTACAACACCAGCCGCGAGGCCAAGATCTACGCGACGCTGGCGCTCTATGAGATGTGGAAGAATCACAACAACGGGCGTCCGGTGAACGTGGCCCTGGGCGCCCCCGGTTCATCCGCCATCGCCATCGAGGATTCAGGGCGTGGACCGGAAGTGTCGCTGCCCTTGATGGGTGCGTCGAAGTAAGGCGTTGCGCGGAGGGGAGGGCGTGTCGCCATCCTCTCCCGCGCCCCATTCTTGATCCGCATCAACGCCAGCGCTCCCCGCCGCCGTCCAAATGCCGGTTCGGCAGGCCGAAGGGGCGGGACGATGAAGTATGTCGATGAATTCCGGGATGCGGGTCTGGCCCGTGGCATCGCCGCCGCCATCGGGCGCGAGGCGGTGGCCGGACGGTCCTATCATCTGATGGAGTTCTGCGGGGGGCATACCCATGCCGTTTCCCGCTACGGCATTCCCGATCTGCTGCCCGGCAATGTGCGGATGATCCATGGGCCGGGCTGCCCGGTCTGCGTCCTGCCGGTGGGGCGAATCGACGACGCCATCGCCATCGCGCGCCAGCCCGGCGTGATCCTGTGCACCTATGGCGACGTGCTGCGCGTGCCGGGATCGGGGCGGGTCAGCCTGCTGAAGGCGAAGGCCGAGGGGGCGGACGTGCGGATGGTGCTGTCCACCATGGACGCCCTGCGCATCGCCGAGGAGAATCCGGGCCGCGAGGTCGTCTTCCTCGCCATCGGCTTCGAGACCACGACACCGCCCACCGCGGTCGCCGTCCATGCCGCTCAGGCAAAAAATCTCAGGAACTTCAGCGTCTTCTGCAACCACGTCCTGACCCCCGCCGCCATCCGGGGCATCATGGACAGCCCGGAGGTGCAGAAGCTCGGCACCCTGCCGTTGGATGGGATCGTCGGTCCGGCGCACGTCTCCGTGGTCATCGGCAGCCGCCCCTACGAGTTCGTGGCGGAAACCTACCGCAAGCCCGTGGTCATCGCGGGGTTCGAGCCGCTGGACGTGCTCCAGTCCATCCTGATGCTGATCCGTCAGGTGAACGAAGGGCGCGCGGTGGTGGAGAACCAGTTCACCCGCGCCGTGACCCGCGACGGCAACCGGAAGGCCCAGCGCATCGTCGCCGAGACCTTCGAAGTGCGACCCAGCTTCGAATGGCGGGGCCTCGGCTCGCTTCCCGACAGCGGGCTGCGCCTGCGGGAGAGCCTCGCCGCCTTCGACGCGGAGCGGCGCTTCGCCGTGCCGGGCCGCGCCGTTCCGGACCACAAGGGCTGCGAGTGCGGGGATATCCTGCGTGGGCTGAAGAAGCCCAGCGATTGCAGGCTGTTCGGCACTGTCTGCACGCCGGAGAATCCGATGGGCTCCTGCATGGTGTCGGCAGAGGGGGGATGCGCGGCCCACTACACCTATGGGCGCTTCCGCGATCACCGGGCGGCGGCGCAGGAGGCGGCACGATAACCGTTGGTTTCAATACGCAACCGTTTGTCACGAAATATTTTGTCAGGGAAGCTATTCGCTCATTGCACAGCTAACGTTTTGCGGGGGTTCGGAGGACGCTGATAGATTCGTTCCTGAACAAAAGAACAGGAGGGGACCCCCGTATGAAACGCCGTTCGTTCCTCGCCAGCGCCGGTGTCGGCGTTGCGGCCAGCACCCTGGCGGCTCCGGCCATCGCGCAAAGCACGCCGGAAGTCCACTGGCGCCTCGCCTCCAGCTTCCCGAAGAGCCTCGATACCATCTACGGCGCCGCCGACGTGATCGCGCACCGCGTCGCCGCCATCACCGACAACAAATTCACGATCCGTCCCTTCGCCTCCGGTGAGATCGTCCCCGGCCTCCAGGTTCTGGACGCCGTGCAGAACGGCACGGTCGAGTGCGGCCACACCGCCAGCTATTATTATGTCGGCAAGGACCCGACCTTCACCTTCGACTCGACGGTTCCGTTCGGCCTCAACGCCCGCCAGCAGAACGCCTGGATTCTTCAGGGCGGCGGCATGGAACTGCTGCGCGAGTTCTTCAAGGGCTACAACGTCGTCAACTTCCCGGCGGGCAACACCGGCACCCAGATGGGCGGCTGGTTCCGCAGGGAGATCAAGACGGTCGAGGATCTGAAGGGCCTGAAGTTCCGCATCGGCGGCTTCGCCGGTCAGGTGCTGACCAAGCTGGGCGTGGTGCCGCAGCAGATCGCCGGCGGCGACATCTATCCGTCGCTGGAAAAGGGCACCATCGACGCCGCGGAGTGGATCGGCCCCTACGACGACGAGAAGCTGGGCTTCAACAAGGTCGCCAAATACTACTACTACCCCGGCTGGTGGGAAGGCGGCCTGAACGTGTCGCTTCTGGTCAACCAGCAGAAGTGGGAAGAGCTGCCGAAGCCCTACAAGGCGGCGCTGGAAGCGGCCTGCTTCGAGGCGCTGGCCATCATGAACGCCAAGTACGACGCCGACAACCCCGCCGCCCTGAAGCGGCTGGTGGCCGGCGGCGCCCAGCTTCGCCCGTTCCCGCGCGAGGTGATGGAGGCGTGCTACAAGGCGGCTTACGAGCTGTACGACGAAACCGCCAAGGCCAACCCGAAGTTCGCCAAGATCTACGAACAGTGGAAGAAGTTCCGCGACGAGGAATATCTGTGGTTCCGCGTCGCCGAGAACAGCTTCGACAATTTCACCTTCACCGCCGGTCAGCGCCGCTGACGACGGACCGGTGCGGCGCTCCGGCGCCGCACCGTTTCCAGAGCGAACCGGCGTTCGCGCCGGATTCGGAACGGTGAAGCCCGCTCAGTGAATCCCCGGCGCCTCCTGCCCGGTGCTCGCCACATACTCGGTGTAGCCGCCGCCGTACTGGTGGATGCCCTCCGGAGTCAGTTCCAGCACCCGGTTTGACAGGGCGGCCAGGAAATGCCGGTCGTGCGACACGAACAGCATGGTGCCCTCGTAGGCCGACAGCGCCGAGATCAGCATCTGCTTGGTGTCAAGGTCCAGGTGGTTGGTCGGCTCGTCCAGCACCAGGAAGTTCGGCGGGTTGAACAGCATGGTCGCCATGACCAGCCGGGCCTTCTCGCCGCCCGACAGGACGCGGCATTTCTTTTCCACGTCGTCGCCGGAAAAGCCGAAACAGCCGGCCAGCGCGCGCAGCGAACCCTGGCTCGCCTGCGGGAAGGACGCCTCCAGCGATTCGAACACGGTCTTCCCGCCGTCGAGCAGGTCCATGGCATGCTGGGAGAAATAGCCCATCCGCACGCTGCCGCCGACCGTGACGGTCCCGGCGTCCGGCTCGGTCGCGCCTGCCACCAGTTTCAGAAGCGTCGATTTGCCGGCGCCGTTGACGCCCATGACGCACCAGCGCTCCTTGCGGCGGATCGTCAGGTCCAGCCCCTGGTAGATGGTCCGGCTGCCGTAGCCCTTGTGCACGTTCTTCAGCACCGCGACGTCGTCGCCCGAGCGCGGGGCCGGCGGGAAGTCGAAGGTCACGAGCTGCCGGCGCTTCGGCGGCTCGAACCGCTCGATCTTGTCGAGCTTCTTGACGCGGCTCTGGACCTGGCTGGCGTGCGAGGCGCGGGCCTTGAAACGCTCGATGAACTTCAGTTCCTTCGCCAGCATGGCCTGCTGCCGCTCGAACTGCGCCTCCTGCTGCTTCTCGCGCAGCGCCCGCTGCCGCTCGTAGAAGGTGTAGTCGCCCGAATAGCTGGTCAGCGACCCGCTGTCGATCTCGATGATCTTGGTGACGATCCGGTTCATGAACTCGCGGTCGTGCGAGGTCATCAGCAGGGCGCCTTCGAAGCCCTTCAGGAAGTCTTCCAGCCAGATCAGGCTTTCGATGTCCAGATGGTTGCTCGGCTCGTCGAGCAGCATGACCTCGGGCCGCATCAGCAGGATGCGGGCGAGCGCCACGCGCATCTTCCAGCCGCCGGACAGCATCCCGACGTCCATGTCCATCATCTCCTGGCTGAAGCTGAGGCCCGCGAGCACCTCGCGCGCCTTGCCCTCCAGCTCATAGCCGCCCAGCTCGTCGAAGCGGGCCTGCACCTCGCCGTAGCGCTCGATGATCGCGTCCATCTCGTCGGCACGGTCGGGGTCGGCCATGGCGGCTTCCAGCTTGGCCAGTTCCGCGGCCACGATGCTGACCGGGCCGGCGCCGTCCATGACCTCCGCGACCGCGGAGCGGCCCGACATCTCGCCGACATCCTGGTTGAAGTAACCGATCGTCACCTGCTTCTCGATCGCCACCTGACCGGTGTCCGGCAAATCCTCGCCGGTGATCATCCGGAACAGCGTCGTCTTGCCCGCCCCGTTGGGGCCGACGAGACCGATCTTTTCGCCCCTGTTCAACGCCGCCGATGCTTCGAGGAAGAGGATTCGGTGACCATTCTGCTTGCTGATGTTGTCGAAGCGGATCATGTGCGGCTGGGTTCCTGTGGCGTTGCGG
>JAEYPE010000025.1 GCA_023411035.1 Pseudomonadota bacterium
CGCCGATTGCTTGAACAGGCCATTGAGGCGGAGGTGGAAAGCTTCTTGGCCTCCTTCAAAGACCTCAAGCTGCCGGACGGCCGCGACCGGATTGTTCGACATGGCCACGGCCCGGAACGCGCGATCCAGACCGGCATCGGGCCGGTGGAAGTCCGGCGGGCCAAGGTGCGCGACCGCGGGGCCGATGATGACGGCGAGCGGATCCGTTTCACCTCGGCGATTCTGCCGCGCTGGGCCCGGCGCACCAAAAGCTTGGGCGCGCTGCTTCCCATCCTCTACCTGCGCGGCGTCTCCACCGGCGACTTCCAGGAGGCGCTGAGCGCTTTGCTTGGCAAGGAGGCGCCGAACCTGTCGCCGTCGGTGATCGGGCGGCTGAAGGACGAGTGGGCGGCCGATTATGCACGCTGGCAAAAGCGCGACCTGTCGGCCCGACGGTACGTCTACGTCTGGGCCGACGGCGTCTACCTGCAAGCCCGCCTGGAACCGGTCGCCGAATGCATGCTGGTGATCGTCGGCGCCACCCCGGAGGGCCGCAAAGAACTGATCGGTTTCCAGGTCGGCGTGCGCGAGAGCGCCCAGAGCTGGCGCGAGTTGCTGATCGACATCCAAGCGCGCGGGCTGACCATGGCTCCAGAACTCGCCGTCGCCGACGGGGCACTCGGCTTCTGGAAGGCGCTGGAGGAGATTTTCCCGGCCACCCGGCATCAGCGGTGCTGGCAACACAAGACGGTCAATGTCCTTAACAAGGTGGCCAAGTCCGTCCAGCCCGCGATGAAGCAGGACCTGCGCGAGATCTGGATGGCGCCGGATCGCGCCTCGGCCGAAGCCGCCATGGGGACGTTCGAAAAGAAGTACGCGGCCAAATACGCCAAGGCGGTCGAGTGCCTGACCAAGGACCGCGAGGCGCTGTTGGCCTTCTACGACTTCCCCGCCGAGCACTGGGATCACGTGCGGACGACGAATCCCATCGAAAGCGTATTCGCCACCGTCCGCCACCGAACCGTCCGCACCAAGGGCGCGCTCTCGCAAGAAACCGCCAAGCTGATGGTTTTCAAACTGATCACCGCCGCTTCGAAGACTTGGCGCCGTTTGCAGGGCGAAAACCAGTTGCCCAAGGTCATCCAGGGTGTCACATTCCGCAACGGCATCGAGGTCACCGAGCCCGCGTCACAGAACGCCGCCTGATCCGCCCGTCACCCATTTTCCCTCATAGCTCTCGGCGGTATCCGCGTTGACCGGGCGGTCGTGGCCCAAATGCTGGAGGCCGTCTCTCCCCGTGCGGTGGAGGCGGCGCTGCTTGCCGCCGACCAGGCGGCCGCGGTGGGAATGGAAGAGCGAGCGGCATTGGAGCGCGAACTGGAGGCGGCCCGCTACGACGCCTCGCTGGCCGCTCGCCGGTATGACCTCGTGGAGCCGGAAAAGCGCCATGTCGTTAGAGAGCTGGAAGCGCGGTGGAACACGGCTCTGGAACGGGTGGCGCAGATCGAACGCCGGATCGCTGAGACTGAGGCGCGCACCGCGGCGCGCCCAAGGGTGGACAGGGCGGCTCTTCTGGAATTGGCTCATGATCTGTCGGCCGCCTGGAATGCACCGACAGCGGATGCACGAACCCGGCAGCGTCTGACCCGGCTGCTCGTGGAGGAGGTGGTGATCGACCTCGACGACGCGGCGCACGAGGCCGTCATTCTGATCCATTGGGTTGGGGGGCGGCATACCGAACTGCGCGTGCCACGGGCCAGAACCGGCCGTCGGCAGGAGTGCGGCAATCCAGGAGCGGTGGAGGTGGTCAAAAAGCTTGGCGGCCATTGGCCGGACCGCGAAATCTCGATGACGCTGAACCGCATAAAGTGCCGGACCGAAACCGGAGAGACCTGGACGGCAATGGCGGTTCGGCTGTTGCGGGAGCGATTGTCCATTCCCGACTTCGACCCGACCGTGCCCCGTCCCGAGACGATGACGGCCGACAAGGCAGCGAAGCGGCTCGGTCTCTCCATCCCATCCGTGCTCCGCCTTATCCAACGCGGGATCCTGCCGGCAACGCAGCTTGTCCCCTCAGCCCCTTGGCACATCCCAGTCGCCGCCCTGGACACGGATGCCGTACGAACGGGCGTGAACGAGATAAAGGCGCGGCGCCCGAAAAACCTCATTGATTATCATAGAGATGAGATGATGCGGTTGCCGGGACTCTGAAAGGAGGGATGCACTATGTCACGCGCTTCGGCGATCTGGTGAAGATCATCTGGCATGACGGCCAGGGCAGTTGCCTGTTCATGAAGAGGCTGGAGCGGGGCCGGTTCATCTGGCCCACGCCGGCGGACGGCGCGGTGTCGATCCCGGTGGGGCAGATGGGCTATCTGCTTGAAGGCATCGACTGGCGCAACCCGCAGAAGACCTGGCGCCCCGAGGCCGCGGGGTGACTGCGACACGGTGAATCGACGGACCGGTTCGGGGGAGATTGCGGCGGCTCGACGGCGCGATCCCGGGTAAACTGGCGCCATGACCGCCGCTCCGCCCCCTGCCGCCTTGGCCGACGACATCGCCAGCCTGCGCGCCGCCTTGGCGCAGGCCGAGGCGCGGGCGGACGCCGCGGAAGCCGACGCGGCGCGGGCCAGGGCGATGGCGTCCAACACCGAGGCGCTGATCGCCAGCCTGAAGCTGGAAATCGAGAAGCTCCGGCGCGAGCTTTATGGCACACGCTCCGAGCGCAAGGCGCGCCTGCTGGACCAGTTGGAGTTCCAGCTCGAGGAACTGGAAGCGACGGCCAGCGAGGACGAGTTGGCGGCCGAACAGGCCGCTGCCCGCATCACCGCGGTGGCGGCCTTCACCCGCAAACGGCCATCGCGCCAGCCCTTTCCCGACCACCTGCCGCGCGAGCGCGTCGTTGTGCCGACTCCGGCGAGCTGCCCGTGCTGCGGCTCGGACAAGCTGTGCAAGCTGGGCGAGACGATCACCGAGACGCTGGAGGTGATCCCGCGCCAGTGGAAGGTGATCCAGATGGTGCGCGAGCGGTTCTCCTGCCGGGCCTGCGGGACGATCAGCCAGCCGCCGGCGCCGTTCCACACCACTCCGCGGGGCTGGGCCAGCCCCAACCTGCTGGCCACCCTCCTGTTCGAAAAGTTCGGCCAGCATCAGCCGCTGAACCGGCAGGCCGAGCGCTACGCGCGGGAAGGCGTGCCGCTCAGCCTGTCCACCCTGGCCGACCAGGTGGGTACCGCCGCCGCGGTGCTGAAGCCGCTGCACGACCTGATCGCGGCGCATGTGATGGCGGCCGGGCGGCTGCATGGCGACGACACGCCGGTGCCCGTGCTGGCCAAGGGCAAGACCGACACCGGGCGGCTGTGGGTGTATGTGCGCGATGACCGGCCGTTTGCCGGCCAAGCCCCACCGGCAGCGCTGTTCCACTATTCGCGCGACCGCAAGGGTGAGCATCCCGAACGGCACCTGGCCGGCTTCACGGGCTGGCTGCAGGCCGATGCGTTCGCCGGCTACAACCGGCTGTACGAACCCGGCCGCCGGCCGGGGCCGATCAGCGAGGTGCTGTGCTGGGCACACGCCCGGCGCGGCTTCTTCAAGTTGGCCGACATCGCCATGAACACCAGACGCGGCAAGGACGCCCCGCCGATCTCACCGCTGGCGCTGGAGGCCGTGAGGCGCATCGACGCCCTCTTCGATCTTGAGCGCGCCCTGAACGGCAAGCCGGCGGCCGAGCGGCTGGCGGCACGCCAGGAGCACGGCGTCACCCTGGTAGCCGCGCTGGAGGGCTGGATGCGGACGGAGCGGGCCCGGCTCTCCCGCCATGCCCCCGTGGCAAGGCGATGGACTACATGCTGACCCGCTGGGACGGCTTCACCCGCTTCCTCGGCGACAGCCGGCTGTGCCTGACGAACAACGCCGCCGAACGCAGCCTGCGCGGGATCGCCCTCGGGAGGAAAGCGTGGCTGTTCTGCGGCTCCGATCGCGGCGGCCAGCGGGCGGCGATCATGTATGGCCTGATCACCACCGCCAAGTTGAACGACGTTGATCCGCAGGCGTGGCTTGCCGATGGGCTGGCCCGCATCGCCGACCTGCCGCAGAACCGCCTGCCCGAACTGCTGCCCTGGAACTGGAAGGCAGCCTGACCGCGGCACTCACCGGATGCGTACGATGTTCGGGCGTGCCGGCTTCGATCTCCTCAACCGACGATTCATGCTTGCCGCGTGATCACCAAAACTGGCCAAGAGCCGAACCGTGAGCGTAGTCGCAGTTAATCTGAGCATAAGCCCCGTCTCGTTCTCACCGATTTCGAGCAGGATTTGGCGATGAAAGCGAGCACGGCCGCCGATGATTGCAAGCGCCTACACCTATGGACGCTGGCTGCAGTTCTCGGTCTTCCAGTGCCGCCTGACCCCACGCCGCCGCGCCGCGCTGGGCGCCCGGTTGGACGGCATCATCAAGCCAAGCGAGGACCACGTGCTGATCATCGACCTCGGCCCGGCGGACGCCGTGGACCCCCGCGTGGAAAGCCTGGGCCGCCCCTTCGAAAACATCAAGCGCGAGGCGGTGGTGGTGGACGCTCGCGGCGTGTGTAAACTGTGGACCTGCCGGGTGCCGCGCGAGCGGTCCGGCACACGCGGAATCCCGGAACCCGCTCGCATGTCGTCGGACCGTTGATTCCACAGGGATTTTGGACTGTGTGAAGAACGAAACGTAACCGCAATCGGCGGTTCGCGGGATCTTTGTTCGCGGACCGCTCAAACCCAAGCCGATTTTCGGCTATGAAACAGGAGAGTACAGGGCACCCTCCTTCCCGGACGGAAACGCCCGGGCCTCGTTGAAGCAAGACAGGGCACAAAAACCATCCTGCCATCCGGTAGCCCCTTCCCCGGACGGTAAAGCCGATTTTTTCGGACCAAGCGCCACAACCAAAAAGCTCACTCGCTGAAACCGATCACCGATAGGTCCTCATCCCGTCCCCGATTCGGCTGCCGTGGGGACAAGCGGCTGCAAAATGCGGTGCCGAGTCGGCAACGTTTTCCCGTGGGGATAAGCGACCACGCCAAATATCCCGTGGGGAATAGCGGCCAAAGCCTCAATACGCCAACTCTTTCCCCTGGGGACAAGCGACCGTGCCGTGGGGTGAAGCGGCGCGACTCGCGCTTTTCCCGTGGGGGAAAGCGGCGAATCTACTAGTTAAGAATCCAACTACCAACAAATAGCTTGGTCGCTTATCCCCACATTGACTCCCCGGCCGACGTTCCACACCATGCCGCTAGATGTTGATGGGGTGGACATGGGCGACATACACGAACTGGTCATCAAGCATGGGCGCGAAACCGCCCGGGCCATGGTGCGTCCGGAAGATCGTCCGCTGGTCGACATCGCTGCTGAGATCCTGGCGGACGAGCGACAGAACCTCGGCATAACGTATTCAGGCTTTTGCCTGACCAGCTTACCACACAAGAAGCTCGCCGACGATGCTCCGTGGGAAAAGCGGGGGCATCAGGTCACGCTGCTCGTCGAGCCGGGCCGGCTAAAAGTCAACGGCAAAACGAAGCTATTCGGCGTGCCCTACGGGGCCCGGGCTCGCATGATCCTGATCTATCTCCAAACCCAGGCGATTCGCACCGGTCGGCGTGAAGTGGAATTGGGCCGGTCCATGCGCGACTGGCTCACCCGCATGGGGATAAGCGTCGGCGGGGAAACATTCAAAGGCTTCCGCGAACAATCCCTTCGCATTTCCGCCTGCAGCCTGAAGTTTTTTTGGGACGGGGCTGAAGCGGACGCCTTTGAAAAGGGTGGCATCGTCAAGCGGGGTCTGATTTTCCACGACTCCGCCAGCGACGAGCGCCAGGGCTCCCTGTGGGAAGACGTCGTCCAACTTGACGAAACGTTCTTCCAGGCGCTCCAGGATCATCCGGTGCCCCTCCTGGAGGAAGCCGTGCGACAGCTCAAGGACCGCAGCTTGAGCCTGGATCTGTACGTTTGGCTCGCCTACCGGCTTCACTCCCTACAAAAGCCACAGCCAATCACCTGGGCGTCCCTGTACGCCCAATTCGGCGCCGGCTATGACCAGATGAAGCACTTCAAGCCGCGGTTCGTGCAGGCCATGCAGTTCGCCCTGGCCGCCTACCCGGGAGCCAAGGTCGAAAACGCCGACGAGGGCATGGTTCTGCACCCGAGCCGCCCGCCGGTTGCCCGACTCACGGCGTGATGGTGTGGGGATAAGCGACCGGTCGCCTAACCCCACACCTTGACGGCCCCCTCCCCTATCGCGCACCTTTTGCCCAAAGACGTCATCCAGCTCCATCTTAGGAGCGGCAGAGGTGCCGCCGGTCTGTCCGGCGAATCCGGCAGGGGTTGCAATGGGCCAAATCATCACCGTAGGCAGCAGCAAGGGTGGCGTCGGAAAGACGACCCTCGTCAACGCGCTTGCCGAATTCCTTAAACGCCGTGGCGCGTCGGTGTTCTGCATCGATGCTGATCCGAACAAAAACCTGAGCGGTTGGCTGTCTGCCACTGGGATGGTGGAGTTCCGGGTGGTTCAGGCCGACGACCTCGTGCAGGTGGCAAACGAAGTATCGGCCACTCACGATTTCCTGCTGGTCGACGTGCCGGGCGCCAACAGCACCGCGCTGGTCAACGCGATCGACATCTCATCGCTGGTCCTGATCCCGACCAAGGCCGATGCGAAGGATGTCGTGGAGGCATTCCGGACCTACCAGCATGTGGTCAACGCGATCACCAAGGCTCGGCGGTTTTCCCCCAAAGCGTACATCCCAGCCGCTGCGGTGCTCTCGCAGATTGACCGGCGCGCGACCGTCGACCAGATCGCGCGCAAGCAGCTTGAAGGCTTGTCGATCCCTACGCTGAAGGCGGATCTCGGACTGAAGGCATCGATCAACCACGCCAGCTTCGCGCAGAAGCCGGCGCCCTACTCCGCCATGTCCGACGACATTGAGGCGATCGGCGCTGAGGCCCTGGTTCTGCTGGAGACCTTCCGTGGCTAAGCGCGAGGAAAAGGTCGTTGGAAAGGACTTTGAGGTGGTGCGCAAGCCGCGCTCGCGGAAGCCGAAGGAGCCACCGCCCTCCCTGGCAATGTCAGCCTACCTCACCACGGTGATGGCCGAGGCCACACCACCCGTCGACCCACCGCCACCAGAGCCGGTGGCAGTGGACGGCGACGTGTTCCTTCCCCTTCCTGAAGGCCGAATTCCCCAGACGGTGGACGAGTTCCTGACTCGGATCTCGGAGCTGTGGGAGGATGCGCAGCAGCGATTCCTACGGATCGGGGAATTGTTGTCGATCGCAGAAACGCGGCTGGGCGAGGACGAACGGGCCGCGCTGTACGACGGGCTGAACCGGCGTTTCGGCAAATCGGCCCGATCCCAGCTCATGAGCGCGTATCGGGCCATTCGGGACAACCTCGTTCCTTTGGAACTGGCGGCGGCTGGTTACGGCACCGTCTACATGCTGGCCCGGCTCACCGACGACGAACGTCAGCAGGCGGCAGAGCGCGGCTTGTTGCGCCCGGATGTCCGGCAGTCCGAAGTTCGCGAGTTCTGGAAGGCCGTCCGGACGCCGCCGCCCTCGACTGCCACGCGGCGCGCGGAACTGGAAGCGCGCCGCGCCAAGCTGCTTCTCGAAATCCAGAGGATCGACGACGAGCTGGCGCGTTTAATCGATTAAACCACGAGACTTTTTCCGAAAGGCCCCAGCCGGATTGGCAGGAGCCTTTCCCTTGTTTGCCAGCGAGGAAAACTCCACCGTTCCTGTGGGGCGATGCGACCAGAAAGGATCGGCATCGGCTTTTGTAGCCTATATGGATCGGTGGTTCACGCGCGCGGGATAATCGCGGGTTATCGAATATATCCGTTCTCCCCACGGCGTAGATCAGCTTCGGCGGCGGCGCCCGGGCACTGTCAACTTGTTGACCGCCGGGTAGAGCAAGGGCGGCGGGCGGCAACCGTCTGCGATTGAGGTGATGTGGTGGACGGCCCTCTCGGCGCAAGAGGAGAATTCGTGTTGACGGTTGGTCGGGTGCATCCATGTGTCCGGCCTGTCGTCGCGACCTCTGGTCGCTGGCCTTGATGAAGTCCGCGGATCGACGCCCAAATCACCTCAGCGCGCTCTCGGGCGCTTGGTCCCCGTGGGTTTGGTCGATCCCCGGTCTGACCGGTCCGTCATCACGTCTCACCACCCTTACGCCATCCGCCTCGGCAGGGCCCTGGTCCGCTGCCGAGCCGAACCTCGACTACGCGGCGGTGGACACCGCGTAGGTCCCGCCGCGCGTCAGCACCGCCCAGGCGATGCGCGCGGGCTTGGTGGCCAGGGCGACGGCGGCGGGTTTGGCAGGCTTGCGCTCCAGCAGCTTCGCCTCCCAGCATCGAGCCGCGTTGTCCCGGCGGGCCAGCCGCATGACCGCCGTGGCGCCCACGACCAGCAGGCGGCGGATGTAGCCGTCGCCCTGCTTGCTGATCCCCGTCTGCCGCTCCTTCCCGCCGCTGCTGTGGGCTTTCGGCGTCAGGCCGAGCCACGCGGCGAACTGCCGGCCGGATTGGAACAATGTCCCATCCGGCACCGCCGCGGCGATCGCGCTGGCGGTGATCGGCCCGATGCCGGGGATCGTCGCCAACCGGCGGCTCACGTCGCTGGCGCGGTGCCACTCCAGAATGCGCGCTTCCAGCCGGTCGATCTCCTCGCCGAGCAGGCGGAGCTGATCGACGAGGCCGTGCAGCGCCCGTCGCGCCAGTTCCGGCAGACGATCCTGCGCCTCGTGCAGAGCTTCGATGGCGGCTTTTGTCCCGCTTGGCCCTTTGGCCGCGATGATGCCGAACTCCGCGAGGTGACCGCGCAAGGCGTCGATCAGCACCGTCCGCTGCCGGACCCGCAGGTCACGGGTCTTGTGAAGCATCAAGGCGGCCTGCTGATCGACGGTCTTGACCGCCACGAAGCGCATCGTCGGCCGGGTCACCGCTTCGCAGATCGCCTCGGCATCGGCGGCCTCAGCTTCACC
>JAEYPE010000028.1 GCA_023411035.1 Pseudomonadota bacterium
GGGCGAGCCGGTGCTGGCCCTGTCCGGCGTGACGGTCGGCTCCGGCCACGGGCGCCCGCTGCTGGA
The DNA here is from genome assembly GCA_023411035.1 of Pseudomonadota bacterium. Lineage (GTDB taxonomy): Bacteria > Pseudomonadota > Alphaproteobacteria > Azospirillales > Azospirillaceae > Azospirillum. The sequence continues at coordinate 67 of JAEYPE010000028.1, forward strand.
CGCCGTGGACCTGACCGTGCGCCGCCGCCAGATCGTCGGCATCGCGGGCGTATCGGGCAACGGGCAGACCGCGCTGGCCGAGCTGGTCAGTGGCCTGATCCACCCCGATTCCGGCACGGTGGAGCTGAAGGGCGAGCCCGCCGGCAACGCCGATCCGGCGGAGATGGTCCGCCGCGGCGTCGCCCGCATCCCGGAAGACCGGCACGCCGCCGGTCTCGTCGGCGCCATGGCGGTGTGGGAGAACCTGATCGCGGAGCGCTACCACGACCCCGCCTTCCAGCGCTTCGGCCTGATCCGCCGGAGCGCCGCCCGCGCCTACGCCGAGGAGGTGATCGAGGCGTTCGACGTGCGCTGTCCAGGACCGGACGCCCGCACGCAGCTTCTGTCCGGCGGCAACATGCAGAAGCTGATCCTGGGCCGCACGCTGGCCCATGGGCCGGACCTGATCCTGGCGAGCCAGCCGACCCGCGGCCTGGACGTCGGGGCGGTGTCCTACGTCCATGGGCGGCTGCTGGAGGCCCGCGCCGCCGGGGCCGGGGTGCTGCTGATCTCCGAGGATCTGGACGAGATCCTGGCGCTGGCGGACGGCATCGCCGTCGCCTATCACGGGCGCCTCACCCCCGTTCTGCCGCACGGCCGCGTGTCGGTCCGCCAGCTCGGCCTGCTGATGGCCGGGCATTGGGAGATTTTGCCGGAGATTGTCGATGCGGCTTGAACCGCGAGAGCATACGCCCCTGGCCGCCCGCCTGCTGGCGCCCGTGGCGGCGGTGGCGGCGGCGCTGGCGCTCTGCGCGCTGCTGGTCGCCTGGACCGGCGCGCCGGTGCTGCGCGCCTACGGCCTGCTGCTGGAGGGGGCCGCGGGCTCCCGCTTCGCCCTGACCGAGACGCTGACCCGCGCCACCCCGCTGATCCTCACCGGCCTCGCCGCCGCCGTGGCCTTCCGCGCCAAGCTGTGGAACATCGGGGCGGAGGGGCAGCTCTACATGGGCGCGCTGGCCGCCGTGGTGCTGGGCGGCGGCGTGCTGGACCTGCCCGCCTGGCTGCTGCTTCCCACGGTGATGATCGCCGGGGCCGCCGCCGGGGGCGCCACGCTGCTCGGCCCCGCCGTGCTGAAGGTGCGCTTCGGCGTGGACGAGGTGGTGACCACGCTGCTGCTGAACTTCATCGTCCTGCTGCTCGTCTCCTTGCTGCTGGAAGGCGCGCTGAAAGACCCCATGGGCATGGGCTGGCCGCAGTCCGCCCCGGTCGTCGAGGCGGCGGAGCTTCCCAAGCTGGTGGAGCGCACGCGGCTGCACACCGGCCTGCTGATCGCGCTGGGCCTGTCGGTCCTGCTCTGGCTGATCGACACCCGGACCATCTGGGGCTACGAGAACCGGGCGGTCGGCGCCAACCCGCGCGCCGCGGCCTTCGCCGGGATGCCGGTGACCCGCGTCATGCTGCGCACCGCCGTGCTGTCCGGCGGGTTGGCCGGTCTGGCGGGCGTGGTGGAGGTCTGCGGGCTGAAGGGGTACCTGACGCTCGACCTGTCGCCGGGCTTCGGCTACAGCGGCATCGTCGTCGCCATGCTGGCGCAGTTGCACCCGGTGGGCGTGGTCGGCGCGGCGGTCTTCATCGCCGGAATCTTCGTGGGGGCCGACGCCATGAGCCGCGCCATGCCCGTGCCCAACTACATCGCCGACGTGCTCGTCGCCACCAGCCTGCTGTGCATGCTGGTCGCCGGGCTGCTGACGCGCTACCGGCTGCGGCGGGGATGAGCGCCATGGAGCTATTTCAAACGATCCTCGACATCCTGGTTTCCGCCGCCTTCTGGACGGCGGTGCTGCGCATCGCCACTCCCTACATCCTGGGCACGCTGGGCGAGCTTCTGTGCGAGCGGGCGGGCGTGCTGAACCTCGGCATCGAGGGCATCATGACGATGGGCGCCATGGCCGGCTGGATGGCCGTCTACCAGGGCGCCGACCTGTGGACCGGCGTGCTGGTGGCGGCGCTCTGCGGCGGGCTGATGGGGCTGCTGCACGCCACCCTGACGGTGCCGCTGGGCCTGTCGCAGCATGTGGCGGGCATCGGCGTGACGCTGCTGGGCACCAGCCTGTCCTACTTCGTCTACCGCCTCGTCCTGCCCCAAGCCAGCACCCCGCCGACCGTCGAGCCGTTCCAGCCGTTGGACCTGCCCGGCGCGCTGGCCCAGACGCCGATGACCTACATGGCGCTGATCCTCGTGGCCGTGGTCGCTTATGTCCTCTACCGCACGCCGGTCGGGCTGGCGGTGCGCATGGTCGGCGAGAACCCGGCGGCGGCGGAGGCCCAGGGCCTGAGCGTCACCGCGGTCCGCGTCGGCGCGGTGGTGGCGGGAAGCGCGCTGATGGCGCTGGCCGGGGCCTTCCTCACCCTGTCGGCCTTCAACGCCTTCTTTTTCAACATGGTCAACGGGCGCGGCTGGATCTGCATCGCGCTGGTGGTCTTCGCCTCCTGGCGTCCGGGCAAGGCGCTGCTGGGGGCGGTGCTGTTCGCCGCCTTCGACGCCCTGCAACTGCGGCTTCAGCAGGTGGCCGGGGGCGCCCTGCCCTACCAGCTTTTCCTGATGATGCCCTATCTGCTGAGCATTCTGGCGCTGGTGCTGGTGGCGCGCCGCGCCTCCTACCCGCGGGCGCTGATGATCCCGTACCGCAAAGGAGAACGCTGATGTTCGATCTGATCCTGCGCCGCGCCACGCTGCCCGATGGCCGCACCAGCATGGACATCGGCGTCCGCGACGGCCGCATCGCCGCGGTGGAGAAGGACCTGCCCGGCCCCGCCGGGGAGGAGATCGACGCCACGGGCCGGCTGGTGACGCCGCCCTTCGTCGATTCGCATTTCCACATGGATTCGACCCTCAGCTACGGCATTCCGCGAGTCAACCGCTCCGGTACGCTGCTGGAGGGCATCGCGCTCTGGGGCGAGCTGAAGCCGCAGCTTGTCCAGGACGCCATCGTGGAACGGGCGCTGGCCTATTGCGACTGGGCGGTGGCACGCGGCCTGCTGGCGATCCGCAGCCATGTGGACGTCTGCGACCCGCGCCTGCTGGCCGTGGAATCGCTGCTGGAGGTCAAGCGGCGCGTCGCCCCCTACCTCGACCTGCAACTGGTCGCCTTCCCGCAGGACGGCGTTCTGCGCTCCCCCGGCGCGGTGGACCTGCTGAAGCGCGCTCTGGATATGGGCGTGGACGTGGTGGGCGGCATCCCGCATTTCGAGCGGACGATGGCCGACGGTGCCGCCTCCGTGAAGCTGCTGTGCGAGATCGCGGCGGAGCGCGGGCTGCTGGTGGACATGCATTGCGACGAGTCGGACGACCCGCTGTCCCGCCATGTCGAGACGCTGGCCTACGAGACGCAGCGGCTGGGAATGCAGGGCCGGGTGACCGGCTCGCACCTCACCTCCATGCATTCCATGGACAACTACTACGTCTCCAAGCTGATCCCGCTGATGGTCGAGGCCAATCTCGGCGTCATCGCCAACCCGCTGATCAACATCACGCTCCAGGGCCGCCACGACACCTATCCCAAGCGCCGCGGCATGACCCGCGTGCCGGAACTGATGGGCGCCGGGCTTACGGTGGCGCTGGGCCACGACTGCGTGATGGACCCCTGGTACCCGCTCGGCTCCGCCGACATGCTGGAGGTCGCGCATATGGGCCTGCATGTCGGGCAGATGACCGGCTATGACGGGATGCTGGCCTGCTTCCGCGCGGTGACGGAGGCCCCGGCCAAACTGCTGCACCTCGACGGCTATGGGCTGGAGGTGGGCTGCCACGCCGATCTGGTGGTGCTTCAGGCCGCCGACCCGGTGGAGGCCATCCGCACCCGCGCAACCCGCCTGTTCGTCCTGCGCCGCGGCGCCGTGGTCAGCCGCTGCGCCCCGGTGGAGGCGCGGCTCTCTCTGCCGGGCCGTCCGGAGTCGGTGTCCTTCACCCTGCCGACCGACCGGGCAAAGTGATATCCCCTCCAGGGAGAGGGATGGAAAGCCCTCTTCGATCGCCCCCCTCCCTTCGCGGGTGGGGGGCTTTTTCATGTCCTTTTCCAGCCTCCGCCCGTTCCCCGGCCCTTGCCGTGAAAGGTCCGCGACGCGACTAGTTCGTCAAACGCACAAAAGAGCTTGCCAGGCATTTCGCATCTGGTATACGGTATCTCACATCCCATTGCGCTTCGAAACCGAGGTGCAAATCCGAAGGCGCGGACGTGTTTTTCAAGAAAACGCGGAAGTGCCGGAAGGTCCGGGTCCGGTGTCGGAGCGAGTGCTTCCATGAACGCAACAGTCGATTTCGCACAGCTCGTAATGGCCGCCGGGGACGCGATCATCGTGTCCGACGCGGGGGGCGCCATTACTTTGTGGAATCCGGCAGCCGAGCGGATGTTCGGCTTCTCGGAAAGCGAAGCGATGGGCCAGTCGCTCGACATCATCATCCCGGAGCGCCAACGCCAACGCCACTGGGATGGCTACGCCAAAACCATGCGCACCGGCCAGACGCGCTATGGCAGCGACGTGCTGCGCGTCCCGGCCCTGCACAAGGACGGGCACAGCCTGTCCATCGCATTCACGGTCGCCCTGCTGACGTCTCCGGACGGCACGGTGACCGGGATCGTCGCCATCATCCGCGACGAGACCAGCCGCTGGGCCGAGGAGCGCAAGCTCCGCCGCCGCCTGTCGGAGCTGGAATCTGCAAACCAGTAACCCATCCCGCCAGTTTGTCCGTGTTGTCGAATGCTCAACAACGGCATCGCAATAAGTGAGAGGGAGTAAACGAGCCATGAGCAAGCCGCTCGAAGGGATCAAAATCATCGACTTCACCCACGTCCAGGCCGGCCCGGCCTGCACGCAGCTCCTCGCCTGGTACGGCGCGGACGTCATCAAGGTGGAGCGGCCGGGCTCCGGCGACGTCACCCGCAACCAGCTCCGCGACATTCCCGAAGCGGACGCGCTCTACTTCACGATGCTGAACAGCAACAAGCGCTCGCTGACCCTGGACACCAAGACCCAGGCGGGCAAGGAAGTCCTCGAGAAGCTGATCAAGGAATCCGACGTTCTGGTCGAGAACTTCGCGCCGGGCGCTCTCGACCGCATGGGCTTCAGCTGGGAGCGCATCAACCAGCTGAACCCGGGCATGATCGTCGCCTCGGTGAAGGGCTTCAGCGACGGCCACCATTACGAGGACCTGAAAGTCTACGAGAACGTCGCCCAGTGCGCGGGCGGTGCGGCCTCCACCACCGGCTTCTGGGACGGCCCGCCGACCGTCAGCGCCGCCGCTCTCGGTGACAGCAACACCGGCATGCACCTCGCCATCGGCATCCTGACCGCCCTGATGGGCCGCTCCAAGACCGGCAAGGGCCAGAAGGTCGCCGTGTCGATGCAGGACGCCGTCATCAACCTGTGCCGCGTCAAGCTGCGCGACCAGCAGCGCCTCGACCGCGTCGGTTACCTGGAAGAGTACCCGCAGTACCCGCACGGCGAGTTCTCCGACGTGGTTCCGCGCGGCGGCAATGCCGGCGGCGGCGGTCAGCCGGGCTGGGTGCTGAAGTGCAAGGGCTGGGAGACCGACCCGAACGCCTACATCTACTTCACCATCCAGGGCCACGCCTGGGCGCCGATCTGCAAGGCGCTGGGCAAGCCCGAGTGGATCGACGACCCGGCCTACAACACCGCCGAGGCGCGCCAGGACAAGATCTTCGACATCTTCGCCTTCATCGAAGGCTGGCTGGCCGACAAGACGAAGTACGAGGCGGTCGACATCCTGCGCAAGTTCGACATCCCCTGCGCGCCGGTGCTGACCATGAAGGAGATCGCCGAGTGCCCGTCGCTCCGCAAGAGCGGCACGATCGTCGAGGTCGATCACAAGGCGCGCGGCAAGTACCTGACCGTCGGCAGCCCGATCAAGTTCTCCGACATGACCGTCGAGGTCACCGGGTCGCCGCTGCTCGGCGAGCACTCCGACGAGATCCTGGCCAGCCTCGGCTACAGCAAGGAGCAGATCGCCGAGATGCACGCCAACAAGGTCGTGTAACCGGGTTTTCCGACAGTCTGACGGCATACCTTGCGAAGACGGCGCTCCCAAAAGGGGCGCCGTCCTTTTTGTGCGCGCCCGGTACTCCCGCCGAACCTTACAAGCGCTACCGCAGCCACTCCTTCACGTCGCGGATGCGCTGGTTGCCTTCCGGCGTGCGGGCGTAGGCCTTGCCGTATTGGGTCTCGTACTCCCGCACATAGCCCTGGCGCAGCAGACCGTCCAGCACCGGGCGCACGACCGCCGGCTTCAGGTTGGCGGCCTTGGTGATCGACAGAAACGAGGCGGGCAGAGCCGTCACCTCCGGCCCCGGCGTGGCGCGCAGGGTGTTGAGCGAAGTCCAATCGACGGAGGTTGGTGAAATCATGGGCTCCCCTCGATGCCGCGCGCTGTTGACTCTCTCAGTCTACGACCTCAACTTCACTTGAGGTCAAGAGGTTTCGAACCCCAAGGAGAGACCCGCGTTGGCAATTCTCGATCCCGCACATATCGACAAGGACCTTACCGTGGGTGAAGTCGCGGAACGCTCCGGTGTGGCAGTGTCCACCATCCACTTCTACGAATCAAAGGGGCTGATCGCGAGCTGGCGGAGCAGCGGGAACCAGCGCCGTTTCTCCCGCGACGTGCTCCGGCGCATCGCCGTCATCAAGGTGGCGCAGCGTCTGGGCATTCCCCTGGCCACCATCGCCGAGGCGCTGAAGGCCCTGCCGGACGGCCGCACCCCCACGGCCGAGGATTGGAAACGCCTGTCCGCGGTCTGGAAAGCGGATTTGGACGAGCGCATCGCCGTGCTCACCCGGCTGCGCGACGGGCTGGAGGGGTGCATCGGCTGCGGCTGCCTGTCGCTCGGCGAATGCCCGCTGCGCAACCCCTGGGACGAACTGTCGGAGGACGGACCCGGCCCGCGGCTGCTCGATCCCCGCTGATGTGGCCCCGCTGATGTGGCGAACCGCGGCATGACCGCCCTCCTCCGGCAATAAAAAGGCCGTGCTGTTTCCAGCACGGCCAGTATCCGAGAGGCTCGCATAAATGCGGAGCAACAACCCGCCCGATACAAAGGGTGATGAACCCCGTGTAAGAAGAATGATGCCCGAGACATCGGCGGATCGCAACAAGGGAATCGCAGGTTTCCACATTGCGGAAACATGATATTTTACAAAAAAAGACCGCGCCGTTGCGGGCGCGGTCAGTTTCTTCAGGGCAGCACTACGTGACAGGAAGGAAAACCGGGACAAAAGCCGCCTCGACCCAATCCGAAGGATTTGCGGATCGGGGCGGATCGCGCCTCCCGGCCGGCGCGAATTCGAATCTCGTGATGGCGGGTCCGGATCAGACCGGAAGCCGCCCGCCGATCTCCGCGGTTACCGCCGCGGCGGTCCGCTTGACCATCTCGCCGAAGGCGGAGACGCGGGCGTCGTCCAGGCGCCGGTTGGTGCTGGACAGGGACAGGGCACCGATGACGCGGGCCTGCTCGTCGTAGATCGCCGCGGCGACGCAGTGCAGGCCGCTGACCCGCTCCTCCTGGTCCACGGCATAGCCGCGGTCGCGCGTCAGGGTCAGCTCCCGGTGCAGCGCCGGCAGAGACGACACGGTGCTCCGGGTGAACTGGCGCATGCCGCGCTGGGTCAGGATGCTCTGCACCCGCGTGTCCGGCATCCCGGCCAGCAGCGCCTTGCCCACCGCGGAACAGTGCAGCAGCGTGCGGTCGGTGACGGGCAGCGCCGCCTGGGCGACGCGCGGACCGCCGACGCGGTGCAGATAGATGGCCTCGCCGTTCTCCTCCACGGCCAGATTCACCACCTCGCTGGTTTCCTCCATCAGGCGGCGCATCCGCGGGCGGGCGACGTCGAGAAGGCTGCGGGTCTTCAGGAAGCCGGTGCCGGTCATGTAGGCCTGCACGCCGACCGCCCAGCCGCGCTTGCCCTGGTCGAAGCGCACGTAGCGCTCCTCCTGCAAGGTGGTCAGCAGGCGGTGCGCCGTGGAAGGCGAGAGCTGCGCCGCCTCGGCCACCGCGGTCAGGCTCATCGGGCCGTCCGACTGGCCGAGAATGGTCATGATGTTCAGCGCCCGCGACAGGGACTGCACCAGATTGCCCTTCGCCGCACGGTCAGCCGCTTCCGTGCGGCTTTCGGCCCGCCGGGCCGGGGGCGCCATCATCAGGGCTTGCGTCGTCATTGTCCCATCCCTCTCGAAATCGTCCGGCGCTGTTTCCGCGCCGTTAGCGTCCTCGGGTATGGCGGCCCCCGCCCCGTCCTGCGGGGAATGGGGGCCGCCGGTTGCCTATGCCGCCGGCTCGATCCGGGCCGCGGCGAACTTGAACTCGGGAATCTTCCCGTAGGGGTCCAGCTTCGGGTTGGTCAGCACGTTGGCCGCCGCCTCGGCGTAGCAGAAGGGCACGAACACCAGCCCGGACGGGACGTTGTAGTCCGACCGCGCCTTCAGCTCGATGGTGCCGCGCCGCGTGGTGACCTTCATCCGGTCGCCGCCCTTGGCGCCCATCCGCCGCAGGTCCGCCGGGCTCATGTAGGCCACGGCTTCCGGCTCCAGATCGTCCAGAACCTGGGCGCGCCGGGTCATCGAGCCGGTGTGCCAGTGCTCCAGCTGGCGCCCGGTGGTCAGCACCATCGGGAACTCCGCGTCCGGCTCCTCCGCCGGCGGGATCACGTCGGCGGGGACCAGACGCCCGCGCCCGGACGCCGTGGGGAAGCCGTCGCCGAAGACGATCTCCTGGCCCGGATCGTCCGCGGACAGGCTGGGGTAGGTGACGGAACGTTCACGCTCCAGCCGCTCCCAGGTGATGTTGTCGAGCGACGGCATCGCCCCCTTCATCTCCCGGAACACGTCGCGCGGATGCTCGTAGTTCCAGTCGAGCCCCAGGCCGCGGGCCATCGCGTTGACGATCCACAGATCCTGGCGCGCCTCGCCCGGCGGCGGCAGGGCCTGACGGCCAAGCTGGACCTGACGGTTGGTGTTGGTCACCGTCCCGGTCTTCTCCGGCCAGGCCGAGGCGGGCAGCACCACGTCGGCGTATTTGGCCGTCTCGGTCAGGAACAGGTCCTGCACCACCAGATGGTCGAGCTTCGCCAGGGCGTCGCGGGCGTGCTCCACGTCGGGGTCGGACATCGCGGGGTTCTCGCCCATGATGTACATGCCCCGCACCGAGCCGGCGTGGATCGCGTCCATGATCTCCACGACCGTCAGGCCGCGCTTGGAGTCCAGCTTGGTGTCCCAGAAATCCTCGTAGAAGGCATGGACCGCCGGATCGTCCACCGGACGGTAGTCCGGGAACATCATCGGGATCAGGCCGGCGTCGGAGGCGCCCTGGACGTTGTTCTGGCCGCGCAGCGGGTGCAGGCCGGTGCCGGGGCGGCCGATCTGGCCGGTGACCAGCGACAGCGCGATCAGGCAGCGCACGTTGTCGGTGCCGTGGGTGTGCTGCGACACGCCCATGCCCCAGAAGATGATCGAGCCCTTGGAGGTGGCGTAGAGCCGCGCGACCTCGCGGAGCTGTTCCGCCGGGATGCCGCAGATCGGCTCCATGGCCTCCGGGGTGAAGCTGGCGATGTGGGCGCGCAGCTCCTCGAAGTCCTGGGTGTGCTCCGCCACATACTGCGCGTCATACAGCCCTTCGGTGATGATGACGTTCAGCAGCGCGTTCAGCATGGGCACGTCGCGGCCCGGCTTGAACTGCATCATGTGGGTGGCGTGGCGCTTCAGCACCTGCCCGCGCGGGTCCATGATGACCAGCTTGGCGCCGCGCTTGACCGCGTTCTTGAAGAAGGTCGCGGCGACCGGGTGGTTCTCCGTCGGGTTGGAGCCGATGACGACGATCACCTCGGCGTCCTTGGCCGCCATGAAGGGGGCGGTCACCGCACCCGACCCGATGCCCTCGATCAGCGCCGCCACCGAGGAGGCGTGGCACAGGCGGGTGCAATGGTCCACGTTGTTCGTGCCGAAGCCGACGCGCACCAGCTTCTGGAACAGGTACGCTTCCTCGTTGGAGCCCTTGGCCGAGCCGAAGCCGGCGAGCGCCGAACCGCCCCGCTCGTCGCGGATCTTGCGCAGGCCCGCGGTGGCGACTTCCAGGGCCTCCTCCCAGCTCGCCTCGCGGAAATGCGTCAGCGGGTTGATCGGATCGATGTCCACGTCGTGCTTGGACACGCCCTCCTTGCGGATCAGCGGCTTGGTCAGCCGGTGCGGGTGGTGGATGTAGTCGAAGCCGAAGCGGCCCTTCACGCACAGCCGGTTCTTGTTGGCGGGACCGTCGCGGCCCGTCACCGACAGCAGCTTCTCGTCCTTGATGTTGTAGGTGAGCTGGCAACCGACGCCGCAATAGGGGCAGACGCTGTCCACCGTCCGGTCCGGAGCGGCGGCGAAGACGCCGCTGTTCAGGTCCACCTGGGTCTTCGGCATCAGCGCGCCGGTCGGGCAGGCCTGGACGCACTCGCCGCAGGCCACGCAGGTGCTGTCGCCCATCGGGTCGGCGAAGTCGAAGACGATCGTCTCCTTGTGGCCGCGCAGTGCCATGCCGATGACGTCGTTGACCTGCACCTCGCGGCAGGCGCGGACGCACAGGTTGCACTGGATGCAGGCGTCGAGCTGCACCGCCATGGCCGGATGGCTGAAGTCGGGCTTCGGCGCGCTCTCCCGGACGGGGAAGCGGCTATCCGAAACCTCCAGACGGTCGGCCCAGCGCCAGAACTTGCTGTCCGGGTCGTGGGCCTCCTCCCGCTTCGGCTGGTCGGCGACCAGCATCTCGATGACCATCTTGCGGGCGAACTTGGCGTTCTCGCTGGCCGAGCGGACGCGCATGCCCGGCGTCGGTTGGCGCACGCAGGAGGCCGACAAGGCGCGTTCGCCGTCGATCTCGACCATGCAGGCGCGGCAGTTGCCGTCCGCGCGGTAGCCCGGCTCGTCGGCGTAGCAGAGATGCGGGATCTCGGTGCCCAGGCGGTTGGCAACCTGCCAGATGGTTTCGCCGGGATGGGCTTCGACGAGTTGGTCGTCGAGATGGAATAGGATGCGGTCGCTCATATCACCGGACCTCCCCGCGCAGATCGTCGCGGAAATGCTTCAGCGCACTCTTGAGTGGGTTCATCGCGGCCTGCCCGAGGCCGCAGATCGACGCCGTGCTCATCAGCCGGGCGAGTTCCGTCAGAAGCGGCTCGTCCCACACCGGCTGCTTGATGAGCGCCACCGCCTTCTCCGTTCCGACGCGGCAGGGCGTGCACTGGCCGCAGCTTTCGTCCTCGAAGAAGTCCAGCAGGTTGCGCACCACCTTGCGCATGTCGTCCTGGTCGGACAGCACGACCACCGCGGCGGAACCGATGAAGCAGCCGTGCTGCTCCAGCGTGCCGAAATCCAGCGGGATGTCGTCCATGCTGGCGGGCAGGATGCCGCCCGACGCGCCGCCGGGCAGATAGCCCTTGAGCGTGTGGCCGTCGGCCATGCCGCCGCAATATTCGTCGATCAGCTCACGGATGGTGATGCCGGCGGGGGCCAGCTTCACGCCCGGCTCCTTGACGTGGCCGGAGACGGAGAAGCTGCGCAGGCCCTTGCGGCCGTTGCGCCCGTAGCTGCCCCACCAGTCGGCGCCCTTCTCAAGGATGTCCCTGATCCAGAAGAGGGTTTCCACGTTGTTGATGAGGGTCGGGCGCCCGAACAGGCCGACCACCGACGGAAAGGGCGGCTTGTGCCGCGGCAGGCCGCGCTTGCCCTCGATGCTCTCCAGCATCGCGGACTCCTCGCCGCAGATGTAGGCCCCGGCGCCGCGCCGCAGATGGATGCGGGTGTGCCCGGCAAGGCCCGCCTGCTCCGCCTTGGCGATCTCGCGCGCCAGGACCTCGCGGATGTGCGGGTATTCGTCGCGCAGATAGATGTAGACGTCGGTCGCCTCCACCACCCAGGCGCCGATCAGCATCCCTTCCAGGAAGCGGTGCGGATCGTTCTCCAGATAGTAGCGGTCCTTGAAGGTGCCGGGCTCGCCCTCGTCCCCGTTCACCGCCATCAGGCGGGGGCCGGGTTCGTGGCGGACGAAGCGCCACTTGCGCCCGGTGGGGAAGCCGGCGCCGCCGAGGCCGCGCAGGTTGGCCCCTTCCAGCTTGCCGAGGATGTCGTCCACCGGGACCTTGCCGGCGAGGCAGTCGGACAGCAGGCGGTAGCCGCCCTCCGCCCGGTACTGCTCCAGCCCGACATAGGTGGGGAGGTGCGGATGGGTGTCGCCGCTTTTGACGGCGGTCACCACGCTTTCCACCGTGGCGTTCTCATGCAGGGAATGGCCGATGGCCACCGCCGGGGCGTTGTGGCAGGCGCCCATGCAGGGAGCGCGCACCACCCGGACCCCCGGCCCCATGTCCGCAGCCTTCAGCTCGTCGAGCAGTTTCTCGCCGCCGGCCATGCAGCAGGACAGGCTGTCGCAGACCCGGACGGTCACGGGCGGAGGGGCTTCCTCCCCGTCCATCACGATGTCGAAATGGGCGTAGAAGGACGCCACCTCGTACACCTCGACCAGGGCCAGCCGCATCTCGTGGGCAAGCGCCGCGAGATGGCGGGCATGAAGGCCGTGATACGTGTCCTGCAACAGGTGCAGATGCTCGATCAGCAGATCCCGCTGCCGGGACCGGTCGCCGAGAAGCGCCTGCACCTCCGCCAGGGCCGCCGGATCGACCTGCCGCCCCTTCGGCTGGGGCCGGGTGTTCCGGCGCCCCGAGCCGGGATGGATGGCGCGCCTTTTGCTGTCATCTTTGGCGACGATGGCCGTGTCCATGTCCGCCCTCCCCTCTCGTCTCACGCTTGGTTCTTAGTAACGTTGGGATGTCGTGCAGTCGTTTGGAACCGCCCCCCGATTTTTCCGGGGGGCTTTGTTTTTTTGTTTTGGGCAGACGTTACTGTTTCGGCGCCTTGCGGACGGCGCTGGTCGGGTTGAGGCTGCCGATGTTGCCGCTCTCCGACCCGGCGTTGGGGTCGATCACCGCGTTGATCAGCGTCGGCTTGCCGCTGTCCATCGCCGCGCTGACCGCCC
>JAEYPE010000072.1 GCA_023411035.1 Pseudomonadota bacterium
GAAACCATGAGCGGCATCGCACCGGCCAACGAACCCGCCATCACCGCTCTACCAGCCGCAAAGGCGGCCTGATCGACGACGCTCCTGACCACCTCCCAATTTCCACCACCTTGACGGACGTGACCCCGCGTTGGGGTATGGGAGAAAGCCCCACCAATCACCCAAACCCCCCACCATCTGGGGGTAATGGGGGGTTTGGGGGCTTTCATTCATGGTCGCTGACCTGAAGAAGCCGCCACCGAGTGGTGTTGTTGTGCCCGAGATCGGCCATCAACTTCCGCCCGCCAACGATCCGGTCGGCATGCGCGGCCAGCCATTTGCCAAGTCGCTTGCTGTTGATGACGCCACCGTCACCGGCCACCACCAGCAACGCTTCCCGGAAGTCGGCATGAACGAACGTGCGCCGGTACGGCGGCGTAGTCTCCGTGGTGTCGCGGGCGGCAATCTCGATCACCTCGCGCGCCGACACCCTGGTGCTGCCGATCACCGTCGCCCACTGGTCGATGACAGTGGTCAGGGCCTCCAGCTTGGGGTCGGCGCCGCGGACCTTCTCCATCGTCTCCGCGGGGTCCTTCTCGTCCAGCCATTGGAGGGCGTCACGGACCCAGCGCGACCATTCTGTGAAGGAGCCCAGCGGGGCTGCTTGCTGGGGCCTGCCGGCGACATGGAAGGCGCGCAGGACGGTCAGGCCGGCGGCGACGTAGCGGCCCCGCTCGGCCTCGATTATGTCGAGGGGGTTGACGGCGAAGGCCCGCAACTCCGGGCGCTCGACTTGGGGATCGAGGCTGCACAGTAAGGCCCGGCGGGTCATGTCGCCCATGAAGGTGAGGTTGTTGCCGGTGGCGAACATGGCCGCGTTGCACGGTACCTCGACGTTAATCGATTGTCCGAGCACGCGCGTCTTCACCATCGGCTGGGTGAGCGTCTGGCAGAGGAAATCCCCGCCCAAGGGCCGCTCGCAGTTGTCGATTGAGATGACGGAATCGCCGGCCATCAGCGCCGCACCGAGGCGCTTTTCCGATTCTTCCTCGGTCCTGCCCTGCGCGATGACCGGGACGCGCCTGCCGGTGGCGATCAGGGAGGCGATATCGACGAGGAACGACTTGCCGGAGCCCGCCGTGGGGGCCGAGAAACCGTGCAGCGGCGCCGTGGTCAGGGAGGGGCGGATCAGCGCCGTCAGGATCGCGGACAACACCACGGAGCGGTCAGCGCCCCCGACGAAGGGGAAGGTCGCGATGAGGTCGGTCAATTCCTTCAGCGCGTCGGCGGCGTCGGCCTGCGTGGGCCTGTCCGGGATCGGCGGGAACACCATCCCGCGCGGTTCGAACAGCAGGCCAGTAGCCTCATCGTAACCCGGCACGTCGAGAATGGAGCCGTTAGCCCGCAGGGTTGGTGCGTCGATGATGCCGGCCAGCCGTCGCAGCCGCCATGCCCCGCGGCGGGCAAGGTAGGTCTGCGCGACCTTCTCAGGGCAATCGCAGGGCACGAAGTCGTGGGACCGACCGTCGAACTTCTCGAAGTTGGCGGTGAGCCCCATCCATTCGGCGACGTTGCGCTCATTCGCGGCGACGAGCTGTGGGGCTTTGAAGGTTTGACCGCTGGCGCCCTTCACCTCTTCGAAGGCGGGGCGGACGATGAGACCGCCGCGCTGGTATAGCGGCGCGTTGCCCTTCAGCAGCGCGGCCTCGGCGTCATCCACGACGCGGGGCAACTCGCCGTTGATGACACGGATCAGGGGGCGGGTGCTGGCCATGGCGGCGGTCAGGGCTCCGCTCTGCGCTGCAGGACGGGACCGCCGTGCCGTCGCGGGGGGCTGCGGCGTCGCTGGGGTCGGAGCGGATGGTTCGGTGCTGGCCTCCACCACGGCCCCAGGAGCCTCGTCCCGCATCCGCGCCCGCAGCCACCCCGCAGGGTCCGGCGTCTCCAGGTCGGCGGCATCGAAGCCATCGGCGAGGCCGGAGGTGTCCACGAATTTGATCATCTTCGCGACGCCGCGCAGGACGTCGGCGATCTCCGCCGCGGCCTTCAGACCGGGGGTGTCGGCGTCCGGCCAGATCACCACAACGCGCCCGGCCAGGGGCGACCAGTCCGTCAGCCGAACCGCGTTTGATCCGGCGCTCCAGGTCAGGCACGGGTTGTCGGGCAGCATGCGGTGCGCGGCATCGGCGGCTTTCTCGCCTTCACAGACGATGACCGCCTTGGGTCGCGCCAGCCGGTCCAGCCCGTAGAGGTGGCGCGGCGCGGCGGCGTGCTTGTGGTGCCAGCCCGGTTTGCCGTTCAGGACGCCGTTCAGGACGCCGTAGGTCAGCGGGAGGATTTGCTTCCGTTTCCCGGCACCGGTCGCGCCGGCGCGGGCGTCACGTCGGACGACATAGCGGAGAATGGCGCCGTCGGCGTCGCGATAGGCGTAGACGTGGTCCCAGCCGCCAAGCGAGGCACCAGGGGCGCCCGGAGGCGGCGGTACCTGTGGCGACCAGTCCTCGCCGGCCGGTGCCGCCGGTGGAGGCGCCGCGGGGCGCGGGGCCTGTGCACCGAGAACACCGAACCTCTGCCCCAGCTCGCGAGCGGCTTGGACGCGATCACCGGCATGGAACGCCGCGGCGTACAGGCTGATGGGGTCACCACCCTTGGCGTCCGACGCGAAGTCAGCCCACTTCCCGGTGCTGACGTTGATGGAGAGCGATTCTCCGGGCTTCCCGGACAGGTCGCCGAGCTGGAATTCGTGACCGGCCAGCCGGCCAGCCGGGAACCACTCCGCCAGCAGGCCGGGATAGGCGGCCAGGGCAGCGGCGTTGATGTCCTCGAAGGGGATGGTGGCGGTATCAAGCATGCCCAGCCACCGGCGGGGCGACATGAATAACCGCAGCCCGCAGGGCGTGTTTGTCCGCCCATTCTTTCCAATCAGCGTGGTGCCGGGGCGTCGTCTCGATCACCACCGCAGACATGCCGGGAACCAGAAGCGCAGCGCCGACCATGAGCGCGTAGTGGCCGGCATCGCCCGCGGCGGAATGGACCATCACCCCGCAGGCCCGTTGCGCGATCCATCCCAGCGTCTTGCGGTCGAACACGGTCGGCCCCTGGCTGCCGCCCTCGGCATCGTCACCGATGACAACAAGCGATGGACGATCGGCGATGACGGAGGTCGGGTCTCCGACGCGCACCCCAGGATTGACGAACTGGACCGCAAGCCGGGATCGGTGGATCGCGTCGAACAGCGGTTGATAATGGTTGGGCGCGATTGCCCTTGCCGTGTCGAGTTCGGCTTGAGTCAGGCGCAGGAACTTGTCGCCGTTGTCGGCCATGGTCACGCCCTCCCCGCGTCGGCAACCCGCGCCAGGAATTCAGCCGGCGAGTCGGTGATGATGCGGCGGCGGCCCACCGTGACGAAGCGGATTAGGCCGTCACCCATCAGCTCGTAAGCCTTGCTGCGACCGATACCGGTCCCGTAGCAGAACTCGGGAACCGAGTAGCCGGCCTTGGCGACCTGGGTGGTGGGCTTGCGCGGCGTGCGGTCGGTCTGGGCGCGGTCGATGGTGGCGGCATCACCGCATGAATTGTGGACGAGCGTACCCGTCGCCCGCATATTGCGGTCGCTCATTTCGTGTCCTTTCCGATGTGATTGAGCCGACTGGAACGCCGTTGGCGCGGCGTCCGGTCAGGTAGTGGGGCCGTCAGCTCATGCCGGCGGTCCCACCGCTGGCCTTGCTTTCCTGCTCAGCGATCCAGCGCAGGATCGTCGACTTCCTGGCACAGATCGTGTTTCCCATCCGGAAGACGGGAATTTTTCCGGTTTGCGCGAGGTGGTAAATCTTCCGTCTGTCGTCGGCACATCCATAGATGAAGCAGGCGATGGATTCGGCTCCTTTGAGGACATCATCGCCGATGGATACTGTTGAGAAGATCGGCATCTCCTCAGAACGATGAGCATCCAGACTGAGTAGTGGATTGGCTTTCCGCTGCGTCATAATCATGATCGCCCTTTCAGAATAGAAGCTATTGAATCAATTGTTTTTGCCCCAACTCCACGAGAAATCCTAAAATCTCCATGGGCGAGCTTGTTGCTCAAATCCAGTTCTTTCCGATCTACTTTTGGGGCCGTATACATTCTTTTTCCTGATGCTACGCCTGGATAGTTTGTTTTAATATCTATTGAGAAAAAAAGCGAAGGAAGCTCTGCCATTATGGTTACTGCCCACATAAATTTGCAATCTCCTTCGCAAGATATGTTCTCTCCAATACCAATATTGATTACGAATACAACATCATCAAAGAAACACATGCCGTTTGGATCAATATTTCCTCCGAACTCACCAACAATATTTCCATCAATGGACATTTTTCTTATGCATTTTGATCTTTTTGACGCCTCCACGATGGCGGGGCCATTCTTCGCTTGATCAGCACCAATTATCGACACCAGCAACGCCGCGGCATCCTCCGCGGTCATCTCGGCCCCGCCCGGACCACGCCCAGACGTTGAGATCAGTCTCTCGGCTCGCAAATGACGGGCGTGCACAGCAACGGATGCCTCTGTAACCCCCGTCACCTTCGCTACGCACGGAATAAGTTCGCTGAGCTTTGCCACTTTTCCCTCGAACCGTGCAAATTGGTATTGGGTGACAATAGCAGGACCGCACCTGCACATCAACGTCGGAATTAGAACCCAATACCAAAACATAGATAAGCCATTGAAAGCTAACAACATACCCCCTGGACCTGGAAACAAAAGAACGTTTCTTGCGCCATGAAGGCACTAACCGTTCTCCATTG
This sequence comes from Pseudomonadota bacterium, assembly GCA_023411035.1. Classification (GTDB taxonomy): domain Bacteria; phylum Pseudomonadota; class Alphaproteobacteria; order Azospirillales; family Azospirillaceae; genus Azospirillum. Next base: position 4,771 of record JAEYPE010000072.1, read on the forward strand.
CCGCCGAACGGCACCACACTTCACGCCAAGGGTTGGCCCTGCCCGCGCAGAACACAAATGATTGAAATGACTGCGCTTTCGGCCCCGTGGCCGGTGTCCCCGACCGCCGCATGATGCTCATCCAGAGGGATCGGGTCGCGCCTCCCCACTCCCGCAGAACCGCGCCCACAGCTCCATCAGAACGCGCCGCTTCTCCAGCAGGTCGCCACGCCGATAGGCGGCCTCCACCTTGTTCTTGATCGTGTGAGCCAGCGCCATTTCCGCCACGTCGCTGGGGGTGTTCGTCGTTTCCGCCGTCCAGTCGCGGAAGGCGGAGCGGAACCCGTGCGCCGTCGCCTCCAGCTTCATCCGCCGGAGCAACATCGTCAGCGTCATGTCGGACATCGGCTTGCCGGGCTTGCTGCCCTCGAACACCAGGGCGTCGGGATCGTCCGGTTTGCGGGCCAGCTTGCGGGCCTGTTCCAGCACCGCGACGGCGCGCGGGGCCAGGGGCACCACATGGGGCTTGCCGGCCTTCATGCGAGGGCCGGGGATCGTCCAGAGCTTGGCGGCGAGGTCAAATTCCCGCCAGACCGCTCCACGCATCTCACCGGACCGCGCTGCGGTCAGGATCAGGAACTCCAGCGCCAGCTTCACCACCGGGCCGGTCTGGTCGATCTCCCGCAACGCGTCCAAGAAGGCGGGAACATCGTCATAGGGCATGGCGGCGAAGTGCCCCGTTGCATCCTTCTGCTTCGGCAGCCCCTTCTCCACCCCGCGGACCGGGTTCTCTCCTTCCCGATGGCCCTTGGTGGCGGCCCAATCCAGAACAGTACCGATCCGCTGGCGAAGGCGCCGGGCCGTTACCGGCTTCTCCAGCCAGATCGGCAACAGCACGTCGCGCACCTCGGGCGTTCCAATCTCGTCCACCTTCAACGGTCCCAGGAGGGGGAAGGCATACGCCGCCAGCGTGTTGAGCCACTGGTCCGCGTGCTTGCCGTTCTTCCACCCCTCCCGGTGCTCGCCGTGGCAGCTCTTGGCGGCCTCCTCGAAGGTCGGCACCACGCGCCGGGCGGCTCGGCGGTCGGCCAGGGGATCGCCTCCGGCACGGGCCACCTTGCGCATGCTATGAGCCATGTCGCGCGCCTCGGCCAGCGTGACCAGCGATGTGGAGCCGAGACCGATGTCCCGACGCTTGCCTTGGATCATGATCCGCAACAGCCAACGCCGAGCGCCGGAGGGGTCCACCTCCAGATGAAGTCCGTTGCCATCGGCATGCCGACCGGGTTTGGCTGTCCGCACCGAAACCGCTGTCAAGGCCTTCTCAGGGTGGCGCCCATTTCGCGGCTCTTCCAAGTTTTGTGTGACCAAACAGAAGTTGAGTGGGTGGCGCTGAACAGCCGGGAGTAGGTGCAATCTCCTTCGCAGGCCCGAGACCGCCATATGAAGGGAAACCTCCTTCATCATGGTCGCGCCCTTGAGCATCTCTCTGTCATCGATCGGCTTTCTGCCTAACCTCCAGGTCCTGGATC